>CALMKX010000086.1 GCA_937867335.1 uncultured Acidobacteriota bacterium
TCCAGTTCGGGTCAACCCCTGGGAGAAGCCGTTGCCCTCGGACTTCTCAATCGAGAGGCGAATTCTCTTCCTTCGGTTGCCGCTGCACCGGACGGGCGGTTCGTGGTGGCCTGGGCTCGCTACGCGGAAGAGGATGGGCTCCTGGACGTCTACGCTCGCCGGTTCGACTCGGACGGAACTCCCCTCGGGCCCGAGTTCCGCGTGAACCAGATCACCCTCTCGGACCAGACCGACGCAACCGTCGCCATGGACGCCCAGGGCAACTTCGTGGTGGCCTGGTCGAGCTACAACCCGGCCTTCTCTCCGGCCACCTACTGGGACGCCAAGGCCCGACTCTATCGGGCGGATGGCACTGCGGTGGGCAACGAGATCTACCTCAACCAGGAGAAGTGCAACGACCAGATCGGCCCGAAGGTGGCTTTCGCTTCAAATGGCACCTTCTTCGCCGCCTGGGCGAGCTACAACCAGGCCGGACACGACAGCAACTACGACATCTACGCCCGGCGCTTTGCGGCTTCGCCGGGGCTGGAGGTTTGTTGGTTGGCCGGGGGGGATTTCGCCTGCGATCTCGGGGGCAGCGGTGGGGCTCCGGAGGTGGGCCAGCGGGCCGGCTGGGCACTCGGGGGAGTACCGCTGTTCGCGGACTTCGACGGCGATGGCCGGGCGGATCTGTGTTCGTACCGGGCCGGCGAGCTGCTCTGCGATCTGGACCACGATGGCCGACCTCTCGAAGGCCGGGAGAGCTTTGGCAGGCCGGGAGACGTGCCCCTGCTGGGTGACGTCGACGGCGATGGGCGAGCGGATCTCTGCCTCTACCGCGGCCGCCACCTGGGCTGCGACACCGGCCACGACGGCGGCACGGCCGAGCTCGAGCTGCGCTTCGGCGAGGGGGGAGCGACGCCTCTTCTGGGGGACGTGGACAGCGACGGCCGCGCGGACCTCTGCCTGTACTCAGCCGGACTCTGGAGCTGCCGCAGCTGGACGGGGGCAACGCTGGCGCGCCGCTTCGGTTCGGCAGCGAGCCAGCCGGCCCTGGCGGACTTCGACGGTGACGGCAAGGCCGAGCTCTGCGTGCTCACCGGCCGCTATCTCAGCTGCCTGCCCCGGGGCCCCGGCCCGGCCGCCGGCCTCGCCCGGGAGCTCGCCCTGCCCGCCGGAGCCACGCTGCTGATGGGCAACCTCGATGGGCTGTGAGGCGGGAAGTGCGGCGAGCTGGAGAGCGCCAGCTCTGCACCCTCGCGCCTATGCGCCGAACGTAATCATCGTTGTAATCCACCCCTCCGAGAATCCAGCCACTCACGCCAGTGTCGGGGCCGCCAAGCCCCTGGGGGGTTATGAGACTAGCCATCGCCAGCCAGAAAGGGGGAGTGGGCAAGACCACCCTCTCCCTCAACTTGAGCTACGCCTTCGCCCAGCGGGGGCTGCGCACCCTGCTGGTCGACCTCGATCCGCAAGGCGGCGTGGCGTCGTCGATCCGCGGGGCCTCGGCGGAAGCCCTCGGCGCGGCCGAAGTGCTGCGCAACGAGGCGCCGCTCTCGGCGGCCATCCGCACCACTCGCCTGCGGGATCTCGCCCTGGTGCCCCGGGGCAAGGTCCGCGCCTCCGAGCTGCCGCAGTGGATGGCCTTCCTGGCCGATGGCAAGGCCCTCTCGAGCCTGGGCGGCCAGGCCGAAGGCTACGACCTGATGATCTTCGACTGCCCCTCGGGCCTCTCGGGCATCACCCTGGGGGCTCTCCGGGCGAGCGATGCAGCGGTTCTGCCCCTCCAGGCCGAACCCCTGGCTCTGCGCTCTCTGCCCCAGATGATCGAAGCCCTGGGCGATCTCAGAGCGGCCGGCGTGCCGGTGAGCCTCGCCGGCGTGGTGCTCACCATGGTCGAATCCCGCCGGGAGGCTTCGCTCGCGGTAGTGCACGAGGCCTGGCGCCTGCTGCCCGGCAACGTGATTCTCGACACCGCCATTCCCAGGGACGGCGCCTTCCTCGCCGCGAGCATGGAGGGTGTGCCCGTGGGCCTCCTGGACCGGCGACCACCACCGGCTGCGGCAGTCTTCGACCAGCTCGCCGCCGAGCTCGAGCCCCGGCTGGGCCTCGACCAACGAAAGGAGGGAAGCGGTGCCATCCCTCTCCTGGATTGATACCGGCAGCTTCGAGCAGCTTCTGACGCGGGTAGAAATCCTCTCGCCGGCATCGCCTGCGCCGGGTGGCGAGACGACCCGACCCACGATGGGCTGGAGCTTCACTTCCACCTCGCATGCAGAGACCTCCCGGGCCGAACTCGCGGCCAGCGCCCCGCAGCAAGCCGCGACGGTGCCTCCGCCACCGGCGCCGGCTGCCTCCGCCGCGCGCCTCCGCACTCCCTTCGCACCGACCTCGGCCACCTTCGGCGAGGCCCTGCACCAGCTCGCGGACTGGCTCGAAGCGGAGCTCGGGCCGGCCGGGCTCTTCGTGGCCGACGCCGAGGGCTTGCCGCTGGTGGCCCGGGGCGAGATCGCCGAGACTCCGGTTCTGGGCTCCGCCCTGATTCGCGCCTGGCGCTCGCTCGCGAGCTCGCTCGGCCTGCCGGAGGTAAGCCCCCTCGCCGCAGATCTCGACGAAGGCAAGCGGCTCTTCGTGCGGCCGGCCGTCACTCCCTGGAGCCTCCTCTTCCTGGGCCTCATCACCGCCGAGACTCCCTGCAGAGAGGACTTCGATAGCTTGAACCAGGCGCTCGACACCGTGGTCGGCCTGGCATCATGAGCCCGGCCTCGAATCCCCTGGCTCGCCTCGTCGAGGGCATCGGGACGCTGCGCGCCCTGGTGGTGACCACCCTGCCCGATTGCCTGCCGTTCTCGAGCTGGCTGCGCCGCGATGCCGGCCTGACTCCGGAGGAAGCCGCGGTCTTCCTCGGCGACCTGGTGCGCATGAACCGCCAGGGCCTCGACGCCCTCGGCTCGGAGAATCGGGACCTGCAGCTGACGGTCGAGAGCGCCGGCAACCTGGTGGTGGTGCGCGAACTCAGCCCCCTCTTCGTCTGCTCGTTCCTTTTCGATCCAGGCACTTCCCTCGGCCTGGTGCGCCACCACGTCAGCCGCGTGTGCGCCCAGCTCGCCGCCAGCTTGCCGGCGGCTTGAGTCGCCTCCGGAGCCGCCGCGGGCGGCACGCATCGACGCGCTCTTGCCCGCGCCGGAGGCGCTCAGAGCTCGATGCCGTAGCCCTGGATCTTGCTATTGAGCGTCTTGATGTCGATGCCGAGCAGCCGGGCGGCCGGGGCCTTCTTGCCCTCGGTGTAGCGCAGGGCGCGCTGGATGTGCAGGCGCTCGATCTCGTCGAGGGGCAGCGGGGCCTCGGCGCTCACCAGGGCGAAGTCCCGACTGGGGCGAAGAGCCGGGGGCAAGTCCTGCACACCGATCTCTTCCCCCGGGACCATCAGCACCAGCCCTTCGAGCACATTGGCCAGCTCGCGGACATTGCCCGGCCAGGAATACTCGCAGAGCAGGGCCAGGGCGGCGGGATGGATGCGCCGGGGCTGGGACCCATGGCTCAGCCGGCGCAGCAAATGCTCCACCAGGGAGGGGATGTCCTCCTTGCGCTGGCGAAGCGAAGGCACCGAGAGGGTGATCACTTTCAAGCGGTAGAGCAGGTCTTCGCGGAACCGGCCGGCCTTGACCTCGGCGGTGAGGTCCTTGTTCGAGGCGGAGATCACTCGCACGTCGACATTGCGGGATTTCGTGCTGCCGATGCGCCGCATATGGCCGTCGTCCAGCACTTGCAGCAGCTTGGCCTGCATCGCCGTGCTCATCTCGGCCACTTCGTCGAGGAACAAAGTCCCTTCGTGGGCGATCTCGAAGAGGCCGGGCTTGGCGTTCACCGCGCCGGTGAACGAGCCCTTCTCGTGGCCGAACAGCTCGGATTCCAGCAGTTGATCCTGGAAGGCGCTGCAGTTGACCACCACGAAGGGCTTCCTGGCCCGGCGGCTGGCCTGGTGGATGGCCTTCGCCACCAGGGATTTGCCGGTGCCGGTTTCGCCCTGGATGAAGACGGACGTCTGGGAGGCGGCCACCCGCTCCACCCGCGACAGCAGCTCGACGAGCCTGGGCGAGGTGCCGATGATCTCGCTCGCCGCCGGGATGCCCTCGAGCGGCCGTACCACTTCACTGGCACACGGGACCGTGGTGGACTCCCTGGGCAGGCGCTCGCGGGGCACCGGGCGGGTGAGAAAGCCGAATGCCTCCTCGAGCGCCTGAGGAAGGTGCTCCCCGGCGAGGGGCCCGCCCGGCGAGATCACCACCCTCTCGCCCGAGGCCGAGCTCGAATGGAGCACCCGGATGGGCGATTCGGCCGACTCGCCCTCGAGCTCGAGATCCCGGGCCATGACATCCAGGGCTTCTCCCGGCAGGCGGTGGCCGGCCGACTCGCCTTCTTCGATCCGCACCGCGAGGCGGCCACCAGCGCCGATCTCCCGTTCGAGCAGCATGCGGACGGGGCGATCCCCTTCCGCGAGCACTACCTGGATGCTCTTCCTGTTCGCCATCGGCCGTCTCGGTCGCTCCCTGGTCTTTCAAGAGCCGGTGGGCTATGTTATCCCGAACCTGCACCCGAGACCGGCCGAGCTGGCGTCGCCTGCGCTGCGCCTTGCTTGGAGACTCCGGACCGAGGCCGGTAGCCGTGACCCCGCGCACACCCAGATTCAAGCTCGGCCTCACGCTGCGCATCATCCTCGCGCTCGCGCTGGTAGGCCTCGGCCCCCTGCTCGTGGCGTTCTTCCTGCTGGTGCGCATCCAGCGCGAGGGCTACGGCGACCAGGTGCTGGTCACCCACAGCGTGGCCGCGCGCACGGCCGCCGAGCGTACCGCCAGCTTCCTCGATTCCCTGGCCGTGGTGGGCCGCACCCTCGCGGGCAACTCGGCGCTGCTGGCCGACCCGCGCTCGCCCTCAGCCCAGGAGCTGCTGCGCGGCACCCTCGAGTCCCGGCCGGACATCGCCCTGCTGGCCCTGCTCGATGCCCGCGGAGAGCTGGTGGTCCAGGGCGCCCGGCGGGATCTCTCGGCCGAGGTGAGCGCCCTTGCCACCGGCAGTGGAACCGACAACCTCGCCGTCACCCGATTCGAGGGCGTTCCCTGGCTCGCCTGGGACTTCCCTCTCGAGGGCGGCCAAGGCCGCCTGCGGCTGATCGCCAGCGGCAAGGGGCTCGCGGAGTCGATCCGCGGCTACGAGATGAGCGCCGAGGAAGCGGCCCTGGTGGTCATCGACCAGGATCGCCAGCTGGTTACCGGCACCACGGAGAGCCTCGAGGAGTTCGCTCCCGAGCAACTCGCCGCCGCGGCCACCGGCAAGGTGGCGGGGGCCGGAGAGTACCGCGACGCTGCCGGGGCGAGCGTTCTGGGCGCCTTCGCACCGGTGGGGCGCCAGGGCTGGTATGTGCTCTCGCGCCAGCCGGCGCGGCTGGCAGAGCGCATCACCCAGGGCATCCGGCGGGACTCGGTGCGCTCCCTGGGCCTTGCTCTGCTCCTGGTGGCGGCGCTCTCGAGCCTCGGCCACCTGGGCCTGGTGCGGCCGCTGCGCCGCCTGGCAGGCGCCCAGCGCGAACTCGCCGGAGTGGCCGCCGCTCCCTCGGGCAACGAGCTCGAGGATCTGCGCAACGCCTTCGAGGCCCTGGAGCAACGGGTTCGCCATCACCAGGAGCTCGACCGCATCTTCCTCGGCCGCTACCAGGTGGTGCGCCTCCTGGGCCATGGCGCCATGGGCACGGTGTTTCTCGGCTGGGATCCCAAGCTCGAGCGCCAGCTCGCCTTGAAGACCGTTCGCCTGGGCACCGACCTCGCCGAGGCCCGCCGCCGCGAGCTCAGCGCCAAGCTGATGCAGGAGGCGGTGACGGCGGCTCGCTTCCTCCATCCCAACATCATCGCGGTCTACGACGTGGAGGCGGCTGGCGACCTCGCTTTCCTCGCCATGGAGTACCTCGAAGGTTGCGGCCTCGAGCGGCTGCTGTGGCGGCGGGGAGCGCTCGCCGAGGACCAGGCGGTTACCCTCGCCCTGGCGGTGGCCCGTGCGCTGGCCGCCGCCCACGGCCAGGGCGTGGTGCACCGGGACATCAAGCCCTCGAACGTGCTCCTGGGCTTCGACGGCTCGATCAAGGTGACCGATTTCGGCATCGCCGAGCTGGTTTCCGCCACCAACCGGGCCACGGACACTTTCTTCGGCACCCCCGGCTATGTGCCGCCGGAAACCCTGGTGGATGGTGGCTACTCCGAAACCAGCGACCTCTTCTCCCTGGGCGTGGTGCTCTACGAATGCCTCACCGGCATCCAGCCCTTCGCCGGGCGGGACGTGCACCAGACCCTGCGCCGCACCGTCGAGCACCACCCGGATGCTCCCCAGGTGCTGCGCCCCGAGCTCTCCGCCGAGATCAACCACCTGGTGTTGACCCTCCTCGAGAAGCGGCCGAGGGACCGCTACTCGAGTGCCGCGGCCCTGGTGAGCGCGCTCGAGAGACTGAACCGGGGTAGCTGGGACGCCGGCCAGCTGCCCCGTGACAGCGAGCACACCGAAATCGACACCGTGATCCACTCACAGCTTCTGCCCACCCTCTCCCGTGGCACCGGCCCCAGGAGGTCCTGATGCGCCACCTCAGCGCTCGGCTCGAACGGTCCAGCTCGCAGGTTTTCCTCTCCGCCCTGATCCTGGGCCTCACCGTGGCGCCATGGGCCCTGGCTCAGCCGGCGACCCAAGCCGCCCCGAGCCCGCCCTCCACCACTGGCTGGTACACCGTGCGGCCCGGGGACACCCTGCGCGGCCTCTCCCGGCGGCTTTCCGGCGCCGAGGAGCTGTGGCCGGAGAACTGGAAGCTCAACCCCGGCGTGGCCAACCCGGATCTCCTGAGCATCGGCTCGAGGCTGCGCCTCTACTTGACCCAGGCGGTGCCACCGAAGTCCGCCAAGGTCACGCTGGTCCATCGCCAGGTGGAGCAGCGCCCCGAGCCCAACCCCTGGGCCCCGGCCCAGCTGGGCGAGCTGCTGGAGGACGGTGATGGCGTACGGACCCGCGAGCGCTCGGCCGCGGTGATGTCGTTCGCCGACGGCACGGCGCTCGGTCTGACCGAGCAGTCCCTGGTCTTCTTCCGCCAGGTGGCGGGAGAGCTCCGGGGTGTACCCCGCAGCCAGATCGAGATCGTCCAGGGCCAGGGGGATCTCGAGGGCAGCCGCGGCGGCCGGCCGAAATCGGATGTCGAGCTGGTGCTCGGAGCCGCTCACGCCCTGCCGCGGGCCGGCGACGACGGAGCGCTCAAGACCCGTGCCCGCCGGCCCGGAGGCGGCGGCGCCCAGCTGATGATGTACGAGGGCAGCGGCGCGGTGGAGGCAGCCGGCCAGAAGGTGGAGGTCGGCCGCGGCATGGGCACCACGGTGGCGGCGAGTGGACCGCCCACGCCGCCGGAGGCGCTGCTGCCGGCCGCCGAACTCGAGACGCCCAAGGCCGGCGGCGCCGTGGCCTTCAACAACCTCCGCTTCACCTGGAAGCCGGTCGCCGGCGCGGCCTCCTATCTGCTCGAGCTGTGCAGCGACGCCGACTGCCACCAGGCCGAGCAGAGGGTGACGGGGCTCCAGGCGGAGCGGTGGCAATCCCCCCAGGAGCTCCAGGCTGGCCGCTACTACTGGCGGGTGACGGCGATCGCTCGCTCTGGCCTGGACGGCTATCCGAGCCCGGTGGCGAGCTTCGAGATCGGCTCCGCAGTGGCCGACGAGGCGGTGCCGAGGATCGCCATGAAGTTCGCCGGGCCGATGGCCGGCTACGGCAGCAAGCTGGTGCTGGGCCCCGGCTCGAGCGCCCTGGCCCAGGGCGAGGATCCGGAGTCCGGCATCGCCGAGTGGACCCTGGTGCTCGACGGCAAGCCGGTGCCGAAGGCGGCGTGGTCGGGTGGCTGGAGCCGCGGCGCCCACCAGCTCGAGCTGCGCGCCGCGGACAACGCCGGCAACCTGGCGAGCGCCGAGCCGATCGCCTTCCTCTACGACGACGTGGCTCCACGCCTCCGCTGGACCGTGGGCCAGGGCGAGCTCGTCGCGCAGTTCGGGCACGACAGGATCGCCACCCAGCGCAGCCGCGAGGAAGCACGACGGCTGGCCGAGAAGAAGGCCCTGCTCGAGTGGTCCAGCGACGGCAGGCTCTGGCTACCCCTGAGCCTGCCCAGCTCGGGCTCGGCGAGCAGCGTCACCGTGCGCTCGGACCGGCCCCAGCTGCTGGTGCGCTCGGCCACCGCACGGGACCCCTTCGCCGCTTCGAGCCCGGTGCGGCTCGCCGGCGGAGCCCTGCTCCGCGTGAGCGCCGAGGACGAAGCCTGTGCCGTGGCCGCTTTCAGCCTGGGTATCGGCCGGGCCGAGCAGTCGGCCCTGGGCAACACCTGGGTGCTCTATCTGGAAGCGGAGGATCTGGTGGGCAACCGCAGCCGGGAGGAGTGGCCGCTCGCGCCCTGAGATATTCTCCGCCAACCTGGTCCTCAAGAAGGTTCTGCCCTCGGCCCAATCGGGCCGAGCTGCGCCGGGTTCAGCCCTGTGAGGCACTGCCTGCACTTGCTGCTTCTGTTCCCGGCCTTGCTCGGGAGCCCGAGCGCCACTCGCGGGGCGGGTGCTCCTCCATCTCGCCCTTTCGAGCTCGCGGCAGGGGCTCGGCTGAGCCTCACCCTCGACCTTGAGCCCGGCGAGCCCTGGCTCTTGGTGGCCGAGCAGCAGGGTCTGGACTTGAGCCTGCGGGTGAGCGATGCCGCCGGTCGCACGCTGGCTGAGGTGGATGGTCCCTGGGATCGCGACGGCTTCGAGAGCTGGCTGTTCGAGCCTACAGAGGCCGGGCCGATCACCGTGGAGCTCAATGCCCGTGAGCCCGGCGCGCCGAGGGGCCGGGGCGTCTTCACCGTGGCGACCCTGCCCCGGAGAAGCGAGCGCGACCGCCGGCGCCTCGCCGCCGAGC
>CALMKX010000087.1 GCA_937867335.1 uncultured Acidobacteriota bacterium
GGTCGGATTGCCTCCGGCCGGATCGGCGCCCACCACATAGCGCCGTCCAGGCTGCGGCCGCACATACACCGCGAGCCCAGGCACGGAAGGCAGGTCTGCCGCGTCGATTACCGCCGCATCGGCACGGCACTCCCTCGGTGGCGTCCACGCTGGCGGTGTTGGTGAGAAAGCCGGTGGCGCTCGAGGACACCCGGGCGCGGATCTCCACCAGGGCCTGGGACGCCGGCCCCAGGGTGCCGAGGTCGCATTGCACCGGGTTGGCGGCCAGGCAGCTGCCCTGGGTGGGCAGCACCGAAAGCACCGAGAGTTCCGGCGGCAGGGGGTCGTTGAAGGTCACGCCCTGAGCGCTCGAGGGTCCGCCGTTGGTCACGGTGAAAGTGTAGACCAGGGTCCCCCCGGGCGAGACCGGGTCCGGCGCGTCGCTCACCTCGATCGCGAGATCTCCGGAGCGGCTGAGGGTGGTGACCACCATCACCTGGTTGTTGGTGCCCTGGGGGTCGCCGACGCCGCTCGAAACCGTCGCCGTGGTGGTGAGGCTGCCGGCGACGCCGGCTCCCACGTGGAGGGAGAGGTCGAGCGTGGTCGAGCCGCCGGCCGCCACCGTGCCGAGCGCGCAGCTCAGCGTGGAGCCCACCTGGGAGCAGCCGCTGGGAGGCGGCGGCCCGCCCACCACCTGGGCCCAGGCCGAGGTGTCGCCGGTCTCGAAGCCATCGGCGAAGATCAGGAACGCCCCGGCCGAGCCGAGGGGCTCGAGCCGCCGAGTCGAGCCGAAGCTCAGCCCCTGGGCGAGGTCGAAGGTGACCACCACCGAATCCGCGTCCGCGGGTCCGGCGTTCGCCACGGTCACGTGGTAGCCCAGGGTGCCGCCCGCCGCGACCGGGTCGGGCATATCCGTGACGGTGAGCGACAGATCCGCCGAGCGATTCACTCCGGTGGTGGCCGTGGCCGAGTTGTTCGCCGGCACCAGGTCCTGGCCGGGAGCGGTAACGCTGGCGGTGTTGGTGAGCGAGGCCGGCGCCGAGGGGCCCACCGTGGCCTGGATCGTCACCGTCACGGTGGCAGGGCTCGCCAGGTTGCCCAGCTGGCAGGAGACCACGGCTCCCGCCACCGCGCAGCTACCCTGGGCGGGAGTGGCCACGGCGCTCGAAAGCCCGTTGGGCAGAGTGTCGGAGAGCGCCACAGTCGAGGCCGTTCCCGGCCCGTGGTTGGTGAGGGTCAGGGTGTAGAGCAAGCTGCCGGCCACGGCCACCGGGTCCGGTGCGTCGGTCATCGCCAGGTCGAGGTCGAAGCGCGCGCCCACCGTGCTCACGGCGGTGGCTGAGTTGTTGGCCGGCACGGGATCCGGCTGCGAGCCGAGCAGGGTGGCGACGTTGGTGAGGGAGGCCGGGGCTCCCGCCGCGACGTTGGTGGTGAGCACCAGGGTGAAGCTCGACGAGGGCGCCAGCGTGCCCAGAGTGCAACTGAGGGTGCCGGTGGGGCCGCCGCTGCAGGCGGTGGCCGGAGGCGTGAAGGAAAGCAGGGTCACCGAAGCCGGCAGGGTATTCGTGAGCACCACGCCGCTCGCCTCGCCGGGGCCGAGGTTCTGGGCCACCAGGGTGTAGGTGAGAGTGTTGCCGGCGCCCACCGGTTCGGGGGAGGCGGTCATCGAAAGCGCCAGATCCGCGCGGCCGAGCACGGTGGTCTGGGCGGTCGATTGGTTGGGCAAGGTGGGGTCGAGGTCGCCGCCCACGGTGGCGGCAGTCGCGGTGTTGCTCAGGGTGCCGGAAGCGGTGGTGGCGACGTCGGTGACCAGCACCACCGAGGCGCTGGCGCCACGGGCGAGGGCACCCAGGTTGCAGCTCACGGTGTTGGCCGTGGGGGCGCACAGGCCCTGCGAAGGGGTCGCGGTGTTGAGCGTGAGCCCGGCCGGCAGGGTGTCCGTCACGGTGGCGCCGGTGGCGTCCGAAACGCCGCTGTTGGTCAGGGTGAGCTGGTAGGTGAGGCTCGAGCCGGCGGCCACCGGGTCCGTGAGATCCACCTTGGTGAGCACCAGATCCGGCTGGCGCTGAACCGACGTGGTGTGGCTCGCGGAGTCGTTCGCCGGGTTGGTGAGAGTCTCGTTCGCGCTGGCGATCGAGGCCGCGCTGGCGATCGAGCCACTGCCATTCGCGGCGGACGGTCCTACCGTCAAGGTGGCGGTGAGCGTCGCCTGGCCTCCCACCGCCAGGGTACCGAGGGTCCACACCGAGCCCGAAACGGTCGTGCCGCCGCTCGGCACCAGGCCGTCGAGGGTGACTCCGGAGGGCAGGGACAGCACTTCGGCCACGGTGAGCCCGGTGGCGGTGGACGGTCCGAGGTTCTGCACCCGCACCTGGTACACCAGGTTGCCGGGCCCCGAGCCCGCCACCACCGGGTCGGCGGACTCGGTCTGGGTGACCACCAGATCCACCAGGCGGGCAATGCTGGTGCGCTCGGTCACGGTGTCGTTGGCGGGGTTGATCAGCGTCTCGTTGGCCCGCGACACGGTGGCGGTATCCCCCACCACATCGGTGCCGGCCGTCGCGTTCACCCCGGCGGTCAAGGTCACGGTGAGAGTGCGCGTCTGGCCGGCCGGCAGGCTGCTCGCCTGCCAGCTGCCGCTCAGGGTGTCCGGGTCCACGGTGGCGTAGCCCGTTCCCGCGGAAGGCGCCACCGAATTCACCGTCACGCCGCTCGGCACGGTGATCGCTTCGCTCACCTGCACCCCCGAGGCGTCCGAAGGGCCGAGGTTCGCGAGCGTCACCACGTAGACCAGGTTGCCGGTTCCCGAGCCGGCCGAGACCGGATCGGCGGACTCGGTCTTGGTCAGCCGCAGATCCACCCGGCGCACGATCGAAGTGCGCTCGTCGTCAACGTCGTCGTCGGTGTTGAGCGGCTGCTGGAGCAGATGGTCCCGGGAGCCGCGGAGGCGGATCACGTCGACTGCCTCGGCCGCCGAGGGCCCCACGGTGATCGGCAAAGTGAGCGTCCGCGAAGCGCCGGCCGGCAAGGTGCCGATCGTCCAGAACGGGCTCGCGAACGTGGTGCCCGGTGGCGGCACGGCCGGCAGCGCCGTGGCTCCTGGGGGCACGCTGAGGTCCACCCGCACCACCAGGTCGTCGGCATCCCGCAGGCTGCGGTTCACCACTCGCACGGTGTCGGTCAGGTTGGGGTTGCCCGAGCCGGCGATCACCGGATCCACCGACTCAGCGGCGTCCACCGCCAGATCCACGTCCGTGCACCTGCGCTCGGAAGCGATCTCGGCCAAGGCGGGGAAGAGCCCGAAGCCCAGGGAAATGGACGCCACGCGGGTCTCGCCGGGCTGCAACGTCACCTGGTAGGCGGTGTGCGTTCCCTTGTCGGCGAAAGCTCCCTGGCCGTCGAAGGGCGCCGCCAGCACGCTGTTCAGAGCGGCACCAGTGGCGATCGAGAAGGGATCTCCCGAGGCCACGGCATGGCTCGGCGGGGTGCAGAGAGCGAAGGCGTACTGGAAGCCGGAGGGGTCCGGAGCGGCCCAGGCCAGCCCGACGCGGCCGGGCCCGGCGGGCAACGGAACGTCGAAGACATCGTTCGAGGTCTCGATGATCGTGGGGGGCACCCCGGGGTCCGGGTCGAAGGTCTCGAAGCCGGTCACCACCACGGCACTGCCGCCATCGTTGCGCAGGGTCATGGTCACCAGCACCGCGTTGTCCCCGGCCACCACCTCGTAGCGGCGCACCACGGCCACGGTGGCGCCGCTGCGGCTGTAGGTGCCGCTCGCCACCACCACCGCGCTGTTGCCGGTGACGGTCATGGGGATGCCCGCGCCGCCGTTGGCGTCGTTCACCGCGAAGGTCGAAGTGTCGCTCCCCAGCTGCAGGCCCCAGTCGGAAACGAAGGCCCCGAAGCGGAAGAACTCGCGGCCCACGAAAGTGGTGCTGAAAATCGCGCCGTTGTCCGTACGCACGGCCATCTGCGCCGCACCGGCGGCGAGGGTGATGGTCTGGGCCGACGCTCCCCCGGCCGCCGCCAGGAGCGCGGCGCCCAGGGCGACCAGCCGGCCGAGGGCTCTCACCGGGACGGCCTCAGGGCGCCGGCGTCACCACCCGGCAACCGGGGAAGGTGGGGTTGTAGGTGAAGGCGTTGGGGAAGGTGTCCGTGCAGCCGCTCCCCTGGTTGGTCAACTGGATATCCACCGTGATCGGCACGAAGCGCTTGCCGGCCATGTTGTCGCCGGTCACGCAATCCACCTCCGGGAACAGGCTGTCCGGCACCGCCGGGCTCGAAACCCGCGTGAGGGTGGCGCTGGGCGTGCCTTGCACCACTCCGGCGAAGCTCTGGGTGCCCTTGGCGAACACCACCCGCACCGGGGTGGCGAAGCCGTCGCCTTCGATCGACACCAGGGTATTGCCGAGCTGCCCGCCCTGGGTGGGCGAGATGCGCCGGATGCGCGGCAGGGGCACCTGGTACGTGAAGGTGAGCTGAGCCGTGCCGCTCGCGCCGCTCGCCAGATTGGTAACGGTGAGGCCCATCACCGGCGAGGTGCCGCCGGCCGGGCATTGGGGCAAG
The DNA here is from genome assembly GCA_937867335.1 of uncultured Acidobacteriota bacterium. GTDB lineage: Bacteria > Acidobacteriota > Thermoanaerobaculia > Multivoradales > SZUA-115 > JAXLQX01. The sequence continues at coordinate 4,546 of CALMKX010000087.1, forward strand.
GTGATGCCGGCGGTGGTGAAGCGCAGCTGGGTGGCGCTGTCCACCACCTCCGAGCGCTGGCGCACGCCGCCGAGAGTCACCGCCACCGGGCTCACGAAGCCCTGGCCGGTCACCGTCACCTCGGTGCCGCCGGCCGCTGGACCCTGGGCCGGATTGAGCGAGGAGACCACCACCGGCTGCGGTGCCGGCCCGCCGTCGAAGGTGAAGCCCCCGGGCAGGTTGGCCTCGAGGGGCGGATTGGCGTTGAGCGAGGAGACCACGTGCACATCCACCAGGAGCGTGGCTCCTGCCGGCACCTGGGAGGGCGACGAGGGCGTGACCACCGAGATGCGGGCGTTCGAAACCGAGACCACCTGCGCCACTTTGCCGCCGAACTCCACCCGCAGCGGCTCGCGGAAGCCGCCGCCTTTCACCACCACCGTCTCGCCGCCGGCGGCGCTGCCGGTGCGCGGGTCCACCGCGGTGATGAACACCGGGTCGGGGGCGGGAGGGGCGTCGTCCCGGTAGATGAAGCCGCCGGCCAGGGTGTCCATCGGCGGCTGGGGCTCGGTCAAGGCGTTGGTCACCACCACGTCCACCGGCAGCGGCGTGCCGGCTGGAGGGGGTGTGGCCGCCGGCGGCGTTTCGACCACGATCGCCGCGCTCGACGGCACCGAGACCACCCGCGCCGCCACCCCGCCGAAGCTCACCCGCAGGGGCGTCTTGAAACCGGCGCCGCGGATGGTCACTTGGTCCCCGCCCAGGGTGTTGCCGAGGTTCGGCTGCACGGCCGTGAGGTAGAACTGGTTGGGCAAGGCGTCCACGATGTTCGCCCGCGTCTGCCCCACGCTCGAGCCGATCTGCGCCAGGATGTTGGCGGTGGCCACGGTGGCGCCCGGGAAGAAGCTCACCTGCGCCTGCCCGGCCGCGAGCCGGAGCTGGGTCAAGTGCACCGGCTGGGCTGGGTTGTTGAGGCCCAGGCTGCCCTGGTCGGTCGACACCGTCACTTCGGTGCCATCCGCCGGGGATTGCTGGTTGTCCTGCCGGCGGGCGGTCACCGTCACGGTGGCGGCCTCGCTGCTGCCGGCCAAAAGGTCGCTCGGCACCACGGTGACGGTGATGGCAATGCCCGAAGAAGGCGGCGTGGGGTCCGTAGGCGAGCTGGAAACCACCGGATTGCCGGAGTTGCACCCGGCGATCCACACCAACACCGCCAAGCCAGCCAGAATGCGTCGCATCGCCAGGCTCATCCATCGCAGCGACCCTTCAAGCCCCCAGCCGAGAGATCGCCGCCACGAGAATTCAGGGGAGTCGATTATCCCACGATTCCTCTGGAACCCTGAAGCGAGGCTGGGAAATGAGTCAGCGGTGAGCTTGTGCAGCTAGCGAGGCGTGGCGGCCCAGATCACCAGCCGGAGTTCACTCTCGTCGAGCAAGGTGTACTCGGGCGCGCGCCCCGAGAGACGCTGGCTCTCCTCGAAGATGATCGGCACGCCGTCGCCTCGGCGGTCCATCAGATGGGAGCGCCCCAGCGCCCCGCCTTCCGGCAGCGGACAGCGGGCCAGAAGAGAGACCACCAGCTCGTTGCGGCTGTACTGCCGCAAGTGCATGCTGTCCGGCGTGAGCGTGTTCGCGAGGCCACCCGGCACGTAGAGTTCGAGGCGATCTCCGAAGAGATGGAGGCGGACTTTCGCGCCGCCCATCGAGTAGTCGCGGTGAGCCACGGCATTGACCAACGCCTCGAAAACCGCTCGCTCGCTGAACTGGGGGGTTTCCACCCGGCCCATCACCTTGGTGGCGAAGATCCTCATGTTGCGGCGCACGAAGTGCAGGCCTTCCACCACCTGCTGGTCGAGCGGCCCGCCGATGTCCCGAGCGTCGGTTTGATAGTGGACGTCGGTGCGCTCGCCGGCATAGCTGACGGCCTGGATCTCGGCATGGGGCAGCCAGCGCTGGGGCTCTCGGGTCGCCAACAGAACCCCCCCCACGGTGAGCCGAGTCGCTCCCCCTTCATCGTCCGCCACCAGGCGCAGCTTGCGGAAGGCGACTTCGTTCGACGCAGAGTCGCCGCGGAGAAAGCGTCGTGCGAGGGGAAGATCCAGATCCTCGAGTCCGGTGCCCGGCACGGGCGACTCGTCGAAGCGGATGACTCGGCTCTGGCTCCGCTCCTGAAAGAGCCTCGCCAGGAACTCCGGAGTCATCTCCCGCTTCGAGCTTCCGAGGCGCCGGAAATAGCCGCCGGGGCTCTTGTGGACGAAGAGGCTGCGATCGAGATCGAGCCGGATCAGGGCCACGAGGCCACCGTTCGAATCCGGCAGCTCGAGCTTGCGAATCGCAGCCTCGAGGGGAGGCTTGATGGAATCGTTGCAGACCTGCCGCACCCAGGCTTCCACGGCATCGAGACAGTCCAGGGGAATACCCAGGATCTCGCGGGTCTGATCGTCAACTCCCAGCACCAGCGTACCGCCCTGGCCGTTGGCGAGTGCCGCCAACTCGTCGGCGAGATCGTCCCTCCTGGGGCTGGTGACCTTCTCGCCAGCAAGGACGACGCGCTTCAACTCGAGGCTCGAGTCTTCGCCGAGACGAATCCGACGCAGGAACTCTTCGTTGTCCGGCATCGGATCTCACTCCTCCCGCGGAGCGCTTCGCATAGCTACATTCTTCCCACACGCCACCGCCGAGTGCAATCGCATCTTCACACCGAGGCTCGCGAGGCGCCCTTCCAAAGGGGGGTGAGATCCGGAAGTCCCGCCTTCGCGGGGCACTCTCCTACAACTGCCGATAGAGGTCGCGGGGCTTCTTGATGCTGCTGCCGGGGCAGGGGTCGACGGCGGCGGCTCGGGCTACGTCGAGGGCGAAGCTCGAGCAGGCTCGGCGGGAGAGGCTGAAGCCGTAGTGGCGGGAGCGGTACTCGGCCACCTTGGCCATGGCGGCCTGGGCCTGCTCGGAGCTGATGGCGTAGCTCCGGGTGCGTACCCCGGGCTTGTGCAGGGCGGATTCGTCGCCGTGCACCTGGCCGGGCACGCCGGCGGTCAGGCGGCTCAGGTCCCGGTTGGGGTCGAAGCGGCCGTAGTTGGCCGGCGAGAAGCCCCAGGCCTGGTTGCGGCCGGTGGGCTCCTGAATGGCCACGAAGGTGTGGCCGGCCAGGTCCTCCGGCAGGCGCTGGCCCTCGCTCTGGTGCAGATAGGTGCCGACGATCAACTTGTAGCTGCTCGCCAGCGGCGCGGAGCCCGGCCGCTTGGCCTGGCCGGCGCCAGCGGCCGGGGCCGGAGCGCGG
>CALMKX010000088.1 GCA_937867335.1 uncultured Acidobacteriota bacterium
GAGCGTCGCCTGGCGCTGCTCGGCAAGGCCGGCCGCTCGGCCTTCGCCGGCCTCGCGAAACCGCGCCGCGGCCTCCTGGTAGAGCGGCCCGGGGGGACCGGGAGCTTCACCCCGGCGGCGCTTCTCGGCTTCGAGGTAGAGCCCGAAGGCCTGCGCTCGCAGCCGGTCCTCGGCCCTCGCAGTGTGCCTCTCCACGTCGGGCCGATAGCGCCAGGGGGCTGGCTCGTCGGACTGGATCTCCAGGCTGTAGAGGCCCGGCGAGGCGGCCGTCCACCACAGCTCCTCTCGGCCCCAGCCCGCCGTGGGGCTGTCCGCCCTCGCGAGCTCCTCCTGCCCGGGGCCGAGAAGCCGTAGCGAAACGTCCGTCCCTTCTTGCTGGACCCTCACGACCAGGGTTTCCCCGGCCGCGAGCCACAAGCCCTTCCGGTGCGAGCGGCTCTCGGCCCTGTCGCCGTCGGGTTGCAGCCGCACCGCCGGGTGGCCGCCCGCGCTCCGGGCCTGGCCATGGCCTTCGACTCGAGGCAGGGCTCGGGTCGCCGCCAGGGCGGCGCTCAAAGCGAAAGCGAGGAAGCTGGCGAGGGCAGTTCGCAACGGCGGCCATGCCGGCCCCGTCGAGACCCCCGCGGCTCAGGGGCCTGGGCCGCGGCCCGGGGCGGCTCCGGCATCGTAGCGCAGTTCGAACGGGTACTCCGCCCAGCTCTCCTCGCTCCCCTCCCGCCGCAGCGTGAGCCGGTAGCGGCCCGCTGGCAGGCGGCTGCGATGAAGGCTCAAGGTGAGGAGACCGTCCCCACCGGCCACCAGGCCGGGCACCTGCTGGCGGCGCCCGGCACCGTCACCCCCGAGGGGAGCGATCTCCGCCCTCCAGGGCCCGACCTCCCCGGCCGGGGCCCGGATCGCCAGCACCACTCTGCGCGCTGCGGCCGGCACCGAAACCCACTGCGGCTCCCCACCCCGGGAAGGCTCCTCGAGCCGGGCCGCCGCCGCGTTGGGCTCGGGGGCCCGCTCCTGGACCAGCTCCCGGCTCACCGAGACGAGGCGCCAGCCGAGCAGCAACGAGACCGCGCAAAGGCCGGCAGCGAAGGCGACGATCAGCCGGAAGCCAGTTCCCGCCAGGGGCCTGGGCCGCGGCTCGGCCCCCTCCTCCGCAGCGTGGGCTTCGAGCACCTCCTCCCAGCTCGGCGCCAGCCGCTCCGGCTCTTCCTCCACCGGCACCCGCAGCGGCACGTCGGGGAAAGCCGCGAGGTCGAGCACGAAGTCCGCGCACTCCCGGCACAGCACCAGGTGGGAGCGCACCGCGGCCGCCTCGCTCTCGGAGAGGCGGCGCTCGTGGTAGGCCAGCAGCCGCTCGGGCTCCGGATGCCCCCGAGCGCCCCGCCTCGCCGCCTCGCCGAGCGCCCGCGCCGAGGCCTTGAGGCCCGCGTCGGGATCGCCTTGGCTGCTCACGGCTCGTGATCCTCTCCCAGAATGGTCTTCAGGCGCAGCGTGGCTTCGTGGAGACGGGACTTCACCGTGCCCAGGGCAACGCCCAGCAGGATGGCGATTTCCTCGTAGCTGCGGTCCTGGTCCAAGCGCAGCATCAGCGGCTGCTGGTAGATCTCCGGCAGCTCGGCGAGCGCGTCGCGGAAACGGACGTGGCGCTCCTCCACCAGCAGCCTGGCCCACGCGCACGCCTGTTCCCAGGGCTCCCCCTGGGCTTCGGGGGCCAGGCGGGGCTCGACGCCGTCCTCCAGGGGCACGGTGAGGCCGGCGCGCTTGCTCGCCCTGCCATGGCGAGTCCAGTTGAACAGCGTGTGCTGGGCGATCCGGAACAGCCACGGCTCTTCCCGCTCCTGGCTGCGCAGCTGCGCGAAGCCCTGGAGGGCGCTGAGGAAGGTCTCCTGGAGCAGATCCTTGGCCTCGGAGGCGGGCACCCGCCGGTTCAGGAAGAACGCCAGGAGCGCTTTGCGGTACAGCTGGTAGAGCCGCTCGCACTCCCGGTCCCGTCGCGCCGAATCCGCGGCGTCCGGGTCCGGGCCGGAGGTTGGACGTCGGGGCTGTTGCCTGCCGGGCATCGTGGGCCGGGTGGAGCCCACGCCCAACCCAGCGACGCCCGCAAAGCGGCCCTCAGCGTCCCCGGTTCTCTGGGTGGCTCCCCCGTGCACCAATCTTAACGAAGTTCGGCAAGAAGCTTTGCTCACTCATGCACACTCCGCAGTCTGGCCTAGAGCTGGGCCGGGTCGAGGAGGAGGGAGGGGGTGTAGGCCTGAGGTTTGGTTCGTTCGAGATCGTGCTCGTAGAGCTGCACCCGCCCCCAGCCCCGAACGGCGGCCCCGAGGGCGTAGGCGAAAGACACCGGCGAGGCCAGGAAGAGGTGCTTGGGGCGCGTGAGCTGCTGGTGGCCCAGCTCCAAGACCTTGGTGTCGAGCGCATGGACCAGATCGAGGGCATGGCGTGTGCCCTGGAGGCTGTCGTTGCCCGGCTTGGGGCGGATGTCGAAGAGGAGCACGCGGCCCACCCGCCCGGCCAGGTCCCCCCTCACGAAGGCCTCCGCGTCGCGGCGCGCCGGCCGGGCCACGCTCACCACCAGGGCTACTTCCTCACCACCCCCTTCCAGCTCGAGCTCCTCGAAGCTCCAGAGCTCTTCGAACGCCCTGGCTTCACTGCGCCTCTCCACATCGAGCCGGAGCTCCTGCACGCCCGCCCAAGCCTGGCGCTGCAGGATGGTGATCGGCTGGCCAGCGCGCAATCCCGCATGCCAGCCGGCGGCGAGCGCGATCGAGAGGTGCGCATCGAACAGCAGCTTCACCTCCTCGTGACCCTGGCGCTTCCGGGCCAGGAAGCTGGTGACCGGGCTCAAAACGCTGTCGGCCCAGCTCGCGTTGCTCCGCAAGAAGCGCCCGTCGAAGGAGCTGGTCAGGTCGAGGATGTTCTCGCTCGGCACGAAGGTCTCCATCGGCGCGGTGTTGTGCAGGAAAGTGCGGATGCCGAGGATGCCCGTTGGCCGCGAGCTCACCAGGCGATCCCCTTCGAGTTTCTGGCGGTCCAGCACGAAACCGTCCGGAGAACGCATGAACAGAGTGGGCGTGATCCATTCGCTGGCAGCAGCCGTGCTACCGAGCGCCATGTTCATGCGCGCCTCCGCCACGGCTCCATCCACCGGAAAACCCGCAACGAGGGCTCGATAGAAATTCTTGCTGAACTCGATCGCAGCTTGGTCCGAGATGGAGAACTGCATGGCCACCACCGTGGTGAAGCCCATGGCCACCAACTGGTCGGCGACATGGAAGGGCAGGGCCGTCCCCTCCTTGCGGGGCACCATCGCCGTGCCGCAGGCGTTGAGTACCACGACGGGCGGTTGCGCTTTCCTCAGCGCCTCGCCCAGCCGTTGGCCGGTCACGAAGTCCCGGCCTCCGCTTTCGTCCTCGAAGTAGACCCCGCCGCAGCCGCTCTGCTCGTCGAAGTCCCCGTGGCCCAGGAAGTGCACCACGTGGGGCCGCACCTCCATCACCTTGCGCCGCAGCTCGGCCAGGGTCTGCTTTTCGAGCTCGACGAGCTTGACGCCGGGAAGGGACTCGAGGGCCTCACGGGCCAGGCGGATCTCCTCGGGCTGGTCGAGCTTCCTCAGCCCCTCCGGCTGCGGCGCCACCAGGAGTACCTGGAAGCCCTCGAAGAAGACGACCGGAGCACGCGCCAGGGGAGTGACGACGTGGCGCACGATGGGGGTCTGGTAGTCGCTGCCGACGAAGCTCCTTCGCCGTGGATCCCACAGCATCTCCCAGGGAAGGAAGGCGATCGACTCCACTTCGCCGAGCTTCCGCCGGTCGAAAATCAGCCGGATGCGCAGGCCCTCGTTATCGTGCTCATCCAGGCGGTTCCTGCACTCGTCCCAGAGCTTGAGAACCTCTTCCTGGAACAGGGCATCGAAGAGTTCCTGGCCTCTCTGCTCGGTGAGGGTGCGGCCGTGGCCTTCGCCGGCCGAGGGCACGACGGTCCAGCTGCCGTCGTCGTGGGTAGCACCCCGGAGCCCGCGAACCGAGCCCTCGAGCTCCTCGAACCAGGAGCTCGGGTCCACGGGGAGAGCCACGCTGTTGAAAGGCCCTTCTCGACGGTCGAGGGGGGAGCTCTCCACCTTGACCGTCAGCGCGCCATCCTTGTCAGGCTCGATCGAGATGGCGAAGTCTTCGTAGCGAATCGGCTCGGCCATGGTCTCCTCCAGGAACTGCCGCCCCGGCAGCGGGGCGGTCTCTGGAGGTTCCGAGGCGAGCCCGGGCAGAAAGTTCGCTGGCCCTGGCTGGTTCTGCCGTCCTCTTCTCTCAAAAGCTGGAGAGGGGGGCCAGTCGGCCGCTGAAGAGGCTCTTCAGCGCTGGCGCAGAGGCAGCCAAAACCGGGCGCGGAAACCGCGCCCCTACACGCGATTCCAGCCCGGCAGCCGTAGGGGCGGGGTCCCCCCGCCCGGGATGGCCATAAGGGCTCAGTGCCGATTACGCCTTCTCGGATGTAAAGCGTTCGAACTCGGCTAGTAAGGTGCCGCAATCCCCCGCAGGGTCCGCCGCCGATTTCCACAAGGAAGGAACGATGAAGCGAAGCGAGCTGTGGAACTTGTCGCAATCCCCCGCAGGGTCCGCCGGCGATTTCCACCTCGAGTTCTTCTCGGCGTGAACCGCCAGGCTTTCTGCGTCGCAATCCCCCGCAGGGTCCGCCGCCGATTTCCACGACTGCTGAGCATCGCGTTGATGTTCAGCGGCAACTGTGTCGCAATCCCCCGCAGGGTCCGCCGCCGATTTCCACCGCCTATGCCAGCGACGACTATGGCTCGGCTTCTGTGTGTGTCGCAATCCCCCGCAGGGTCCGCCGCCGATTTCCACTCGCACTTCCTGACCTCGCTCGTTGACGTGCTCTACATGTCGCAATCCCCCGCAGGGTCCGCCGCCGATTTCCACTTATAGCCGTAGCCAGCAGGCTCATGTTAGGAAGATGGTGTCGCAATCCCCCGCAGGGTCCGCCGCCGATTTCCACGCGGCGAGCCAGGCCCAGAAGGCAGCCACGATGGCGTGTCGCAATCCCCCGCAGGGTCCGCCGCCGATTTCCACGTTGGCAGCAGGTTTTGGGCTGCCTTACAGGTCAGAAAGTCGCAATCCCCCGCAGGGTCCGCCGCCGATTTCCACCCCGCCGCACGTGGCGGACTTAGCCCTCACCACCAACGTGTCGCAATCCCCCGCAGGGTCCGCCGCCGATTTCCACCCCGACCGAGGTTGCGGTGTACGAGATGTGTCGCGTGTCGCAATCCCCCGCAGGGTCCGCCGCCGATTTCCACATCAGGGTGTGGAACCCTTCTCTGTCGAACTTCAAAGTCGCAATCCCCCGCAGGGTCCGCCGCCGATTTCCACACCACCCGGGCCACATCAAGGTGGGGACTGTTCTGGATTGTCGCAATCCCCCGCAGGGTCCGCCGCCGATTTCCACTGGACCGAAGGAGGTCTGCTACATCAGCGTCGATCCGTGTCGCAATCCCCCGCAGGGTCCGCCGCCGATTTCCACCGTGGCACTTCTAAACCATTGATTCTATGGGCCCAAAAGGGGCCATCCGCCAAACCTCGTCGCGCGCCCTCCGAAAACGTGCACGGCCGCCTGGAGCCGCCTCGGGGCGAATCGAGCTAAGTACTTCATCCGCCATCACTTGCGCTCCTGGGGCGATTCCGCCAAACCTCCCCCCGTTTTCGGGGTCTCGGGAGGTTTGGCGGAAGGCCCTGCACGGGTGCGCCGGTCCGGCTCACGGGGCCCTCCTCCTTCCCCTGCACTATCCGAAACCCTTCCGCTGAAAAAGTTCGCCGGGGCTCTCCGGGATCCTCTCTCGAGAGGAGCCTCGCGCCCCGTTCTTCCTCTCTCGAGACGATAGACCCACCCTCGGTTGGAGCCCTATCCTGCGTACTGTTTCTTTTCGCCAACCAACCAAGAGGGGATGGTATTATGACGCATCTTTTGAAATTCTACGGGAGGCTCTGTGCGAGCGCACTGATGGTGCTCGCCGCCGCCACCCCCGCCCTCCAGGCGCAGGTCAACGGCTACATCGCGAGCCAGGGCACCACTTCGGTCGCCGTCATCGACACGGCCACCAACGCCACCACTGCTACTATCAGCGGCACCGGCACCCGCAACCTGCACCTCTCGCGCGACGGCCAGCGGCTGTTCTCGATGACGCCGAACCGCTTCCAGGTGGTGAGCACCGTGACCAACTCCATCCTGGCCGACGTCGCCACCGGCAACAACGTGGTGGCGGTGGCGGAGTCGGCACACGGCTACCTTTACGTGTGCAACAACGCCAGCGGCACGGTGTCCATCGTGGACGCCACCACCTACGCCATCACGGCGACCCTGCCGCGGCCCTGCCTGACGGTGGTCGCCACGCCGGACGGCAACGCCATCTGGGTCTCCACGTTCGGCCCGTCGCCCACCTTCACGCCCACCATCGAGATCTACGACTCGGCCACCAACTCGCTGGCCTCGAGCTTCACCATCGCCAGCGCACCGTTCTGGCTGGCCTTCACTCCAGACGGCGCCTACGCCTACCTCACCCAGTCCGCGAGCACCGTCCGGGTGGTGCGCACCGCGGACAACACCGTGGTCGCCGCCATCGGAGTGGGGCCGAACCCCACCTTCGTGGCCGTGTCCCCGGACGGCGCCTACGCCTACGTGGCGAACCTCACGGCCAACAGCGTCTCGGCGATTTCGACCGCCACCAACACGGTGGTGGGGACCATCCCGGTGGGCGGCTTCCCCCGCGCCATCGCCTTCACGCCCGACAGCGCCTACGCCTACGTCACCAACTTCAACAGCAACTCCGTCTCGGTGATCGACACCGCGACGAACAGCGTGGTTTCGACCTTCGCCACCTCGGCACGGCCCTGGGGCATCGCCATCCAGCAAGTCGTCGACGCCGACGGCGACGGCGTGCCCGATAGCGAGGACAACTGCCCGATGGTGGCCAACCCCGACCAGGCAGACTTCGACGGCGACGGCCTGGGCGATGCCTGCGACGCCGACATCGACGGCGACGGCGTGGCCAACGGCGGCGACCTCTGCGCCTTCACCCCCAGCGGCTCCACGGTGGATCCGACCACGGGCTGCTCGATCGCCCAGCTCTGCCCCTGCGCCGGGCCCCGCGGCACCACGCAGTCCTGGAAGAACCACGGCCAGTACGTCTCCTGCGTGTCGCGAAGCGCCACCAGCTTCGCCAGCCAGGGGCTGATCACCCAGGCCGAGAAGGACGCCATCGTCTCGGCGGCCGGCCGGTCGAGCTGCGGCAAGTAGCCGCGAGCTCCGCGCCACCGGCAGGAGGACAGGCCGGGCTTCCCGCAAAGGGGGCCCGGCCTTTTTCTGTGTAGCGAGACCTCCTCTCTGGAGAGGAAGCGCCGGCGAAAGATCCTCCCGAGAGACGATGGACAGCGAGCTCTCGCCACCTCTATCTTCGTCGACACGTTAATTCAGAGGGAGATGCTGCCGATGAGAAGAACATCCGTTGGTTCGATTTTTCTCGGCCTGCTTGCATTCGGCCTGCCCCTGGCGGCTGCCGAGCCGAGCGCGCCTCGACCGCCCAAGGACGTGCGGGCGACCTGCACCTACAACAGCTCCCTGCGCATACCCCTGTTCGGCGAGACCCACGCCCACACCGCCTACTCCTTCGACGCCTACTCCTTCGCCGTCAACAACCCGCCGAGCGAAGCCTACGAATACGCCAAGGGCCGGCCGATCCAGATCACCGATGCCATGGGCGCCCCCACCCGCTGCGCCCAGCTGGCGCGGCCCCTCGATTGGGCGGCGATCACCGACCATTCGGAGTTCCTGGGCGAGATGACCATGTGCCTGGACCCGGCGTCGAGCTGGTACCAGCACCCGGATTGCGTGGCCTATCGCAACGATCCCGCCACCACGGCGGAGGGCTGGGGGGAGGGCCTCACCGTGGAGCCGCCGCGGCCGCCGGCGTTCTGCAACGGGGGCGACCCCAATCAGATCTGCCGCGCGCAATCCGCCACCCTGTGGAACGACATCCGCGCCGCGGCCGAGGCCGCCTACGACCGCACTTCGGCCTGCACCTTCACCAGCTTCGTCGGCTACGAGTGGACTTCGATGCCGGGCTACAACAACCGCCATCGCAACGTGATCTTCCGCAATGAGAACGTGCCGCAGACGCCGCTGTCGGTATTCGACACCGGCAACGACGAGAGCTGGTTGTGGACGCGGCTCTCGGCCGATTGCCTGGCCTCCCAGGGCTGCGAGGCGCTGACCATCCCCCACAACGGCAACCTGAGCGACGGCATGCTCTACACCCTGCCCCCGGGCGCCAACGCCGCCTACGCCGTGCAGCGCTCCACCTGGGAGCCGCTCTCCGAGATCCACCAGGGCAAGGGCAATTCGGAGTGCCGCACCGGCGTGGGCACCACGGACCCGGAGTGCGGCTTCGAGCAGCTCGTGTACCACAACCTGGACTTCGTGGACTTCGGCGGCCCCGCCCGCACCACGGTGCCGGATGCCAAGCCCTACGCGCCCAACGCCTTCCTGCGCAACGCGCTGAAGGATGGTCTCAGCGCCGAGAAGAACCTCGGCGCCAATCCCTTCAAGTTCGGCTTCGCCGGCGGCACCGACACCCACAGCGCCCTGCCCGGCGGCACGGACGAAGGCAACTTCCAGGGCCTCCACGGTTCCTCCACCGCCAGCCCCGAGGGGCTCTTGAGCCAGGTGGAGTTCAACCCCGGCGCGCTCACCGTGGTGTGGGCCACCGAGAACAGCCGCGACGCCCTCTTCGACGGCCTCAAGCGGCGCGAGACCTACGCCACCAGCGGCACCCGGCCCACGGTGAGCTTCTTCGGCGGCTGGACCCTGCCGGCGACCCTGTGCTCGAGCGGCAGCTTCCGGGCCCAGGGTGACGCCAACGGCAAGCCCATGGGCTCGGACCTGCCGGCCCGCCCCACCAACGTCCCCTATCCGCAATTCGCCGTGCAGGCGCTCAAGGACCCCGGCAGCACCGCTCCCTCGCCGCTGCCCGCCGGCAACTGCGCCGTCTACAAGCCGGGAGCCAAGCTCCAGCGCATCGAGATCGTGAAGGGCTGGCTCGACGCCAACGGCAACCAGCACGAGAAGGTGGTCACCGTGGCGGGCTCCCCCACCCTCGACCCCGCCGCCACCGTGGACCCTGACACCTGCGCGCCGGTGGGCCCGGGCGCCGACAGCCTGTGCACGGTGTGGACCGACACCGAGTTCGACCCCGGCCAGCGGGCCTTCTACTACGCCCGGGTGCTCGAGAACCCCACCTGCCGCTGGAGCACCTACACCTGCAAGGAAGTCGGCCTCGACCCCTTCCAACCCATGGCTTGCCAAACCCGGCTCCAGGGCTTCTCGAAGAAGCCCCAGGCCAGCGGCGGGCCCTCGCTGTACGACACCTTCTCCGCCTGCTGCTCTGTGAAGCCCGGCCCGGTGGTGGCCCCCACCGAGATCCCGCGGGTGACCCAGCAGCGCGCCTGGACCTCGCCGATCTGGTACTCGCCCCCGGCCAAGGCCAGCCGCAAGGCGGCCAAGCCCTAGGCGCAGGCGAGGCGGGCGATGCGCAACGGCAGAGCGTTCCTCAGCCGGCTCCGGAGCCAGCCGGCGCTGCACTTCCTGCTCCTCGGCGCAGCTCTCTTCTGGCTGCGCACCGGCTTCGCGCCGCCGCCGGCAGCCGGGCCGGCGGCCCCCAGCGACGAGGAGCTGCTCTACCGCGAAGCCCTGCGCCGCGGGCTCGACCAGGACCTGCCGGCCCGCCGGCGCCTGGTGCAGGACATGCGCTTCCTGGCCCTGGCCCCGGCGGCGAGCGATGGCCAGCTGCTGCGCCAGGCGCGGGAGATCGGCCTGGAGCAGAGCGATCCCGTGGTGCGGCGCTACCTGGTGGAGAAGATGCGGCTGCTCGCCCGTGCCGGCAGCGCGCCCGAGGCCTTCACCTCGGTGGAGCTCGAGAGCTACCTCGAAGCGCATCCAGAGCGGTTCTCGCTGCCCCCGTTCGTGCGCCTCACGCAAGTCTTCCTGAGCGCCGACCGCCGCGGTTCCGGCGCCGCCCCGGCGGCCGAGCGGTTGCTCGCCCGCCTGCGCCGC
>CALMKX010000089.1 GCA_937867335.1 uncultured Acidobacteriota bacterium
CGTGATCGAGCCGCAGCGGCGCCAGCTGATCCCGGGCTTCGCGTCCGTCCGCAGCGCCGCGCTCGGCTGCGGTGGCCGGCAGCTCGGCCACGAGTGCCGTCGCCCCTTCGGAAAGCACCGTGCCGCCACCGCCGTGCTGGCAGCGGCGCAGCGCTCCGAGCTGGCGGTAGCCAAGGTCGTAGTAAGGGTTCCACTCGTCCACCGCGCCCACCAGCAGGTGGCTGCAGCGACCGTCGGCGATCATCAACCGGCCGGTGGCGAGCGCGATGCCCATCACCGCCTCGCTGTGCGAAAGCGTAGTGTTGGCCGCTTTCAGCCCGAGTTCGATCGAAACGTGGCTCGCCGGAGCGTTGGCCACGGTGTTGGGGAATTCGAAGGGCGGGGCGTCCTGGGGCGAGCGGCGGTAGAGGGCGTCGAGAAACACCGTGAGCGGGCCCGAGCCGGCGCTGCCGGTGCCCATCACCACTCCGAGCTGGTGCTCGAGGAGCGGCGCGCCGGTGAGGCCGGCGCTGGCCACCGCGCGGTGGGCGGCGACTACGGCGAAGAGGCTGGCGCGGTCCAGCCGGCGAGCCCGCATGGCGGGAATCAGGCCCTGGTAGCTGAACTCTCCCACCCGCCCGGCCCAGCTCGGCTGCGGCAGCGGCGCCTCGTTCACCTCGACGATGCCAGAGCGCCGCGCGTCGAGGGCGGCGAGGAGAGAAGAGGCATCCTCCCCGAGCGGGGAGACCATGCCGATGCCGGTGATGGCGAGCGAGCCCAGCTTGTTCAAGCGGCGGTCACCACCAGGCAGGCGCTGTTGCCGCCGAAGGCGAAGGAGCTCGAGATGGCGGTGCGCACCGGCAGCTCGCGGGCGGTGTTGGGCACCACATCGAGCTGGCATTCCGGGTCCGGGTTCTCCCAGCGCAAGGTAGGAGGCAGCACTCCCCGGGCCACGGTGAGGCAGGTGGCCACGGCCTCCACGGCCCCGGCCGAGCACAGGCAATGGCCCACCATGGACTTGATCGAGCTGGTGGGCAGGCTCTTCGCCCGCTCGCCGAAGACGCGATGGATCGCCGCCGCCTCGGCGCGGTCGTTGTGAGGCGTGGCGGTGCCGTGGGCGTTGATGTAGTCCACTTCCGACGGGTCCACCCGGGCGCTCCGCAGCGCCGCCGACAGGGCTCGGGCACCGGCCTCGCCGGTGGGCTCGGGGGCAGTCATGTGGTAGGCGTCGGAAGTGGCGCCGTAGCCCGCGATGCGGGCGTACCAGCGGGCTCCGCGCCGCCTCGCGTGCTCCTCGCGCTCGAGCACCAGGATGCCGGCGCCCTCGCCCAGGGTGAGGCCGTTGCGTTCACGGTCGAACGGCCGGCAGGGCTCCGGGTCCACCGCCCGCAGGGAGTTGAAGCCGGCGTAGGTAAGCCGTGCCAGGCTGTCGCTGCCGCCGGTCACCACCACGTCGGCGAGGCCGCAGCGCAGCCAATCCGCGGCCTGGCCCACCGAGAGCGTGGAGCTCGAGCAGGCGGTCACCACCGTGGCGCGCAGGCCTTCCGCGCCCAGGTAGGAAGCGATGCGATTGGTGAGCAGGTCCGGCCCGTGGGAGAGGATCTCGTGGCGCCGGCCGGTGCGGCCGTGGCAAGCCACCCGCTCGAACCAGGGCTCGGCTTCGATCAGCCCGCCCGCGCCCGAGCCGAGCACCACCGCCACGCGTTCGGGAGGAATGGCGCCGAGGTCGAGGCCGCTGTCTTCCAGGGCCTCACGGGCGGCCACCAGGCCGAAGCGGTCCGCCCTCGAGGTGCGCAGGCGGTCCCGGGCCGAAAGGAAGCAGAGCTTCAGCGCGGCTTCATCGATCCAGGCTGCGCTCTGGGTGCGGTACTGCTCGGGGTCGAACAGCTCCAGCCGGCGAATGCCGCTGCGCCCTTCCACCAGCCCCTGCCAGAACGTCTCGCGGCCCACGCCGATGGCGGTGACGGCTCCCAGGCCGGTAACCACAATGGAGGAATTCATAGATCGGCCACACCCCTCCCAGGGGGTACAAGAGTTTAGCAGTGACGGAGCCGCGCTGGCCAGGGTCAGTTCTGGGGCCACTCGCCGGGGATCAGGCTGCCCGGCTGGCGCTCGAAGAAATCGATCCGCGGTACGTCGGAAATCCGGCTCAAATTCGTCCTGGGCGCCTGCTGGGGCGAGGGCGCTGGCGGCCCGGGAAGGACCACGAACGGCGCCGGCAGACTGTAGATCAGAGAGACGAAGTTGTTGGTCTGGAAGGTGTTGCCCTCGATCAGGGTGACCGGCGCCGGGGCGGGCCGGCGGATCTCGACCTCTTCGCGGGCCAGGGCTCGCTCTCGCTGCCGCTCGAGCTCGCGTTCCCAGCGCTCTCGACGCTCGCGGGCCTGGGCCAGCCGCTCGGCGCGCTCCTCCCGGGTGACCCAGTCACCGTCGTGGAGCACCAGGCCCCGGCGGGCCATCACTTCGGCCTCGGGCAGCCACTCGCCGCTCTTCTCGTCGCGGGCGTAGCCGAAGCTCGACAGGAGCCGGGGCAGGCCGGCGAGATCCGGATCGAGCTCGGCGGCCCTGAGCGCGGCTTCCCGGCCGGCCGTGCGCAGGTCCTGGTCGAGGGCGAAGCGCGCGAGATCGAACCAGGCCGTCGCATCCTTCGAGCCCGCAAGCGCCGCACGCCGGGCCTCGAAGCGCTCGAGCGAGGACTCGGCTTTGACCACCCGATCCACTTGCTTCCTGGCCAGGCGCAGCTCGCCGCCCGGCAAGCGGATCAGCACCTGCGTGGGGGTTTCCTCGGCCACCACGTTCTCGAACACCTCGCCGTTCTTGAGGTAGACGTTGTCGGCTCGGCTGCTCTGGGCGACCAGCAGCAAGGCGAAGGCGCAGGCCAGGGGAAGCGCCCACCTCGACGAGGAGCGCAAGCGTGGTCTCATCGCAACTTCCTTTCGCGCCGCCGGGAGGCGGCTCGAGGCTCGAGAAGAAAGGACGGCGAGGTCATTTTCCGCCGGACATCGAATCGAATTCGTCCGGGGTGGCGAATTGAGTCGGGTCGTCGTTGGCGCAGTTCTGGCAGAAAGCGTCTGTCGCCTCCCCTTCCTCCCACTCGAAGGTGTAGCAAGGGCATTCGCACTCGAGGCAGATCAGATACTCGGGGCTCGCCATGACCCCCAAGAATAGCGCGTTTGACCCGCCTACGTCCTCGTGGTAACCTCCCCCGTTCCTGGCGGGGATCGCCGGTCCGCCTTTCCGGGCCTGGGTGAGGTTCTCGCAA
Source organism: uncultured Acidobacteriota bacterium (assembly GCA_937867335.1). Taxonomy (GTDB): domain Bacteria; phylum Acidobacteriota; class Thermoanaerobaculia; order Multivoradales; family SZUA-115; genus JAXLQX01. The sequence goes on from CALMKX010000089.1 coordinate 3,242, forward strand.
GCGCCCGGGCGGGCGCAACCGCCGTCCCGAGCGCGAACCCTTCGGAGCCAACAACCATGTATGCAGTGATTGAGAGCGGCGGCAAGCAGTATCGAGTGGAGCAGGGCGAGGTTCTGGACGTCGAGCTGCTTTCCTCGGTGGGCGAGGACGGTGCCGTCGAGTTCGACCGGGTGCTGCTGATCGGCGGCAACGGTGAAGCCCGCGTGGGCGCCCCCACGGTGGCCGGCGCGAAGGTCCGGGCCAAGGTGCTCGATGCCGTTCGCGGGCCGAAGATCCGGGTGTTCAAGACCAAGAAGCGCAAAGGGTTCCGCCGCACCAACGGGCATCGCCAGCACCTGCATCGGGTGCGCATCGAGGAGATCGGCGGCTGAGGCCGGCCTTGACGAGGAGCTCAGAATGGCACACAAAAAAGGGCAAGGCTCGAGCCGCAACGGCCGTGATTCCAATCCGCAACACCTCGGCGTCAAGCGTTTCGGCGGTGAAGAGGTCAACGGCGGCACGATCCTCGTCCGCCAGCGCGGCACCAAGTTCTTCCCGGGCAACAACGTCGGCCAGGGCAGCGACGACACGCTTTTCGCCAAGATCTCCGGTGTGGTCAAGTTCCAGGACCGAGGCCGGCGCGGCAAGTGGGTGCACGTCCTCCCCGCCGAATAACCCGCCTCCTTTCGCTTGAGTTTCATCGACGAAGCCGTTCTCGACGTCCAGGGCGGACGTGGCGGTAACGGCTGCCTCGCCTTTCGGCGCGAGAAGTACGTGCCGCGGGGCGGGCCCTCGGGCGGCGACGGAGGCCATGGCGGCTCCGTCTTCCTGGTCGGGGACCACCGTCTCAACACTCTCTACCATCTCCGCTTCGCCAGCCTCTACGCGGCCGAGCGCGGCCGCCACGGCGAGGGCTCGAACCGCACCGGTGCCAGCGGTGCGGACCTCGACGTCGTGGTTCCCCTGGGTACCCAGGTGTTCGACGCGGCGAGCGGCGAGTGCCTGGGCGAGCTCCTCGAAGAGGGGCAGCGGCTCTGTGTGGCGGCCGGGGGCCAGGGCGGGCGGGGCAATGCCCGCTTCGCCACCGCGACCAACCGCGCTCCCCGGCGGGTCGAGCCGGGCCGCGACGGCGAGGAGCGGCGCCTCCGCCTGGAACTCAAGCTTCTGGCCGACGTCGGCGTGGTGGGCCTGCCCAACGCCGGCAAGTCCACGCTGATCAGCGCCGTCTCGGCCGCCCGGCCGAAGATCGCGGATTACCCTTTCACCACCCTGGTGCCGCAGCTCGGCGTGGTGGCCCACGGGCCTTCGAGCTCCCCGTTCGTGATCGCCGACCTGCCCGGGCTGATCGAAGGAGCCGCCGAGGGAGCGGGCCTCGGCCTGCGCTTCCTCCGCCACGTCGAGCGCTGCCGGATCCTCCTCCACCTGGTGGACCTCTCCGGCGGCGCGCAGGGAGCCGCCCAGGAGCTCGCCATCGTCGAGCGCGAGCTCGCCGCCTACAGCGCGGAGCTCGCGGCTCGGCCGCGCTACGTGGTGGGCAGCAAGCTCGACGCTGCGGACCCCGAGCGCCGGGCCGATCTCGAGGCCGCAGCCCGCGACCGGAGCCTGCCCTACCGCGAGGTGAGCTCGGCGAGCCATGAAGGCTTGAGAGAGCTGACCCTCGAGCTCGAGCAGCGCCTCGCCGAGCTCGGCAGGCCGGCGCCCGCCGCGGAGGCACGGCCTTGAAAATCGGACTTTTCGGCGGCAGCTTCGACCCGCCCCATTGGGGCCATGTGCTGCCGGTGGAGGCGGCCCGCGAGCGCCTGGGCCTTGCGCGGGTGTGGTTCCTGCCCACCGCCCGCCCGCCCCACAAGCCGGAGCGCCGCTTCGCACCCTCGCTCGCCCGGCTCACCATGGTGGAACTCGCGACGCTCCACCGCCCCGGCCTCTTCGTGTCCCCCTTCGAGGTGAGGAGCGAGGAACCCAGCTACACCATCGACTCGGTGGAGCATTTCGGCCGTGAATACCCCGAGGCCGAGCTGGTGCTGCTCCTGGGCCTCGATTCCTTCGTGGGCTTCCACACCTGGCGCCGCTTCCGAGACATCGCCCGCCTCGCCCGCCTCGCCGTGCTCGCCCGGCCAGGCTGGGGAGAGCGGCTCGCCGAGGCAGACCCGGAAGTGCGCTCCTGGCTCGAGACCGGCCGGGCCGAGCTCCTGGCCGGGCCGGCGGTCGCCGCCTCTTCATCCGCCCTGCGCGCGGCCCTGGCGCAGGGGGAGCTGCCAGCTGACGGGATGGTCCCGGATCTGGTGCTAGACTACATCGCCAAGTACTCGCTCTACCGATGATCGAACCCGCCACGAACACGCCGAATATCGCCGTTGCCGTCCAGACCGCGGTGGATGCCATTCTCGACTTGAAGGGCGAGGATCTGCGAGTCCTCCATCTCGAGCCGGTTTCGGATTTCACCGACTATTTCCTCGTCGTCCACGGCAGCAACAGCCGCCAGGTGGAGGCCATCGCCGACGCCATCGAGCGCCGCCTGCGCGACCAGAAGGTACGCCCGCTGCACGTCGAGGGGCAGGGCCAGGGCTCCTGGATCCTGCTCGACTACGGCGACTTCGTGGTGCACGTCTTCGACCACGAGAAGCGCGGCTTCTACGCCCTGGAACGACTGTGGGGGGACGCGCCGGATGTCACCCGCGAGTTCGTCCGCCCCGCCGCCTAGCTGGCTTCCTCTCTTCACTCCCGCCGAGCTCGGCCGCCTCGCCCGGGCTGCGGAAAGCGAAGCGCCGATCCTGATTCTCGGCCAGCCGGGAACCGGCCGCTCGAGCCTCGCCCGCTGGCTGCATGCCCGGAGTCGCCGGGCCGGCCGCCTCCTGGTCGAGGTGGATGCCGTGGCGTTGCCCGCCTCGCTCTTCGAAGCCGAGCTCTTCGGCTACCGGGCCGGCGCCTTCACCGGCGCCGAAGCGTCGCTCGACGGCCGAGTGGCCCGGGCCCAGGGCGGCAGCTTGTTGCTCGACCGGCTCGAGTCCCTGCCCCTGCCGGTTCAGCCCAAGCTGCTGAGGCTTCTGGCGGAAGGGCGCTACTCGCCGCTCGGCGGCCGTGAGCGGGAAGCGGATGTGCGCTTCCTCGCGATCGCAGACGAAGATCTGTCGCTGCGAGTGGAGCGAGGCACCTTCCGCAGCGACCTCTACTATCGCCTCGAAGTGCTCACCTTCCGCCTGCCGCCCCTCGCCGAGCGCAAGGCTCGCCTGGCCGAGGTGGTCGCGAGCCTGCTCGAAGACCTCGGGGCCCGCCTGGGCGAACGGCCCCCCGAGCTCGATCCGGCAGCCTGGACCTGGATGGAGCGCTACGGCTGGCCCGGCAACCTTCGCCAGCTGAGAAACGTCCTCGAGCGAGCCTTAATCCTCCAGCCCGGCGCCCCACTCGCACCGCCCCCGCCGGTGGACCTCGCCGGCGAGCGCCCGCGGCCCTTGGCCGAGCTCGAGGAGGGTGAGATCCGTCGTGCCCTGGCCTACACCCGCGGCCATCAGGCCGAGGCGGCGGCTCTTCTCGGCATCAGTCGCAAATCGCTGTGGGAGCGCCGGCGGCGCTACGGCATCGCCTGAGCAGGCTGCCGAGGGCTCAGAACTGCTCGAGCGCGGTCCGGGGCTCGGCGGGAGCCGCGGTCGAGCGAATCGTCTCGGCCCGGCTGGCGGCGGTCACGAAGGCCTCCACTTCTTCGTCCATCTCGTGCTCGGGTAAGGGCGAGAGGTCGATCGGCGAGAGGGAGACTTCGTCGCGCAGCCGGCGCAGCTCCGTTTCGGAGAGGGTGAGGAAGGCAGAGACCACCTGCGGATCGAGCTGGGTTCCGGCCACGCGGCTGAGCTCGGCCACTGCCACGGAATGGGGACAGGCACGGCGATAGGGGCGGTCGGAGGTGAGGGAGTCGTAGGTGTCCACCACCGCGAAGATGCGGGCCAGAAGGGGGATCTGCTCTCTCGCCAATTCGGACGGGTAGCCGGTGCCGTCCCAGCGCTCCTGATGGTGCGCCACCACCGCCAGCGCCGGGCTCAAGAACTCCACGTTCTCGAGGATCTCGGCCCCCCAGACCGGGTGCTGGCGCATGATCAGCCACTCCTCCTCGGTCAAGGGGCCGCCCTTCCAGAGCACCGCGTCCGGCACGGCGAGCTTGCCGATGTCGTGCAGCAGCGAGCCCCATTCGAGGGTCTCGAGGTCGCGCTCCGAGAGGCTCATCTGGCGCCCGAGGGCCACGGCATAGCGGGCCACCCGGAAGGAATGGCCGGTGGTGTCGTTGTCGCGAGCGTCGATCGCCGTCACCACGGCCTCGATCGCCTCGGCATAGGAGCGGTGCAGGTTGTGCTGGGCTGCGAGGAATCGAGCCTCGACGCTCGCCTGATAAGGCGTGCAGATCCGATCGGCGCCGATCCAGGCCACCAGCAGGGCAACGGCCAAGACGGCGAGGAGGGGAATCGGGCCGAGCAGAGAGGAGGTGAGAAATGCCGGCTCGGGCGTCTTCCAAGCAGCCGAGCCCAGCAGGGCCACTCCCAGGCAGGCGGCGACCGAAACCACTGCCGCCAGGCCGAAGACCTTGGCCTTGAGGTTCACCGTGCCGGACCTCTCGTTGCGGTTGTTGGCAAAACCATCCTCCGCAAAGTTCGCCTCCCGTGCCGGCCGGTAGCCCGGGACGAACCCCCATCGTTCCCGCGATCGCAGGCATGAAACGGCCCCGCTGAGGAGCCGTCTCGACAGTGCTTCTCCGTTAAGTAGGAGTGCCGCTAGCGGGTCTTGCGTAGACGGTGATTCGCTGAAAATCGCCCCGTCGAGCGATGTTGTTCAGGGAGTAAATGGAGATAGCTCAAAAGGGGACCCATTACTGCGTTCCGGTCGGAATGGAGAAGGGGCCCCCCGAGGCGGGCTCAGCGTCCTTTCCAGTCCGCCTTGCGCTTGTTGAGGAAGGCCTCCACTCCCTCCTTCTTGTCCTCGCTGGAAAAACAGAGGCAGAAGAGATCCCGTTCGTAGGCGAGACCCTCTTCGACCGCCAGGCGCTGGCTGGCGCGCACGGCCTCCTTGGCCACGCGCAAGGTGAGGGGGCTCTTGGCGGCGATCTCCGCGGCCACCTCCAGGGTGCGCTGGCGCAGCTCTTCCGCCGGCACCACCATTTCCACCAGGCCGATCGCGAGAGCCTCCTGAGCCTTCACCTGGGCACCGGAGAGGATCAGCCGGAGGGCATGACCGAGGCCCACCTGGCGGGGCAGCCTCTGGGTGCCGCCGCCTCCCGGGATCAGCCCGAGGTTGATCTCCGGCTGGCCGAAGCGGGCGTTCTCCGAGGCGATGCGCAGATCGCAGGACAGCGCCAGCTCGCAGCCGCCGCCCAGGCAGTAGCCGTTGATCATGGCGATCACCGGCTTGGGGTAGCTCGCCATCACGTCGAAGATGCGCGGACTGCGCATGGCATGGCGTTGATCGAAAGGCGAGCGGCCCTCGAACTCGCCGATGTCGGCGCCGGCGATGAAGGACTTTTCGCCGGCGCCGGTCACCACCACCACGCCCACGCTGTCATCGTTCTCGAGTTCTGCCAGGTGGGCGAGCATGTCGGTGCGCACCTGGTCGTTCAGGGCGTTGAGCTTCTCGGGGCGATTCACGGTCAAGATGGCGACGCGACCTTCGCGCTGCGCCAACACGGTCTGGCTCATGGCATTCCTCCTCGGGGTTCTCTAGCGATGCCGCCAGCTGGGGCGGCGTTTTTCCAGGAAGGCGGCGAGGCCCTCTTGCATGTCTTCCACGGCCAGGAGCTCCTCAGTGTAGAGGCGCTCGGCCTCCGCCAGGGCCTCTGGCAGGGGTAGCGATTCTCCGGCGGCCACGGCCTGCTTGGTGAGTCGCATCACGGCGCCGCTGCGGGTGTTGGTCAGCCGCTCGATGAGGTCCGCCAGATCGTGCTGGTAGGCGTCGTCGGGCGAGACCCAGGTGGCGAGCCCCAGCCTCTCGGCTTGGCGGGCCGTGAGGGTGCGACCGGTCACGAGCAGATCGAGGGTTCTCGAGCGGCCGATCCGCTGCGGGTAGAGCGCCGCAGCGAAAGGCGGGAAGCAGCCGAGCTCGATCTCCGGCTGGCCGAAGCGCGAGCGCCTCGAGGCCAGCACCAGGTCGCAGGCCAGGGCGAGTTCCATGCCGCCGCCCAGGCAGTGGCCGTCCACTGCCGCCAGGCAGAGGGCGGGCAGGCGGCGCAGCGCCAGGAGCAGGCGATGGAAGGTGGCGAGCATCCCCGCTACCTTGTCGGCGGTGTGATCTTGCACCGAGACTCCGGCGCTGAAAGCCTTGGGGCCGGCGCCCTGGAGCACCACCAGGTGGAGATCCGGCCGGGTGCCGAGCTCGGCCACGGCTTCGTCCAGCCGGCTCAGGAGCTCGAGGTCCAGGATGTTGAGCGGCGGCCGATCGAGGGTCAAGGTCGCGCGGCGGCCGACGACCTCGACGCGAAGAGAAGGCTGGCTCATGGCTCGCTCCGCTCCGGCCCCATCCCGGCGGCCGCCGCGAAGCCCCGGAACAGCTCCCGCTGCTGGGCGAGCGGCAGCAGATTCTCCGGATGCCATTGCACGGCGTGGAACCACCACTCGGCGCTTCGCAGCGAGGCGGCCTCCACCAGGCCGTCCGCCGAGGTGGCCACCGTCTCGAGTTCGGGAGCGAGGCGCCGCACGCCCTGATGGTGGCGGCTGTTGACGTACACCGCCTCACGGCCGAGAAGCTCGCCCAGCCAGCCCGGCGTGGGCCGCACTGCCACCGCGTGGGCCAGCGCATCCTCGGGTCGCGGCATCCGATGCGCCACGGCGGAGCCGGTTTCGGCCGGCAAGTCCTGCCAGAGGGAGCCGCCGAGGAAGACGTTCGCCACCTGGATGCCGCGGCATAGCCCGAGAACCGGCACTCGCTCGCTCTTCGCTCCTTCGAGCGCGGCGAGCTCGATCGAGTCGAGCTCGGGTAGGAGATCGAACTCCACTCCCGGCAGCGGCTCCTCGCCGTAGCGGTGGGGCTCGACGTCCGGCCCGCCGCAGAGCAGGATTCCGGCTGCCTGGGCGGCCAGATGGGCCCAATCGTCTTTGGGGCCTTCCGGGGTGACCAGCCGGATCCGCTCGGCGGCCACGCCAACGGCTTTCAAGGCGTCGACGTAGGGGCCGATCTGCCGCAGGTTCTCGCAGCTCACCACCAGATAGCTCAAGGCAGCCGCTCCACCAGGGCCGCGAGGCCCATGCCTCCCGAGACGCAGAGAGTGGCGATGCCGAGCCGGCCACCGCGGGCCGCCAGGCCATGGAGCAGGGTGACCAGGATGCGGGCCCCGGTAGCGCCGATGGGGTGGCCGAGGGCGATCGCGCCGCCGTCCGGATTCACCCGCTCGGGGTCGAAGTCGAGGCCCTTCAGGCAAGCCAGCACCTGGCTGGCGAAGGCCTCGTTGAGTTCCACCTGGTCGATTTCGCGGGTGCTCCGGCCCTGGCGGGCGAGCAGCTGGCTCACCGCCGGCACCGGGCCGATGCCCATGATCCGCGGCTCCACCCCCACCACCTGCCAGTCGATCAGCCGGGCCAACGGCACGAGGCCCAGCTCGCGGGCAGCGCTCTCGGTGGCCACCAGCAGGGCGGCAGCGCCGTCGGTGATGCCGGAAGCGTTGCCGGCCGTCACCGTGCCCCCCGGGCGGAACACCGGGGCGAGGCGGGCGAGCTCCTCGAGGGTCACGCCGTCGCGGGGATGCTCGTCCTGCTCGACCCGCGTCGGGCCTTTCTTGCCCGGCACTTCCACCGGCACAATCTCGCCCGCGAAGCGCCCGGCCGCCCGCGCCCGCTCGCAGCGGGACTGGCTGGAGCGCGCCCAGGCGTCCGAGCTCGCGCGGTCGACGCCGGTCTGCTCCGCGAGCTCCTCCGAGGTTTCACCCATCACAAGGCCGGAGAGCGGGTCATTGAAGCCGTCCTTGTACATGCCGTCGGTGAGCTCGGCGTGGCCCATGCGGTAGCCCCAGCGAGCCCGGGGCAGCAGGTAGGGCGTGTTGGACATGCTCTCCGTGCCGCCGGCGAGCACCACCCGGGCTTCGCCGCAGCGCAGCGTTCGCGCCGCCGAGAGCACCGCCTGCAGCCCAGAGCCGCAGGCCTGGTTCACCGTGAAGGCCGGGCGCTCGACTGGCACCCCGGCGCGGAAGGCGATCTGGCGGGCGCTGTTCGGCCCGCCGCCGGCCTGGCGGGCGTGGCCGAAGATCACTTGATCCACGGCCTCGGGCGGGCACCCCGCCCGCTCGAGGCAGGCGCGGGCTCTCGCTCTATGCGGGAGGTGGCAGAGGGCTACGCGGGCAAGAAGCCCATCACGCTCATCCTGTCGCACTTTCATTACGACCACATCGCTGATGCCGCTGTGTTTGACGGCGTGACTCTCATCGACCGTTCAGACATCCGAGCCACGATCAAAGAGGGGATCTACACCATCGGTCCATTGGAGTCGCATGGGATGGATTGGCGACCGCTCAAGGTCGCACGGCTCATCGCAGATGGCGAGGTGCTCGACCTCGGAGGCCGGACCGTCGAGGTGTTCAACCTGCCTGGGCATACCACGGAGTCGGTCGTACTATTTGATCGGCATCGTAATCAGGTCTTCACCGGTGATTTCGTCTATCGCCATCTTGGCGGCATCATTGCCTTTGCCTCGGGGTCTGATCTGACGGCGTACAAGCAAAACAGTGCGCGGCTGTTACAGCTCACCGACGCCAACACACAGTTTTTTGGTGCACATGGCATCCCACAGTTCGATCGTGACTGGCTGGTTCTGCTCGATCGCGAATTGGACAAGATCACCACCGGAGCAGCCCCGTACCGGTATGCGGCCCACTATCTCGCTCCGGGCATCCCATGGAGGGTCTATCAGAGTGGTGATCTCTCTATATATACAACGCCCCTCATCGATCCGCCTCTCTTCTGGTCGCTATGGACGCTGCTGCTGGTGACGACCGTGAGCCTTCTCGTTCTCTATTGGCTCCAACGAATCGTGCGTCGGTCGTGGGCGGTTGCCCGCGTCGAAAGATCCGGGGCATGAGCATGTGGGCAGGTGAGGAGGGCGTTGACATGTGCGGGTGCCTGCGCAAGAATCTCGCACGGTCGCTGATGGGAGCCGTTAGGGCGCTTCACGCGTATGGACATCCAACTTGCCATCATCTGCGTCCTCACATTTATCATCC
>CALMKX010000090.1 GCA_937867335.1 uncultured Acidobacteriota bacterium
CCTGCCGCTCGGGCTCGGGCGGGGCGGCGGCGAGTTCGTTCTCGGGCCCGGCGGCGAGCAGCGCGGCCCCCCGCGCCAGGGCATCGAGGCCCAAGAGCCGAGGCTTCCTGCCCAGCTGGCGCTCGATCTCGGCGGCGATCAGCGGAATGCGCGCGGAGCCACCGAAGAGCACGACGGCATCCAGCTCCGCGGGCTCCATGCCGTTGCTGGCCAGGAGGGCCAAGGCCTGGGCGACAGTGGCGGCGAGCTCCCCTCCAAAGGCCCGCTCCAGCCCGGAACGCTCGAACGAGAGCACGCCGAGACGCTGCCCGTCGTGCCGGAAGAGCGGAGGCAGGCTGGCTTGCGCCTGGTGGGACAGCTCCTCCTTCGCCGCCGCCACCGCCGAGCGCAGCTCCAGCCAGAAGCTCGGGGACCAGGGCTCGAGCCGGGTCTCGAGGCCGGGCTCGCGGAGAGTGGAGACCACTGCCCGCAGCAAGGCACGATCCAGGGAAGCACCATCCGGCCGCTCTCCACCCTCGTAGCCGAGCGGGCGGTAGCGACCCTTGACGGCCCGCACCAGGCCGAGCTCGTAGCCGCTGTAGCCCATGCCGTAGGCGAGCAGCGTGGCACGCTCCCCCCCTTCGCTCATCTGCGCCACTGCCGCCGCCAGCGAGTCGTTGACCAGCTGGACCTCGGCCAGGCCGGCGGCCAGGGCCGCTTCGCGCAGCGCCGCGCGCTGCGAGGCGCCGTAGCGGGCCGGTACGCTGACCACCGCTCGCGCCACCGGCCCTCCCCGCTCCTTCTCGACCGCCCGGATCAAGGCTCTCAGCCCCTCGACCACGGGCGCGGCAGGCGGGGCGGTGCCGCTCTCGAGCAGCACCGCCCCCACCCGGCCGAGGCGGGCCTTGACGCTGGGAAAGCTGGGCGGAGCCGTCGGGTCGCCGCTCTCGCAGAGCAGGACCGGCCAGCGGGCCTCGCGGGCGTCCGCCTCGAGGGTCCGCAGCCGGCCGTCCAGCCCCCGGTAGGCGGCCCGCAGGCTCGTGCTGCCGAAATCGATGCCGATGGGGGTCATCGCCGGCTCCTCTCAGCGACCGGAACGGCCCAGGGCTCGCAGCAGGCCGCCGTAATCCGCCTTGTCGCCGATCGCCTCGATGCCGGCCCGCGCTTCGAGGGTCTGCGCCACCAGGGCCTTGAGCAATCGCGCCTGCTCCGCCGCCAGGTCGCGCGCGCCCTGCTGCAAGGCCTGGCGCACCAGGCTCGCGGCCTGGTTGATTTGCCGGGCCACTTCGGGCTGGGCGCCATCGGTCGCACGGTCGGCCAGAAAGAGCTCGGTGGCGAGCCCGCAGTTGAAGACCGTGGTCTGGATCACCCGAATCACTCGGCGCCCGTCGTTTTCGGTGCCGGTGGCGGTCAAGAGGCCGCGGGCCTTCTCGAGATCACGTACCAGCTTGCTCTTCTGGATGTCTTCCATGAATTCGCCGTAAGCGGAGAGGAACTGGTGGGCGAACTCCAGGATGCCCTCGAGCTCCTCCTGCCAGGACTCCTCCTCCCCCTCCGGCTGGCTGGGAGCAGCGGTGGCGCCGCTTCGGGGGCGGTCCCGGCGCAGCGTCTCCTGCTTGTAGAAGTCCGTGCCCGGCACCCGCACGGTCACTGTCAGCTCGCGGTTGCGGTCGTAGTTGAAGGACACCTCCACCCGTGAGGAGAGGTCGCAATCCTCCGGCAGCTCGTACTCCACCACCCCCTGCTCCTTGTTGCGCGAGGCCACCGGGTCGTCGCCCTCGTAGATCGGCACCCGGATGCGCCGGCCGGTGGGCTCGAAGCTCTGGTGCAAGGGCTCGAGCAGGGGGTAGGGCGTGCCCTTGGGGATGATCGGCACGAAGACGTCCGCCTGCTCCCCCTCCACGGCGGCGATGCCCAGGGACATGGCGGTGGGCTCGCCGACGCTCAAGCCCTCGCTCACCGCCCGGGCGCTCGCCAGGCTGGCGCCGCAGCCAGGCCGGCCGCAGCGCTCGGCCGACTCCGGGTTGAGCGTGCCGCAGCTCGGGCACTCCACTCCCCTGAGGCTCGCCGCCAAGAGGCTGGCACCCAGCGCCACGCATTCCATGGGGTTCAAGCTGCGCCGCACCCGGCCAGCGCCGAAGAAGCTCTCCACTGTTCGGTAGACCAGGGGCACCAGGGTGCTGCCACCCACCAGGAGCACGTCCGAGATGTCCTCCCGGCTCAGGTTCTGGCGCTCCAGGGCCTTCTGCACCAGGGCCATGCTGCGTTCCACCAGGGGCCGGATCGCCTGTTCGAGCTCGGCGCGTTCGAGGCCGAGCTCGACGTCCACCACCAGGTTGCTCTTGGAGCGGTAGGCGGCCGGGATCACGATCTCGGTCACTTCGCTCTGCGACAGCGCCTTCTTGGCCTTCTCGGCGTGCTCCTTGGCGAGCAGCAGGAAGCGGCGGTCGACAGCGGGGTCTTCGCCGGTCTGGCCCGCCACGGTCGCAATGATCTTCTCGACGATGGAGAGATCGAAGTCGTCGCCGCCGAGCCAGGCATCCCCCTCGATCTCCAGCACTTCGAAGTGGTTGTGACCCTCCTCGTCTTTGACCAGCTGCAGAATCGAGATGTCGAAGGTGCCGCCTCCCAGGTCGTAGACCAGCAGGCGATGGTGTTCGCCCGGACGGGCCTCCACTCCGAAGGCCACCGCCGCGGCGGTGGGCTCGTCGATGATCTTCTTCACCAGCAGGCCCGCGGCTTCACCGGCCTCCCGGGTGGCCGCCCGCTGGCCCTCGTGGAAGTAGGCCGGCACGGTGATCACGGCCTGGCGCACCTCCCCCAGGTCGCGGGCGGCTTCCAGGCGGATCTGCTCCAGGATGCGGCTCGAGATCCTGGCGGGAGACCACAGCTCCCCGGCGAGCTCGACGTGGGCGCGGGGATCCTCCCCCGGTCCGGCGACCACCCGATAGCCGAAGCGGCCGCGCAATTTGCCCACCTGGGGATCGGCGAAGTCCCGGCCCATCAATCGCTTGATCGAGAAGACGGTCTCCTCCGGTGCGCGCGGGGCGTAGTTGGCCGCGGCCCTGCCGACCAGGACCTCCCAGCCATTGGCTTCCCGCGGCGAGCGCCTCGCGCCCACCACCGAGGGAGTGAAGCTCTCGCCGGCGCTGGTGCCCAGCACTCGTGGCGGGCTCTTGCTCCCCGGCTCGCAGTAGGCGGCCACCGAGTTGGTGGTGCCGAGGTCGATACCGATGGCTTTCATTCTGAGCTCTCCTCTGCGGTTTTGGCGGCGACCACCACCCGGGGCCGGCGCAGCGGCTTGCCGCGCCAGAGCCAGCCCCGGCGCACGACCGAAACGATGGTCTCGGGTGCGCCCGCGACGGCGGGAGCGAGGTCGACGATCTCGTGTTGATGGGGATCCACCGGCAGGCCCTGGCAGGCCAGGGACTCCAGGCCGGCACCGGCCAGGGCGCCTTCGAGCTGGGCGGCGATGCGGGCGAGCGTGGCGGGCTCGATCCGGGGCTTGGCTGCCGGTTCCGCCGGCGGGCCGAGCAGTCGATCGAACGAATCCATCACCTCGAGCAGGGCGAGCAGAAGGGCCGAGAGCTCCCGCTCGTGGGCGGCCTCGAGCTCGCGCAGCTCCGAGGCGAAGTCGAGGGCGGCCAGCAGCCGGCCGGGGTCTCGGGCAAGACTCTGTTGGCTCATCGCTCGTTCTCCTTCTTGGGCCGGCCGGCCGCAGCCGCCGCGAAGGGCGAGTAGGCGGCCAGATCGGCCGGAATGGCGACCTCGACCGGGGCCAGGGCCAGGGGCCTGAAATCTGCCTCGAGGGCCGCGAGATCCGTCTCCTCGATGGCCAGAAGCGAAGCTGGCACCGCTACCTCGGCCCAGGCTTCGAGCTCCACGGCGAGGCGCCCGGCAGCTCGCTCCAGTTCCCCTTCGAGGTCCACGGCATAGAACAGGAAATCCACCTCGAGCCGGCTCGCCGGGTCCCGGAGGCGGTCCCAGGCCGCTCGGACCTCGGCCGTCAGCCGCCGTTTCGCCATCAGGCGGAACGAGGCCTCGAGCACTTCCTTCTGGCTCGAGCCGGGGGTGATGCCGGCGCTCGCGAGCGCCTCGTAGGGGTTGCCCCCGGGCCAGCTTCCCTGCGGGTCTTTCAACATGCGCCACCTCCTGGTTCGGCCCCTTCGTTCTGGGCCCGGGCCGCCACCGCGGCGAGCAGGGCGCTGCGGGCGCCGGAGTCCCCCGGCTCCGAGCGCAGGGCGGCGATTCGGGCCATCAAGGCGCTCCAGAGATCCCCCCTCTGCTCGGCCTCCTGGGCCCTCCGCAGATGCCGATCGAGCTCGCTGCCGTCGGCCGAGGCCGGGGCCGGGCCCTGCCTCAGGGCTTCCATTTGCGCGAGGATCACTTTGGGGTCGAGCTCGCGGTTCAGGTGCTGCTCGAGGGTTTCCAGCGCCTGGTTGAGCACCCAGCGCAGGCCGCGGTGGCCGGGGTGCCGCTCGAGGCCCTGGTGCAGCACCTCGAGGGCCTCGGCGAGCAGCTGGAAGGGCCGATTGGGGCCACCCTCGAGGCCGAGCTTGGCGGCCTCGAAGATCAGGGCCCGGGCCAGGTTGTCCCGCGCCACCACCGAGCCGGGGGTCAGCGCCAGGGCCTGGCGCAGGTCCACGGCGGCGCGCAGGCGATCCGGGCTCTCGAACTCGTGGCAGCCGTAGCCGTACCAGATGCCGCGATCGGTCAACACCTCGGCCTGCCGGGCCAGCAGGCGACCCTCGTCCGCCTTGCCTACTCGCTCGGAGGCCGCCGTGAGCAGCGCCAGCGAGTCGCTCAGTCGCTGCCCCCGCAGCTTGCCCCATTCCCGGCAGAGAGCTTCCACCCGACCCAGGGCCTGGAGCGCGATCGCCTGGCGAGTGCGCACCTGGGTGCCGCTGCGGCGCGCCTGCTCGAGGGCAGCCCCCCAGCGCTCTCGGGCGGCAGCCAGCC
>CALMKX010000091.1 GCA_937867335.1 uncultured Acidobacteriota bacterium
GAGTAGATCCACGGATGGCCCTGCCGGAGGCGGCGGCTATGTCCGACCAGAAGATGAAGCGGCGCCAGGGGTTCGCCCATTATCGGCTCAATACCCTTTGGCGACGCCTTCGCGGCGACGGTCCGCGCCGCCTTCGAGATGGCCGGGCGCCTGCTAGCGCGGGGGCGCAGGGTGGAGCTGCTGGCGATGGTCGACACCCCCGGCCCCGGCGCCCTGCCTGCCGCCCTGGCGGACGATGCTGCCCGCCTCGAGTACCTGGCCGGGGACCGCGTGGAGCTTGCGGCCGAGGAGCTCCGCGGTCTTACGGCCGAAGCGCAACTCGCCCTGGTGGTAGAACGCATCGAGAGAGCGGGGCTGTTGCCGGCCGGTGTGAGCCCCGAGCGTGTCGCCCGGCTGCTCGCCACCTTCAAGGCCCATATGGCGGCCTTGAGGGCCTACCGGCCTGGCCCGTACCCGGGGCGGATCCTGTTTTTCCGGGCGCGGGAGCGGCGGCCTCTCGACCCGCCCCATCCGGAGCTGCCGTGGATCGAGCTCGCCGCCGAGGGGGTGGAGGTGCTGCCGGTGGCCGGCAACCACATCACCCTCCACCGGCCGGGGCAGGTGGAGGAGCTGGCGGCCCGCCTGGCGGCGGCACTGGGGCCTATTTGACGGCGGCCGGCAGGCGGTTCCAGGTGTAGAGCACCCAGCGCCAGCCGCCCCCGGGCTGGCGCCGGGCGAGAGCCAAGTACTCGCCGGCCGAAGCGATGGCCTCGGCGGCGCCGCCCATGCGGAAGCTCAGGCGGTACTCGCCGCGGTCGTAGGCCAGGTCGCCGCAGCCGGAAAGCTCCTTCGACGAATTCTCGAAGGACACCACCGTGGTGGAGCTGCCGCCGGCGGGAAAGTAATAGGCCTCGATGGCGGCGAGGCCGGAGACGGTGGGCTGCTGATCCGGCAGGATCACCGCCTCCGGGGCGAAGACGCCCATCACTGCCGCGCGGTCGTTCGCCCGCCAGGCCTCGGCGTAGCGCTCGGCCAGCCGGTGGATCTCTTTGCGGTCGCCCGCCGAGAAGGCGGTGCATTCAGCACCGGCGGGCAAGCCGGTGAGCAGGGCGAGCAACAAACAAGAGCCGAGCGAGCGTCCGAACCGAAGGGCCATGGCACCTCGCAGTGATCAGTGTGGGTCCTCGGAAAGCACCAGCTGGAAGAGGAAATTGTACGCGGTCGAGGGAGTGAACACGACGCCGTCGTGCGACACCGCGAGCCCTTTCCTGCCCTCTGCCTCAAGCTGCCGAGGCGAGATTCTCGCGAATGATCCGTGGGTGGCGGGCGGCGATGCGCAGCAGGGCGACGGCCGGACCTTCCGGGTGTCGGCGTCCCTGTTCCCAGTTGCGCAGAGTGTGGATGCTGATGCCCAGGGCACGGGAAAAGTCGGCCTGGGTGAGCCCTACGAAGCGGCGCAGGGCGGCGATGTCTCCTCCCGACTCGAGCTGGCCCTGCATCAGCCGCTTGCGCACGCTGGCGGGAATCGCTCGGGCGAGATCTTGCTCGGTCAGCTCAGCGATGTCGGTCATCGGTGCGGGTCCATGGCTTGTCGATAGAAGGTTGCTTCCCGGGGGTTGGCCCAGCGTGCACTGAGGACTCGGATCGTCTCCTCGTCGCGTTCAGTCCAGACGACCAAGACCAACCCACGGGTGATGGGGCCGATGGCGATGAAGCGATCCTCGAGATCGGAATGGGCCTCGTCGAAGATCTCCAGGTAGTCCACTCCCGAATGGAACAGCTCGGCGGCCTCTTGGAACGAAACGCCGTGCTTGCGTTGGTTGGCGAGATCCTTGGCCTCATCCCAGACGACCTTCACTCCAGCATTGTAGTCCATTGGCGGAGTGCCTCCCGGCCGAAGCGATCGCCTCGGCGGCGCAATCGGCTCCGGCAGTCACCCCAGTGAGCAGGGCGAGCAACAGACAAGAGCCGAGCGAGCGTCCGAACCGAAGGGCCATGGCACCTCGCAGTGATCAGTGTGGGTCCTCGGAAAGCACCAGCTGGAAGAGGAAATTGTACGCGGTCGAGGGAGTGAACACGACGCCGTCGTGGGAGACGAAGGAGTTGCCGCGGATGGGCACGTCGTTGCCGGGCCCGCCGTCGAGGCCGATCAGCGGCGGCTGGCCGCTGGGGCCGGGGAAGGGCCCCGCCGGTACCCGGAGCACCAGGAAGAGATCGGCGATCCGCCCGTGCTCGAGGTCGTGGCGGATCTGCTCGGCCACATCCTCGGGGTCGTCCATGTAGAACGGCGTGAAGTCGAAGTCCTGGCCGATGAATGGGCTGCGGTGGGCGAAGGCATGGTGGAAATCGATGCGCGCGCTGCCGTCGGCTTGGAGCGAGCCACCGGCCAGCCAGGCGTCCTGGAACTTCGGCACCGCCGAGGTGTCGGCCAGGCCGGTCAGGAACTCCGCGGAGTGCACGATGGCGCCGCCGGCGAGGGCGGCGTCGGCGGCCAGGAAGTCCTGTCCCGGAATGCGCACCGCCAGCCAGTCGCCGGGGCCGGCGCCGGCCAGGCCCAGCAGGTTGAAGCTGCCGAAGCCCGCGAGGTCGGTGGTGCGGTTGGTGGTGATGTCGATGCCGGTCACCGTCTCACCGGCGCGCACCCGCACCGGCACGCTCCTCCCGGGGCGTCGCTCGACGGCGGCCTCGCCGGGGCCGTCGTAGAAGTCCTCGTGGAAATGGTTCTGGCCGAGCACATTGGCGATGATGCCCTGGGTGTTGAAGTTGAACGAGCGCGAGGGTTGGCCGTCCGGAGCCTCGATGCTCACCGAATAGAGACCGGGCGGCAGGGGGATGGCGTAGCGGCCGTCGATCACGTGGAAGGCGGCGTCGAGGAAGGTGCCGCCGCGACCGTCGGGGGTGGAGGAAAGCCGCGAGGTGCCGCTCACTCCCTCGCCCACCACCCGGCCGGTCTGCCAGTCGCGGGCGATCACGTTGGCCCCGAGCAGGGCCTGGCCGAGCGTGCCGTGGAAGATCTCCCCCGAAATCACTCCGTAGCGCTGGGCGAACGGCACGTCGCCGGGCTGCAGGGCTCGGACGCCGCTCGTGGCGGTGCCCTCGGGGTAGTAGTAGGAGGTGGTGGCGATCGCGTCTTCGTCGAGCTCGCGGGCGTCGCGCTCGGCGTCGGGGTCGGAGGTGTCGAGGAAGGAGAACAAGGTGGCGGCTCGGCCATCGGTGTCCGACGCCTGGTTCGAAGCGGAATGCGAGAGCGAATGGGCGAGGGCGAAGGCCTGCATGGCCACCGCCTCGAGGTCGACCGAGCGCGGATCGCTGTCGAGGTAGGAGTCGCCCACGGTGAAGCGGAAGCCCGGCAACGTGGGCCCCTGGCCCGGCACTCCGGCGTTCATCACGATGTCGACGTCGAGCAAGGTACCCGCCTTGTAGAGGCCGGCCGGGAACTCGATGTCGCCGTCGCCGTCGACGTCCTGGCAGGTGGCGATCGCGCTCGAGGCATCGGCATCCCCGTCGCCGTCGAGATCGGCGCCGTCCTCGAACTGGAAATCCGCCAGCAGCCGGATGGCCCGGCCGCTCATCAGTGGCTCGTCGGAGTCGGTGATGAAGCGGCTGGTGGCGCCACGGAAGAAGATCGTGGTGTAGAAGGTGATCTCGTTCACGAAGTCCAGGCGCCGCGGCCCGGCGTTGGCGTAGGTGCCGTCGATCTGGAATTGCATGTACGAGGTGGGGATGTCGTTCCATTTCTTCGCCGCGGCCTGGAAGGTCGCCATCACCTGATCCACCGTTAGCACCGGCGCCCCGAGGGGATTGGGAATCGGGTCCAGGGTGTTGTTCACCCGATAGTGCACCGGGATGCAGCGGTCGTCCCAACGCATCGGCACGTTCGGGCCGGCGAACTCGCCGGGCACGGGAGAGGGCGTCAGCAGGGTGATGTCCACGATGTCATTGAGGCTGGCGGCCGGGGCCGGAGAGCTCGCCGCCAGAAGCCCACCGAGGGGGAGCAGCAGGATTGCGGCGATTCGCATTCGTCGTGTTCGCATGGCCGTCTCCGATCTAGTTTGCGAAAAAGCTGTTTATAAGACGGACGAGCCCCGGTCACGCACCGGGGCTCGGGGGCCGGGAGCTACTCCCGGCCGGGGCCGAGCACGAGCTGGAAGAGGAAGTTGTGGTCCGGGTCGGGCAGGAAGCGCCGGCCGTCGTGCGAGACGAAGGAGTTGCCGGCGATCGGCACGTCGTTGCCGGGGCCGCCGTCGAGGCCGATCTGGGGAGGTGTGCCGCTCGGCCCGGGGAAGGGGCCCTGCGGCAGCTGGAGCACCAGGTAGAGATCGTCCTGGCCGTGCTCGAGCTCACGGCGCAGCCGCGTGGCCAGCTCGCGAGGGTTCTCCGCCCAGAGCGGGGCGAAGTCGAGATCGGCGCCGGCGAAGCCGCGCTCGGAGAGCAGGGGATGCTCGAGGTCCAGCCGGGCGCTGCCGTCCGGGAGCGTGCGGCCGGTGGTGAGCAGGGCCTGGCGGAAGAGAGGCACCGCCGAGCCGTCGGCCACGCCGGTGAGGAACTCCGCGGCGTGGACCACGGCCTGGCCACCGAGGGCGGCGTCGGCGTCTAAGAACTGCTGCCGCGGGATGCGTACCGCGAAATAGCTGCCGGGCTCGGCATCGGCGAAGCCCAGGGTGTCGAAGCTGCCGAAGCTGGCGAGATCCACCGTGCGGTTGGTGGTGATGTCGATGCCGGAAACGATCTCCCCGGCGCGGACGGCCACCACCCCTCGGAAGGCCGGGAAGAGCTCCAGGGCGGAATCCGCCGGGCCGCTCCAGAAATCGGTGTGGAAGTGGTTCTGGTTGAGCACGGGGGCGAGCAGGGTCTGCAGGTTGAAGTTGTTCTGGCGCACCGGCAGGCCGTCCGCGGCCCGCACTTCGAGGGTGTAGAGGCCAGGCGGCAGGGCGAGCTCGTAGCGGCCGTCGAGGATGTGGAAGGCAGCGTCCAGGAAGGTGGTGAAGAAGCCGTCCGGGGTCACCGAGCGGCGCGAGGTGCCGCTGACCGTCTCGGCCACCACGGCGCCGGTGCGGGCGTCGCGGGCGATCACCAGGCCGCCCACCAGCGGCTGGCCGAGCTCGCCGTGGAAGATCTCGCCGCGGATGCGGCCGTAGCGGGCCTCGAAGCGGATGTCCCCCGCCTGGAGCGCTGCCGGGCCCGAGGCGGCGCTGCCCTCGGGGTAGAGCTTGGAGCTCGAAGCGGCGGCATCGACGTCGATCCTCCGGCCCTGCCTCTCGGCCACCGGATCCGTGGTGTCGAGGAAGGGAAAGAGAGTGGCGGCCGCGCCGTCGCGGTCGCTCCTCTGGGCCGTGGCGGCATGGGTGAGGCTCTGGGCGAGGCCCAGGCTCTGCACCGCCACCGCCAGCAGATCCACCGAGGCCACCTCGTTGTCCAGAGCGGCGTCGCCCACGGTGAAGCGGTAGCCGGGCAGCTGGTTGCCTTCGAGGGCCGAGGTGTTGAGCACGATATCGACGTCGAGGATGGTACCGGCCCGGTAGAGGCCCGGGGGGAACTCCACGTCGCCGTCGCCGTCGACGTCCTGGCAACTCTCGAGGCTGCCCACCACGTCCACATCGCCGTCGCCGTCGAGGTCCAGGCCGTCGGTGAACTCGGCGTCGGCCAGGAGGCGGGTGGGCCGGGCGATGGCGATCGGCCGCAGAGGCTGGTCGCGGGAGAAGATCTGGTTCTGCTGCAGCAGGAAGGCGTTGTCGAAGGAGCGGAAGGTCGCCTCGTTCACCTGGTCGAAGCGGCGGAAGCCGGGGTTCGAGTAGGTGCCGGCCACCCGCACCTCGAAGAAGGAGGTGGGGATGGCGCTCCAGGCCGCCGCGGCCTGGCGAAAGGCGCTCATCACCTCGGCCACGGAGAGCACGGGCGCGCCGAGGGGATTGGGGATCGGGTCCAGGGTGTCGTTGATGCGCAGCAGGAAGGGCTGGCAGCGGTCGTCCCAGCGCATCGGCACCACCGGCGAGATCACCTCGCCCGGCACCGGCGAGGGCTCGAGGGCGGTGACATCGGTGATGTCCTGGATGCCCACGGCTCCGGCCGAGACAGCGCCGAGCCAGGCGAGCGAGGCCGCGGCGAGGGCCGCTCTGCGGAGGATCTTCAGGGAGCCATTCACAGGGGGTTCTCCTCAGGGCTCAGTGGCCGGGGTCCTCGCTGAGCACCAGGCGGAACAGGAAGTTGTGCTCAGGGTCCGGAGTGAAGGTCCGGCCGTGGGTGGAGAGGTAGGAGTCGCCGTAGATCGGCGCGTCGTTGTCCGGCCCACCGTCGAGGCCGATCTGGGGCGGCTGGCGGCTCACGCCGGGATAGGGCGGCTCGAGCTGGCGGAGCACCAGGAAGACGTCCTCGCCGGGATGCTCGGCGAGCTCATGTTCGAGTCGCCGGGCGAGCCCCACCGGGTCCCGGGCGTAGAGCGGCGTGAAGTCGTCGTCCTGGCCCACGAACGGTGCGGCGCGCTCGAGAGGGTGGCGCAGGTCGAGCACTGCCGTGCCGTTGGCGGCGACCCGACCGGTGGTGAGCAGCGCTTCGGCGAAGCGCGGCACCACCGAGGCATCGGCCACGCCGGTCGCGAACTCCGCCCCGTGCACCACCGCCCGCCCCGCCAGCGAGGCGAGGGCAGCGAGGAAGTCCGCCCCGGCGATGCGCACGGCGTAGTAGCGATTGGCCGGGCCTCCCGGCGCGCCGAGGCCGTCCTCCGAGCCGAAGCGGCCGAGGTCCAGGGTGCGGTTGGTGACGATGTCGATGCCCGAAGTGGTCTCGCCGGCGCGCACCCGCACCGCCGCCCGGCGGTTGGGGAAGCGCTCGAGGTCGGATTCCCCGGGGCCGTCGTAGTAGTCCTCGTGGAAGCCCCCCTGGTGCAGGAAGCCGTTCAGGATGCTGGTCAGGTTGATCGCCTGGAAGTCCGCCGGATGGCCATCGGGAGGCTCGACGCCGATGTCGTAGCTGCCGGGAGGCAGCACCAGCGTGTAGCGGCCGTCGAGGATGTGGTAGGCCGGGTCCAGGAAGGTCGCGCTGGCGCCGGTGGGCACCACCGAGTAGCGGGCGGTGCCGGAGATCGCGCTGCCCACGATTCGCCCGGTGGCGCGATCGACGGCGAAGACGTTGCCGCCGGCCATCGGCTCGTCGCGCTCGCCGAAGCGGATCTCGCCTTCCACCAGCCCGAAGGCGCGGTCGAAGGCGATGTCCCCCGGCCCGAGCGCGGCCGGCCCGGTGGTGGCGGAGCCTTCGGGGTAGAGCCAGGAGCTCGCCGTCACGGCGTCCAGGTCGAGCTGGCGCAGGCCGAGCTCAGTGGCCGGGTCGCCGGTGTCGAGGTAGGGGAACATCGGGCTCCCCGAGCCGTCGGTATCGCTTTTCTGGTTGATCATCGAATGCGCCACGCCCTGGGCGAGACCGAGGTACTGGAGAGCCAGCCCGCCGAGGTCGGCCGAGCGCGGATCGGTGTCGGCATCGGCGGCGCGCACCGTGAAGCGGAACGGCTCGAGGCCGGGCACGCCGGCCGGGTCCGCCACGAACACCAGATCGGTGTCCAGGATGGTGCCGCCCACCATCGGCCCCACCGGCAGCTCGAAGTCGCCGTCGCCGTCGATGTCGGCGCAGCTCGTGGTCGCCGCCGAGGTGTCGAGGTCGCCGTCGCCGTCGAGGTCCAAGTCCGGCGGGATCTCGGCGTCCACCAGCAGGGTGGTGGAGCGGTTGAAGGCGATCGCCCCGAAATCGAGGGCGAAGTTCAAGAGCGGAATCGAGTTGCCGAAGGTGGGGTTGGCCCGGAAGGTGATCTCGTTCACCTGGTCGAAGCCAGCCGGGCCGGGGTGGTCGACCGTGCCGTCGATGTGCAGATCCACGAACGAGGTGGGGATCGCCGTCCACTGGGCGGCTGCCCGCCGGAAGGTCTCCACCACGTCGGCCACGCGCAGGAAGCTCGGGCCGAGGGGGTTGGGAATCGGGTCGACGGACGAATCGACGTAGAAGCCGATCGACGCGCAGCGGGCGTCCCATTTGCGCACCGCGAGATTGGCGATGAACTCCCCGGGTACCGGTGAGGGGTCGCCGGTGATGCTGATCATGCGCTGGAAGGGCCCGGCGCTCGCCCCCTGGGGGAGCCAGGCCAGGCCGAGCGCGAGGAGCGAAAGAAGCAGGCGGGTTGGGCGATTCACGATGATCTCCAGAGTTCGGTGGGCCCCGGGAGAGAGTTCTCGCCACGGGGAGTGAGAGCGGAGGGAGACATGGCCGGCCACGAGAACGAGAGCGGCGCCGGAGCCCCGGCGCCGCTCTCGTCGGCCGGAACTAGCCCGGGTCCTCGCTCATCACCAGCTGGAACATGAAGTTGTAGTCGCTGGAAACGGTCCAGTCCTTGCCGTTGGTCGAGGTGAAGGAGTCGCCGTAGATCGGCACGTCGTTGTCCGGCCGGCCGCCGTCCAGGCCGATCAAGGGCGGGGTATCGCTCACTCCGGGGAAATGCGCGCGGTTGGGAACCTTGAGCACCAGGAAGAGGTCTTGGATGCGCCCGCGGGCCATGCCGCGCCGGATCCGCTCGGCCAGGCCCACCGAGTTCTCGAAGTAGAGCGGGGTGAAGTCGAAGTCCTGGCCCACGAAGCGGTGCTCCTCGGCCAGCGGATGGTCGACGTCGATCACGGCCGTGCCATCCGGGCCGACCTCGCCGGTGGCGAGCATCGCTTCGGCGTAGCGGGGCACCACGGAGCCGTCGGCCACGCCGGTCAGGAACTCGGCGCTCTGCACGATGGCATGGCCGCCGGCGGAGGCGTCGGCATCCAGGAACTGCTGCTTGGCGATGCGCACGGCGTAGTAGGTGCCAGGTGCCGCCTCGGCGAAGCCCAGCTTGTCGAAGAGGCCGAAGTTGGCGATGTCGATGGTCTTGTTGATGGTGATGTCGATGCCGTCGGTGGTGTGGCCGGCCCGCACGTGCACCGGCACGCGGCGGCTCGGCCGCCGCTCGAGGGCGCTCTCCCCCGGGCCGTCGTAGAAGTCCTCGTGGCCGTTGTTGAGGTTGAGGTTGAAGGCCACGATCGCCTTGACGTCGGCGAAGGCATGCCCCACCGGAATCTCGTCGATCGCCTCGACACCGATGTAGTAATCCCCCGGCGGCAGCACCAGGGTGTAGTTGCTGTCCACGATGTGGAAGTCGGGCCCCACGAAGGTGGGGTTGAAGCCGTTCGGCTGCGACAGCCATTTCACGTTGCCGCTGATGGTGGTGGCCACCATGCGATCGCTGCGGCGGTCGACGGCGAAGACGCTGGCGCCGATGCCCGGCAGGCCGGTGGGGCCGTGGGTGATCTTGCCCTTGACCAGCCCGAAGGCGCGGTCGAAGGCCACATCGCCCCGCTGCAGCGCCGCCGGGCCGCTCGTCGCCGTGCCTTCCGGATAGTAGAAGGAGGCGTTGGTGATGGCGTCGAGGTCGAGGTAGCGCATCGCCCACTCGCTCGCCGGATCGCCGGTGTCCACGCTCGGGTACATCGGGCTCGGCAGGCCGTCGTGGTCGGAGGGCTGATTGATCAGGTTGTGGGCGAAGAACGCCGTGGTGCCGAAGGCCTGGGTGAGCACGGCCTGGAGGTCCACCGAACGCGGGTCGGTGTCGATCTCGTTGTCCGCCACGGTGAAGCGGAAGCCGTCCGGCCCGGGAACCGGGAAGTTGGTGCCGGACGAGAGCTCGATGTCGGTGTCGAGGATGGTCGCCGCCGGGTAGAGCTTGGCGGGGAACTCGATGTCGCCGTCGCCGTCGACGTCCTGGCAGGTGGTGATCGCCGAGGAGACGTCCGAGTCGCCGTCGCCGTCGATGTCCAAGCCGTCGGTGAACTCGAATTCATCAAGGATCACCGTGCCGCGGATGAACAGGATCGAACCGAAGTCGATCGACTCGGTGACGCGGGGATGGGGCGGGAACTGGTTGAGGTTGTAGCGGAAGGTGATCTCGTTCACCTGGTCGAAGCGCGGGCTGCCGGTGTTGGCCACGGTTCCGGCCACGTTGTAGGCCAGGAAGGAGGTGGGGATGTCGGTCCAGGCCTTGGCCGCGCGGCGCACGGCGCCCAGGGCGTCCGCCACCGTCACGTAGCCTGCGCCCAGGGGGTTGGGGATCGGGTCGATCGTGCTGTTGAGCCGGAAGGTGACCGGCATGCAGGCGGTATCCCACTTGCGAGGCACCACGTTCGAGACCACGTAGCCCGGAACGGGTGGGGTCTCGGTGGTGAAGTCGAGCCCTCCCTCGTTGCCTCCGGCGAGGGTGGGGCGAGCCTCGAAGCTAGCGAGGCTCAGGGTGAGCAGGAGAACCAGGGTGAGTCTGCGCACGGGTTCAATCTCCTTTCTCATCACTGCGGTCGAGTGTCGGAAGGCGGCTGGGGAGCCGCTGACTGGGGAACAAAGAGCGAGCGGAGCTGGTCGCGAAGGCTCTCGAGCGAGCGCTCGGTGAGGGCGCCGGGCGAGACCCGGCTGCCGTCCACCAGGCCGACTCCCGAGAGATTCTGGGAAGCGATCGCCTTGCCGCCTTGGCGGCGGATCGAGAACTTGCCCTGGCCGAAGCCGAGGATGGTGTAGCACGGAGGCAGGCCGGCCGGCAGTGGATCGACCCGCCGCAGGAAGAGCAGCACCTCCTCGCCGGGCTGGAGGGTGGGAGCGCCCGGCACGTCCTGGGCGAGAGGGATGGGGCCCGAGCTGTCCATGCCGCCGGGCAGCACCACCGTCACCTTCGCGCCCTGGGTTCCCTTCCAGATCTCCGCCACCTCGATCGGGGCGAAAGTGAGCAGGTTGCCCTGGAACCAGCGGCTGGTGGAGGTCGTGGAGCGGCCGACCACCACGAGATCGGCCTCGCGGGCCATGGTTTCCAGCGAGAGACGCGGAGCGAGGGCCGCGGCCTGGCCGAGCCGGGCCGTCGCCAAGAGAGAGACGGCCATCAGAAGGGCGAGACGACCCAGGCTAAGCTGGGCTCTACGAGCTTGCATAGGGATCTCCCAGGAGTGAGTTCGTTTTATTTCAGGCCCATAGTGCAATGTTTTTATATTTTGCGCTTTCCGCTGTTGTCGATGCTGCTGGTGGCGAGCCTGGAGCTCCTGGGCTGGCCTACTCGGCTCGCAGTGTTTTCAGGGGGTCGATTCGGGTTGCGCGGACGGCGGGAACGAGGGCGATCAGCAGCGAGGTGGCGACCAGGGCCAGCACGACGGTCGAGAGGGTGGCCGGGTTGGTGGCCGGGATCTGGAACAGGAAGCCGGTCAAGAAGCGCGAGGCGAGCACCGTCAAGCCGAGCCCGAGCCCGATGCCGAGGGCGCTCCAGGTGGCGGCCCGGCGCAGCACCATGCCGAGCACGGAAGGCCGCTGGGCGCCGAGCGCCATGCGCACGCCGATTTCCCCCAGGCTTTGGGCCACGAAGGAGGAGAGCACGCCGTAGAGGCCGGCCAGCACCAGGAGCAGCGCGGCGCCGGTGAAAAGAGCCAGCAGCGCGGTGTTGAAGCGGGCGTTGCCGAGCGCCGCGCGGCGCAGGGCCTCGAGGCTGCGCACGCCGTAGAGCGGCAGCTGGCGGTCCACGCTCCAGATCGCCTGGCGCACGGCCGGCAGCATCGCCGTGGGCTCCCCGGCCGTCTTCACCACGAAGTGGTACACCGGGAACAGCTCCTGGCCGGCGGGGAGGTACCAGGTGGGCTCGAAGTCCTCGCCCAGGCCGCGATCCCGCACGTCCGAGACCACTCCCACCACCGTGCGCCAGCCGTTCGGCGCGTCCCTCGCTCCTCGTTTCACACGCTTGCCGAGCGGGTCCTGCCCCGGCCAGTAGCGGCGCGCCGTCTCCTCGGAAACGATCGCCACCGGCGTCGAGCCGGAGGTGTCCGTGGCGTCGAAGAAGCGCCCACGGGCCAGGCGGATGCCCATCAGCTCGAAGTAGCCGGGGCTCACCAGCCGGTGGTTCACCGCCAGCACCTCCTCGGAGCTCGGCGGGCGGTCCTCGATCGAGATCCGCACCCGCAACTGCGAGTCCCCGAGGGGCAGGCCGCTGGCGATCTCCACTCGCTCCACCCCGGGCAGCTTGGCAATCGCCTGCGAGGCCTGCTCGAGCAGGGCCATCCGCTCCGGCACCGCGGGATAGCGGGCCGGCGAGAACACCGTGCCCAAATCCAGCTTGCCCTCGAGGGAGAAGCCGGGGTTCACCCGGCGCAGGTTGAGGAAGCTCTGCAGGGTCAAGCCGCAGGCCGCCAGCAGCAGGGTGGCCAGGGCCACTTCCGCAACCACCAGGGCGGACTGGAAGATGCGCGTCCGCCGGCTGCCCACCTCCCGCCGCCCGGAGACCTTGGGCAGCGGCTGGCGGTGCTGGAAGCGGAGCCGCAGCACGGACGGCAGGCTCACCGCCAGGGCCGCCACCAGGCAGAGCACCAGGGTGAAGGCGAGCACCCGCGGGCCCAGCGACGGTTGGCTGAAGAAGGACGTGCGGCTGGGCACCATGGCCAGGAGAGGCCCGAGCCCCCAGCCGGCGAGAGCGAGGCCCAGCCCCCCGCCCACCAGGGCGAGCACCAGGCCCTCGAGCAGCAGATCCAGCTCCTGGGCCTGGCGGCTCTCGCCCACCGCCAGGCGGATGGCGAACTCCTCCTGCCGGGCGGCCGAGCGGGCCAGCTGCAGGTTGGCCACGTTCACGCAGGCGATGGCGAAGAGCAACGCCGCCGCTCCCAGGAGGAGCAGCAGGGCCGGCCGGAGGTTGCCCAGGAGATCCTGCCGGAGGCCCACCGCCTGCACCTGCCAGTCCTTGAAGCTCTCGGGGTCGCTCGCCGCGAGCGACTGTGTCACCTGCTCGATCGAGCGCCGGCCCTGCTCGAGGCTCACGCCGGGCGCCAGCCTGCCGATCACCAGCAGGTTGTGCCAGAGCCGCTGGGGCAGCTGCTGCGGGTCGAGGCCGAAGGGCTTCCAGAGGTCCGTGCCGTCCGGCTGTTCGACCCCCTCGGGGTAGCGCACCTCGGGCGGCATCACCCCCACCACGGTATGGCTCAGGTCGTCGAGCACGATCGAGCGGCCCAGGATGGCCGGGTTACCGGCGAAGGCCTGCTGCCAGAGCCGATAGCTCAGCACCACCACCCGGGCGGGGGAGCGCGGCGTATCCTCCTCCGGCAGGAAGAGCCGGCCCAGGAGCGGCTTCACCCCCAGGGCGGGCAGCAGCCCCTGGGTGACCTCCGCGATGCGCAGCCGCTGGGGCTCGAGGTCGCCGGTCAGGATGCCGAAGTTGGGCTGCGCGGCCCCGAGCTGCTCGAAGGCCGGGCTGTGCTCTTTCCAGGCCGCGAAGAGCGGAGGCGAGACGCGGAAGGTATCGAGCTGGCCGTTGTCCAGCCGCTTCTGGTCGTGGAAGGTCACCAGCCGCTCGGGCTCTGCGAAGGGCAGGGGGCGCAGCAAGGCGAGCTCGGCCACGGCAAAGATCGCCGCGCTCGCGCCCAGCCCCAGGGCCAGGCAGCCGAGCGCCGCGAGCGACAGCGCCGGCTGCCGCCCCAACCGGCGCAGGGTCCGTCGCAGCGAGGTTCGAAACCGTTCCACTCAATTCTCCTCGCCCGCACCCCGGGGCGAACTCGGGAGAGCAGGATCGCTCTGCCGAGCACTACAAGGAACTCTCATCTGGATTCAAAGCGTAATGTAGCGGATGTTCTCAGTTATTCGAAGGCAAATGGGAGTATACCATGCACGCCGGGCTATGCGATGGAAGGGTTTCGATCGCCGCCGCAGAGCGCGTTTCCAGCGCAGGGAAGCATTTACCAACTCGCCCGAGTCGATAGATGCTCGTCCGTGAAAAGAATGGGCCGGCGAAAACCTTTAGAACGAGAGCAACGGCGCTGAAGAGGCTTCTGCAACAGAAGGCGCAAGGCTGAGGCATGGAACGAAAAAGGAAAACAGCCAAGAAGGGTTGGCTCGATCACGCAGAAGCGCGCGCGAGCCAACCGTGATCGAAAGATTGGTGGTGCGAAGGGTTAGCTGCGGCAGGAGGCGCCGTTAGAAACCTTCGGAGATTTCCAGTCGTTCTGGCAGATCAGTGGTTTATTGCCGTTTGGGTCCTTGTTGTTGTCGAGGCTCCTGTCCGCGAAGCTCTTTGCGCAGATCCAGCCGGTACCGGTGAGCAGGGTTTTCTCGGCCCGGGAGCGACCGCCCGGCTATTCCGGGTCCAGGTCCAGCTGGCGCACTTCTCGGGGTGCGGCTTTGGGCGCTCGCTTGAAGGTGACGTTGGCGCGCGTGGCGGGGTAGTCCAGGCGCTGGCCGGCGAGGAGCTGGGCCACGGTCAAGAGCTGGAGCCGCGGGTGCTTCGAGCCCCACTTCGAGGTGTAGATCCCCGCGGCGGCGGCTTCCTTGCGCATCGCCGCAGTGGGCTCTTCGAGGCTCAGGAGGGCAGCCAGCTCCGCTTGCTCGCGGGCGAGCACCCCGCCCAGATCCCGCACCTCGGCGACTCCCACCTTGCCACCCTTCACCGAGAGCAGAATCTGCTTGGTCCTGCCGCCCCCCTCGTCGTGGAAGTAGAGGCGACCGTCGATGCCGCGGTCCGCGCCTTTCCTGGGCTCGGCGGGCCGGGCTCCCACCAGGCCGAGCACCCACCACTGGAACTGGTAGGGATCGCTCGCGGCGAGATTGCGGGCGTCCTCCAGGGTGACCGGCTCGCCCAGCACCCGGAAAGACACCTCGGCACCGAAGCTGTCGCGCAGCCGATGGCGAATCAGGTTGATCGCCAGGTGGGTGATATCGATGCCGATCCAGCGGCGGCCCAGCCGCTGGGCGGCCGCCACCGTGGTGCCACAGCCGCAGAAGGGGTCCAGCACCACATCACCTTCCCGACTGCTGGCCGAGAGGATTCTCTCGAGCAGCGCTTCGGGCTTCTGGGTGGGGTAGCCCAGGCGTTCCTGAGCCTGCGAGTTGATCGGCGCGATATCGGTCCAGATGTCCTGCAAGGGAATTCCCGGGCTCTCGTCGAGGAACTTCTTCAGCCGAGGCCAGCCTCCTTGCTTGGCCGGCCAGTAGATCCGCCCTTCCAGATCCAGCTGATCGAGCTGCAAAGGCGGGAAGCTCCAATGGCGCCCGAGCGAAGTGACGTCGAAGCCCCGCCAGGGCTGGCCGGTCTCGCCGTGGCGCACGCCGGCACCGGTGAGATCGGCATCCTTCCAGGGCCGATCTCCGCCGCGGCCGAAACGCTGGCGCACGTAGTCCGCTCCGTAGGGATGGTGGCCGCCGTTCCAGATCCCTCTCTCGCCTTTCCAGTAGAAGAGCAGCAGGTCCGACACCGGGCCATAACGCCGTGCGCTGCTGTGCGCGCTGGTGCGCTTCCAGGTGATCTGATTGCGGAATCGCTGGGCACCGAAGATCGCGTCGAGCAGCAGCTTCAGGTAGTGGCTGGCGGTGGGGTCGCAGTGCAGGTAGAGACTGCCCGTCGGCTTGAGCACGCGCCGCAGCTCGGCCAGCCGCGGCGCCATCATCGCCAGATAAGCCATCAAATTGCTTTCGCCCAGGAGGATGCGGAAGGCACGCACGGCCTCGGCAACCCGGCCCCCGGAGTCCAGGCTCTCCTGGTAGGCCAGGGCGGCGGCCTGATCCCAGCGCCAGGTATCGCCGAAGGCCTTGATCTGGGCGGCAGCCCGCTGGCCGCTCTCCCCGGCGAAGAGCACGTTGTAGTCCTGGTCCGAGTTGAAGGGGGGATCCAGGTACACCAGGTCGATGGATTCGTCGCGGATGTGGCGGCGGAGAATTTCCAGGTTGTCGCCGTAGTAGAGCACGCTCGTTTCCTCCTCATGAGGAGAGGAAAACGAGCGCTCGATCCTTTCACCTTGGGTGATCACGGCACGGGTGGCTCCGCCGCCGCGTAGTCTACCTCCCGTTCTTCCAGATCTTCTTCCACCACGGCTCGTCTTCCGGGCGGGGCGGGATCTTCAGGCGGTTGCGGATGTCGTTGATGTCCCAGCCGGTGAGGTTGGCGAGGGTCTGGGCTTCCTTCTCGAAGCGATCTCGCAGGCTGCGGCGGTACTGGTCCGCGGCTTCGCAACGGGCCGAGCCGGTCCAGGGGTGGCGCAGGATGTAGCGGCCCTGGAAGGTCTGGCGGTCGCCGGTTTCCTGCAGCACCAGATCCTCCGGGAAATGGTCGCGGTCGTAGCGCACGTGCAGGCGGGTGATGTACACATCCGGCGCCGGGCCGCGGGCCATCATCGGGTTGGTCCAGAACACTCCGAGTTCACGCAGCTCGGCGTCCGTGAGCGGATCCGCCGAGCAGGGATCGCAGGAGTTCATGTTCCAGGCGTACTCCAGGAACACCGCCGTCTTGCCCTCGCGGTCCACCACGCGGGTGAACAGATCCTTGTAGAAGTGGGGGAAGTCGTCCTTCACGAAGACCGGGATCTCGGCGTCCGAAGGCAGCCGCACCGTGCGGTAGTTGGTGGTCTCCACCCGGCCGTTCTCGGTGAGGGCGTAGAGGAAGAGCTCCTGGGGGCCGTCTGCGTTCACCGTGCCGAGGCGGATCGGCAGCATGAACTTCGGGCTCTCGTAGGCCACCTGCAGCGGGCGCAGGTAGCTGTAGCCGAGCTTCGACTGCTCGCCCAGGTTCACCTTGGCCACGAAGAACTTCATGCCCTGTTTCAGGTAGCTGCCCAGAACCGGCGCGGCTCCCGGCGGCAGCTTGTAGCCGCTCTCGGTGAGCCAGGTAGCGAGACCGTCGCTTTGCTTGGCGGAGAGGATGAGGATGTCGTACTCGCCCACCGTGTACTGGGCCTCGATGGTCACGCCCAGGCTCCTGGCGCGGTCTTGCAGGGCACCGGTCGCCACATCGCTCGGAGCGGCGCCTTCCGCCCGGCTCATCTTCAGCATCTCGGCTTCGCGGCAAGGGTCCGGGTCGAAGTACTCCACCAGGCGGGGGGCCGAGTAGGCGTCCAGGTGGTCGATCAAGGCCTTCTCGGCCACGTGGATCTGCTCGCGGGTGATGAACGTGGGCACCGGGATGACGATGGCGAATTCCTTGAGATCCCCCTGGAAATCGTTCGCCATGGAGAGCACGGTGCGGTCCCCGTTGCGCGCCAGCACCACCTGCGAGGAACGGTTGAAGAGCTTGGTGTCCGCGCGGGCGACGTAGAAGCCGCAGAAAGCATGAGCCGAGGCCGGCAGCAGTACGGCGGCCAAGAGGCCGAGGGTGGCGGGGGCGAGGCGTTTCATCGGAATCTCCTTGGCACGGCTCGGCCGCCCGGGGGCTCCCGGCCATTCGAAGCGGCGGCCGGGCAGCCAGCGGTCGAGCAAGGGGGTGGCCAGGCACCAGGCGGCCAGCGAGTAGAGCAGGCCGTTGGGCCGGTAGAGCACGAACTGCACGAAATAGCCCCCGAGCGCCACGGCCACGGCGAAAAGCAGGCGGCCGGCGCGGGAGTTCGGGGTGGTCTTGGGGTCCGAGATCATGAAGAAGGCGAAGATCAGGAGCGAGCCGCTCTGCAGCTGATGGAGGGGAATCGCCCAGGGGTCGCCCAGCCAGGCGGCGCGGGCGAGAAGCAGCCCGGTGTGGGCGGCGAGAAAGCCGAGGGGGATGTCCGCCCGGCTGGACTTGCCGGTCACCACCAGCCCGGCGCAGGCGAGAAAGAACGCGAAGCTCACCCGGGCCCCCCACTGGGAGGCGCTCACCCAGGCGTGGTCGCTGCCGAGCAGCAGCACCACCAGGGCCAGGTTGGTGGGATTGAACAGGTGCTTGCCGTGCCAGCGCAGCAGGAATTTGCTGCCGATGGCGATGGAGGCCCCGAGCACCACCAGGGCCGGCCGATCGGTGCGCAGCAGCAGGCAGAGGGAGAGGGCGGAGATCGCGGCGCTCGGCAGCTCGAGGCGAGGTCGTGAGAACAGGCGGGAGAAGAACGCTTGGGCGAGGAGCGCGGAGCCCAGGGTGAGCAGGACGCGCCCCCAGGGCAGATCGAAGTGCAGGTAGGCCTGGCCCCAGGCGAGCAGGCTCGAGAGGATCAGGATCTGCAGCCAGCGCGGGTCGAGCCGCTTCCGCGGGAGGGCGGCGGCGGGCGGGGCCGGGGCGAGGTTCATGCCGTCATTAGACTCCAAAGCCCCTTGCGGCATAACTGGGAAGTCCGCGGGTCGTGTCGAAAGCCTGCTTCGCAGGCCCTTGTTCACGGTTCCGAGTGCTTGCGAGGGTGAAAAACTGCTAGACTTCATGCGGATTTATCGGTAGTTCTCTCAGGTGATGCTCGAGCTATCGCCGGCAGCGCCGTGGGATTCCAGGAGAGCAGCAGCCAAGGGCAACTGATGGCACAGAGCCGTACAGCGACCGTAGCTCCCGCCGAGGGGAGCGCCAGGCCGAAGCTGCCGCCCGAGAAGGGGCGGGAGCTCAAGGGCTTGTTGCTCGCGACGGCGGGGCTATTGTTGTTGGCGAGCTTGATCTCCCATCACCCTTCCGACCCCAGCTTGCTTCACCATGGCGCCGATTCCGGCCAGGGCGTGGCCAACTGGATCGGCACGGTGGGCGCGGAGCTCTCGGCTCTGGGCTTCGGTTTCTTCGGCCTGGTGGCTCTGGTGCTTCCCGTGCTGTTCCTGGTGGCGGGAGTGCGCCGCCTGCGCACGGAGGCCGAGCCGCCGCGAGTGGGCCGCGGCCTCGGCGCGCTGATTCTGTTCACCAGCCTGCCCGGTCTCTTCCACCTCACGCTCGGCAGCCTGCCCTTCCGCGGCGAGAGCGTGCGCTCGGGCGGCGCCTTCGGTGAGCTCCTCGGCAACCTCCTGGCCTCGAGGCTGAACCTGCTGGGTTCGCTCCTGGTGCTCGGGGCGCTGGTGGCGATCGGCACCGCGCTGCTGATCCAGAGCACCCTCGGCCAGGTTCTCGCCGGCTGGCGACTGCGTCTGGCGGCCTGGCTCGAGCGCCGGGCCCTGGCTCGTGAGCGCCGTCGAGCCGAGCGGGAGAAGAAGGAACGGGAGAAGGAGCGCCAGCGGGTGATCGCCCGCCATCGCGATCGCCTGGCCGAGCGCGAGGCGGCGGCGCGGGAAACGCTGCTAGTGCCTCCCACGCCTCTGCCCGAGGGCGGCCCCCTGAGGGTGGTGGAGCGCCGGGGCGAGCCCGGCTTCGGCGTGCGCAAGGTAGCGCCGCCGGCCGCCA
>CALMKX010000092.1 GCA_937867335.1 uncultured Acidobacteriota bacterium
TGGCGGGCGAGGCTGGCGGCGAGCGCAGGCAGGCCGAGCCCGCGTTGCGCCCCCACGGCCAGGGGCAATGCCCGGGCGAGGGGCAGAGGCAGGGGCTCGAGCTCCGGGTACGAGCGGCCCCCGCAGAGGACCTCCAGGGCGAAGGCCCGTCCTTCTCCCAGCCGGCCGAGCAGCGCCGCGAAGGCCGCCAGCAGCAGCTCTTCGAGGGAGCGGCCGAGTCGCTTCGCCAGGCCCTCGAGGCGGCCGACCAGGACGGGCTCGAGGGTGCGCTCGAAGCTCCGCCGCCCGCGCTCGGCACCGCCTTCCAGGAGCTCGGGC
This sequence comes from uncultured Acidobacteriota bacterium, assembly GCA_937867335.1. Classification (GTDB taxonomy): domain Bacteria; phylum Acidobacteriota; class Thermoanaerobaculia; order Multivoradales; family SZUA-115; genus JAXLQX01. The sequence goes on from CALMKX010000092.1 coordinate 319, forward strand.
AGGGCGGCGGCGGGTGGTAGCCGCCTCAGCCGTTCCTGCCAGAAGGCCCGGCCCTCGCCGTCCTCGGCCAGCAGCTGGTGGAGCCATTCGCTCACCTCGGCGTGCTGGAGGGGAAGCTCCTCGGGCTCGGGCTCGCCGCCGAGAACCCGCACCCAGGCCGGAAGCAGCGCCGCCAGGGCCCCGGCGTCGAAGACCAGCCCGGGCGCTTCGAGCTCCACGGTGTAGGCTTCCGCCCCGTCCTGGCGAGGCTCGATCGCAAGATGCAGCGAGCACTGCCCCGGGGGCAGGATCTCGAGGCCCTCGGGCGCTCCGTCCCGCAGGTGGGGCCGGCTGCGCAGGATCTCGTGCCGCTCGGCCACCTCCACGAGAGCCCGCAGAAGCGCGCCGGGACCGCTGGCACCTCGCACCCGCAGCCGGGCCCGGAACTTCGCATCGGCGCCCGCACCCCGTTCCTGCCAGGCCTGCTGCACCGGCGACAAGCGCACCAGCATGGCGGCCATCTCGGTCATCGCGCCACCTCGGCCGGCGGGGCGGGGGGCCGGCGACGCAGCTCCCGCAGCCGGTTCTGGTTGGCCTCGCGGCTGGCCTCGAGCTGGGCCTGGCGGGCGCTCTCCTCGGCCTCGGAGACCTCCTGCCAGAGCTCCCCGAGCGGCTGCTCGGGTCGGGCGCTGGCGCGTTCCAGGAAGGCCACCAGCCGGCTGCCGAGGCGGCGCGCCTCGGTGCTGGAGAAGAGGCCCGAGTCGTGCTCGAGCGCGGCCACCAGGCGCTCTCCCTGCTGCACGAAGTTGAGGATGAACGGCAGCTGGAGCTCGCGGGTGGCCACGGTTTCCGCTTCCAGACGCAGACCGGTTAGCTCCGGCCTGCCGGCCGGCTCGGCCTGGAAGCCGAAGAGCACCTGGAACAAGGGGTTGCCCTCGCCCCGGCGGCGAGGCCCCAGGGCTTCGACGATCTTCTCGAAGGGCACCTCCTGATGGGCGAAGGCCTCCGCGGCCAGAGCCGCCGTGCGCTCCACCAGGGCGCCGAAGCCCGCCTCGGGCGAGACCTCGCCGGCCACTGGCACGGTCTCGATGAAGAAGCCGATCAAGCCCTCGAGGCGGGACTCGAAGCGGCTGGTGCTGGGCACTCCCACCACCGAGCTGCGGCTGCCGGACTCCACCCAGAGAAGGCTCTGGAGGCCCGCCAGAAGCACCGCGAAGAGGGTGGTGCCGTGGCTGCGGGCGGTGGCCGCGAGGGCTCTCGCCAGCTCCGGCGCGAGCTCGACTGGCTCAGGAACATGGGCGACTGGATGATCTCCAAGAAACGCTACTGGGGTCTGGCGCTACCCATCTTCGAGTGTCAATCCTGCGGCGCGGTCGATGTGATCGGCAGCAAGGAAGAGCTACGCGAGCGTGCGGTCGCTGGGTGGGACGAATTCGAGGGGCACTCGCCGCACCGCCCATGGATCGACGGCGTGCAGATCGCGTGCAGCACCTGCGGGGAGTCTGTCTCGCGCATCAGGGATGTTGGCAACCCCTGGCTGGATGCGGGCATTGTCGGGTTCTCGACGCTCAAGTACCGCCATGACCGAGACTACTGGAACGAGTGGTATCCGGCGGACCTGATCTCGGAGAGTTTCCCCGGCCAGTTCCGCAACTGGTTCTACTCGTTGATCGCCCAGAGCACCGCCTTGATCGGCGAACCGGCCTTTCGCACGGTCTTCTCCTACGCCCTGATGCGCGACGAAAAAGGCGAGGAGATGCACAAGAGCAAGGGCAACGCCATTTGGTTCGATGACGCGGCCGAAGTGATCGGCGTCGACGTCATGCGCTGGCTCTATGCCCGGGCCAACCCCGACGCGAATCTCAACTTTGGCTACCACGTCACCGACGAAGTCCGGCGCCGCTTCATCCTCCCCCTCTGGAATTCATACGCCTTTTTCGCGACCTACGCCGCGCTCGACCGCTTCGACCCAACTACACCAGAGAACCAGATTCCGCTCGAACAGCGGACCGTGCTCGATCGCTGGATCATCTCCGAGTTGCACCGGACCGTGGCCGAAGTCCGCGCCGCACTCGATCGCTACTCTCCGGAACGGGCGGCGCGCGCCCTCGAGCGCTTCACCATCGATGAGTTGTCCAACTGGTACATCCGCCGCAATCGGCGTCGGTTCTGGAAAAGCGGAAATGACAGCGACAAGGCGGCCGCATATCAGACCCTGTACGAGTGCTTGACGACGCTCGCGGGAATCCTGGCGCCATTCACCCCGTTCATTGCCGAAGCGATCTATCAGAATCTCGTGCGCTCCGTCGATCCCGCTGCTGCGGAGTCGGTGCACCTGACCGATTACCCGATCTCGCATCTGGCGCGGATCGATGAATCGCTGTCGCGGGACATGGCAGCGGTTCTCGATGTGGTCGGCGCCGGGCATGCCGCGCGGCAGGAAGCGGCGATCAAGGTGCGGCAGCCGCTGCCGGCACTACTCGTTCACACGCGGGAACCTTCGACGTTCGAAGCAGTGATGCGGCTGCAGGAGCAGGTGCTGGACGAACTCAATGTCAAGGAACTGCGGCCGCTGGTCGACCCCTCGCGGTATGTGAGTTACGTGATCCGGCCCAACTTGCGCGCGCTCGGGCCACGTCTCGGAAAGCAGGTGAACGCGGTTCGCGAGGCACTTGCCGCCTTGGATCCCGCCACCGTGGCGGCGAGTGTGGCGAGCGGCGCAGCGGTTGACGTGCCGACCGCCAACGGTGGTGTCCGGCTCGAGCCGGCGGACATCCTCGTCGACACGCAGCGCTTGCCCGGTTTCGCCGCGGCCCAAGGCGACGGGCTGACAGTCGTTCTCGACACGTCGTTGACGCCGGAACTCATCCGCGAGGGTATCTCCCGCGATTTCGTGCGCGGGATCCAGGACGCGCGGAAGCGTGCGGGCTACCGGATCGAGGACAAAATCGAGATCGCGTACCTTGCCGATCCGGAGGCGGCAGCGGCAATCGAATCGCATCGCCGCTACGTCATGACGGAAACGCTCGCCGTCGTTCTGAGGGGAGAGACGGCTACTGGTGCATCGGATGCCATTGAACCGGAATCGGTGGAGGGACCGGGCGGGCTGGTGGCCAGC
>CALMKX010000093.1 GCA_937867335.1 uncultured Acidobacteriota bacterium
CCGGCGGCTCCGGCGCAGGCCTCCTAGCGGCGGCCCTCAGCCGGCGGTTCGGCGAGCGGAGAGCAGGCGGCCCACATCGCCGCGGAGCTCCAGCCCGTCGCCGCGGCCCTGGCAGTAGAGAGAGTTGAGCTCCTGGCGGCCGAAATCCTCGAGATCCTCGAAGCCCAGCCGCCGGAGCTCGGCTTGGAGCTGGGCCGGGAAGAAGGAGCTGCGGAACGGCTCTCCGGCCGCCGCCACCTTTCGGGCGGAGACTTCCAGAAAGCCCCGCTCGGGGCCGGTCAGCAGGCTCGGGTCCACCGAGTAGTCGAACACCACCTCCACCGAAGGGCCCACCGAGGCCAGGAAGCGCAGCGTCTCGAACACCACCGGCGGCTCCAGGTACGGCACCACGCCCAACCAGGAGAAGAAAGCCGGCTCACGCGCTGCGAAGCCCGCGGCTTCCAGGGCCTGGGCGAGCGCCTGCTGTTCGAAGTCCACCGCCACGAAGGCGAGGGCGGACGGGGCAGGGAGCTGGGCCGCCGAGATGCGCTCCCGCTTGAGTTCCTGGGTGGCCGGGTGATCCACCTCGAACACCCGCAGCCCGGGGAAGGGGTTGCGCAGCGCGAAGGTGTCCAGCCCGGCGCCGAGCACCACGTATTGGCGCACCCCGGCGGCCACGGCGACGGCGAGGCGGTCCTCCGTCCTTCGGCTGCGAGCCGCCACGAAGGCGCGCACCGCGCGGCCGAACGGGGAGAGCAGGCCCGGGTCGGCAAGAAGCTGCTCCGCCGTGACGCCGAGCAGCGCCGCGGCGAAGGGGTCGGCGAAGATGGGCGGCGAGTCCAGGAGTTGATGCGCGGCCCGGTGAAGGGCAACGCGCAGGGCGGTGCGGCTGGCGATCTTGTCGATCATCGGGCTCCGAGTAGGGCTGGAGACTCGAGGGGGCCGGGCGCCACCGGCCCGCCGGTCCATGCCGAGGGTGGGGCAACTCTACGCCAGCTGGGCTCGGCCCGGCTCCTCGGGAACGCGGGCACCGACGGTGATCAGCCAGAGCATCAGGGCCATCTCGCCGAGGAGGAAGGGGGTCATGAGGGACATCAGCCCCTTCGAGTACCCGGGCCAGAGGATGCCGGTGGTGGAGAGGGCCAGGTAGGCGAGACCGTTGGCGAACAGCCACGCACCCAGGAAACGGGGCAGGAAGCGGGATTTGTAGACCAGCACGCCCAACGGCAGGAGCCACAGGCCCCAGAAGAGCTCCGAGACGAACACGCCTTGTTTGTCGAAGTAGGTGAGCAGCAAGGTCAGGGCGTCGCGCTGCGGTGGGTCGAAAACGCTCAGGAAGCCGGGGTCGGTGAGGAATTTGAGGGTCGCCACCTGGTTGGCGGTGCCCAGGAACGCGAGCGGCACGTCGATCAGAACCAGGATCACCATCAACGCGGCGAGTTCCAGGTTCACGCCTTTGAGCAATCGAAAGAGGGCCAGCACGGTGAGCAGGAAAAACAGCTCGGAAACCAGCGAGAGGACGATGTCGGCGCGAAACAACGGGAGGTGCTCGAGGATCTTGGCGGCGGTCGCCGAAGCGTTCCCGGGCACGAACAGCTTGCCCGGAACATAAAGCAGCGTGAACGGCCCCGCGATGACCACCACGAGATAGAACAGCCCTGCCACACGCGCAGCTTTCTTGAGCGGATGCATGGTTTTCCTCCTGGAAAGTCCTTCAGCGCCGTCTTAGCTGCCCGGCCGGCGCCCCGAGACGGCGAACCTGTGGCGAAAGGGGCGAGAGCTGGAAGATGGGCCTCTGAACTGCCTTACGCTCGCGACAGGGACGATGTTACGCAGGCAGGGCGCTCGAGTCCGGGCGCGGTGGGCCAGCGCTCCATCTCGATTCGCTTCGAAAGAAAGAGAGTCACCAAGGTCGAGAGTGAGGTTCGACAGCGGCCTCTGTAGAGCGCCTGTCGGGCCGGCGGCTCGGCTCTGGCGCTGCGAGAACTCCAGCTCGGAATGGGAAGTCGAGAGGTGCCGGCGAGTGTTGCAAGAGGAGGGGGGGTGATGCGTTCCGCGGGCCGGAACGCAAAGAAGCAGCGGTAGGCGCACACGGGGCATCGTGGGTCGGTGGAGAGAGAGGGTGAGCGATGACGCCAGTGGAGACAGCGAAGTCCCAGCGCGAAGGCGATCGTAAGTCTCTCATTCCCAGTATTTCGCTGCCCAAGGGCGGCGGTGCCATCCGGGGCATGGGCGAGAAGTTCGCCGCCAATCCGGTGTCGGGAACCGGCTCGATGTCCGTGCCGATCCCCATGACCGCGGGTCGCTCCGGATTCGGCCCCCAACTCTCCCTCGCCTACGACTCCGCTTCCGGCAATGGCCCCTTCGGCCTCGGCTGGAGCCTGACTCTCCCTGCCATCACCCGCAAGACGGAGAAGGGGCTGCCTCAGTACCTGGACGACCAGGAATCCGACGTCTACGTCCTTTCCGGTGCCGAAGACCTGGTGCCCGTGCTGCGCCCGGACGGCACCCGCTTCGAGGACCGGACCACCGCTCCCGGCTACCTCATCCACCGCTACCGCCCGCGCATCGAGGGCTTGTTCGCGCGGATCGAGCGTTGGACCGAGCGCGCGACCGGCGCGATCCACTGGCGATCGATCAGCCGCGACAACGTGACCACGCTGTACGGCCGAGACAGCGGCTGCCGCATCTTCGATCCGAGCGATGCCGACGCCGAGCACTCCACTCGGGTCTTCTCCTGGCTGATCAGCGAGAGCTACGACGACAAAGGCAACGCTATCGTCTACCAGTATGCGGCGGAGGATGAACGCAACGTCGATCGGAGCCAGGCGAACGAGCGCGGCCGATCCCGGACGGCCAACCGCTACTTGAAGCGCATTCGCTATGGCAACCGCGTCTCGCGGCTGATCGAGCCGGATCTGAGCCAGGCGGATTGGTTGTTCGAAGTGGTTTTCGACTACGACGAAGCCCATTGCGAGCAGGTGGATCTCGACCCGACCCGGCCGGAGGCCCAGCAACATCGATTCGCCCGAGCTTCCACCGCGGCCGGAACCTCCTGGGCGGCCCGCCCGGATCCCTTCTCCTCCTACCGCGCCGGCTTCGAAGTGCGCACCTACCGCCGTTGCCGGCGCGTTCTGATGTTCCATCACATCCCCGATCTGCCCAGCGGGGAGAAGGGCTACGACGGTCTGGTGCAGGGCATCGAATTCGACTACGCCGACCTCGACTACACACAGCCCGTCACCCTCCAACAGGAGCTCGGCCATGGCGGAAGCAGCCGTCTGGCCTCGTTTCTTCGCGGCGTCACCCAATCGGGCTACGTGCGCGACGACACGCAGCCGGTGATCGTGAGGGACGGCGCCGAATACGCCACCTATCTCCAGAAGTCGCTGCCGCCGCTGGAGTTCGAGTACAGCAAGGCGGCGATCCAGGATCGGGTCCAGGAGGTCGATGCGGCGAGTCTCGAGAACCAGCCCGCGGGCCTCGACGGCTCCAGAAACCAGTGGGTGGACCTCCACGGCGAGGGCATCCCCGGCATCCTCACCGAGCAGGCCGGCGCCTGGTTCTACAAGGGCAATCTCAGCCCTCTGAGCGAGCGAGGGGTCGAGTTCGCGCCGCTGCAGCGGGTGGCCAGCAAGCCGAACCTCAGCCTGGCCGGCGGGCAGGCGCAGTTCCTGGACCTGGCCGGCGACGGCCAGCCGGACCTGGTGGTGCTCGATGGCCCCGTGCCCGGGTTCTACGAGCACGACACCGGGGAAGGCTGGCTGCCTTTCCGTCCGTTCCGCTCCTGCCTTGGCCGCGACACGCGGGACCCGAATCTGAGGTTCATCGACCTCGATGGCGATGGCCATGCCGACGTCTTGATCACCGAGCAGGATGTCTTTACCTGGCATCCTTCGCTGGCGGAGGAGGGTTTCGGCCCGGCCCGGCAGGTTCGCGGGCCTCTCGACGAGGAGCGCGGGCCGCGACTCGTGTTCGCCGACGGCACGCAGTCTGTCTACCTCGCCGATATGGGCGGCGACGGCCTCAGCGATCTGGTGCGCATCCGCAACGGCGAGGTCTGCTACTGGCCGAACCTGGGCTACGGCCGCTTCGGCGCCAAGGTCACCCTGGACAACGCGCCGTGGTTCGACCATCCGGACCACTTCGACCAACGGCGGATCCGCCTGGCCGACATCGATGGCTCGGGCACCAACGATGTGATTTATCTCCATCGCGAGGGCGCACGGATCTACTTCAATCAATCCGGCAATCGGCTGAGCGAGGCGCGGTGTCTGGAACCCTTGCCACACCTCGACGACGACTCCACGGTGATCACGGCCGATTTGCTGGGAAACGGCACGGCTTGCCTGGTGTGGTCCTCGCCCCTGCCCGGCGACGCTCGCCGGCCGATGCGCTACCTCGACTTGATGGGCGGCACCAAGCCGCATCTGCTGATCAAATCGATCAACAACCTGGGCGCCGAGACGGAGATCCACTACGCACCCTCGACGTACTTCTATCTCAAAGACAAGCGCGACGGCCGGCCCTGGGTGACGCGGCTGCCGTTCCCGGTGCAGGTCGTGGAGCGCCTGGTGACCCTCGATCGCGTGAGCGGCAACCGTTTCGTCACTCGCTACGAGTACCACCACGGCTATTTCGACGGCGTCGAGCGCGAGTTCCGCGGCTTCGGCCGAGTCGACCAATGGGATACCGAGGAGTTCGCCGCGCTGGCGGGCGGAGCGGCTCCCGCCGAAAACCTTGCCGACGCCTCCTCGCACCTCCCCCCGGTGGTTACCAGGAGCTGGTTCCACACCGGGGTCTACGACGAGGTCGAGGAAGTCAGTCAGCACTTCGCGGCCGAGTACTACGGCGCCCCCAAGCCGAGCGAGCCAGGCTACGACGCCGCCTTCGAGGAGTTCTTCGGCACCTTGCTGCCGGACACCGTTCTGCCCCACGCCCTCAGCCCCGAGGAAGAACGCGAAGCCTGCCGCGCGCTCAAGGGTTCCATGCTGCGCCAAGAGGTCTATGCCGCAGACGGCACGGAGGAGGCGGAGCACCCCTATGCCGTCACCGAACAGAACTTCACCCTTCGCAGGCTGCAACCGCGGGGCGGCAACCGCCACGGCGTGTTCCTGGCGCATGCTCGGGAGTCGATCAGCTACCACTACGAGCGCAAGCCGGTCGATCCTCGCATCGGCCATGCGCTGACCCTGGAAGTGGACGAGTTCGGCAACGTTCTCAAGTCCGCGGCCATCGGCTACGGGCGGCGCCAACCGGACCCGAGCCTGGCGCCTGCCGACCAGGCGCGGCAAGCGGAGACGCTGATCACCTACAGCGAAAGCCGGCTCACCCATGCGGTGGACACGGCCGAGGATCACCGCACGCCGTTGCCGTGCGAGTCCCGCACCTGCGAGCTCACCGGCCTGGCCTTGCCGGCGGGGCGGGATCGCTTTTCCTTCGAGGAGGTGCTCGAGGCGGGGGAGAGCGCCCTCCCGCTCGACTACGAGAGAGCCCCCACCGCCGGGCGGCTGGAGAAGCGCCGGGTGGAGCACGCCCGCACCTACTACCGCGCCGACAGCCTGGATGGGCCTCTGGCGCTCGGCGAGATGGGATCCCTGGCGCTGCCGTACGAGAGGTACCGTCTCGCCTTCACGCCGGGCCTGGTTTCGCAGGTCTACGGCGGCCGCGTCTCCGAGGCGTTGCTCGGCGAGGAAGGGGGCTACTGCCACACCGAGGGCGACGCCGACTGGTGGATCCCCGCCGGGCGGATCTTCTACTCCCCGGACCCGGCCCATACGCCCGCCGAGGAGCTGGCCTACGCCCGGCAGCATTTCTTCCTGCCGCACCGCTACCGCGACCCGTTCCATACGAGCGCGGTGAGCACCGAGAGCCGGGTCGGCTACGACGCCTACTCTTTGCTGGTCGAGGAGACCCGCGATCCCCTGGGCAACCGGATCACGGCCGGCGAACGAAGCGCCGACCCCGACCAGCCCCTCCAGCGGCGAGGGCAGGACTACCGCGTTCTGCAGCCGGCGCTGGTGATGGATCCCAACCGCAACCGCTCGGCGGTCGCCTTCGACGCCCTGGGCCGGGTGGTCGCCACCGCGGTCCTGGCCAAGCCCGCCCCTGCCGCCGCCGAGGGCGATTCGCTGGACGGATTCGCTCCCGACCTCACGCAGGACGAAATCGATCGGCTCCTGGCCGATCCCGAGGGGCCGCTCGCGGCGGTGCTCCTCGCCGGTGCCACCACCCGCGTCGTCCATGAGCTGGGCGCCTACCGGCGCGAGCCCGATCCGCTGAAAAGGCCGCCCGCGGTCACCGTCGCAATCGTCCGCGAGACCCATGCGAGCGAGCTCCCCGCGGGCCAGCCGGCCGGGATCCAGGTGAGCCTCGCCTACTCGGACGGCTTCGGCCGCGAGATCCAGAAGAAGATCCAGGCCGAGCCGGGGCCGGTGCCCCAGCGCGACGCCGCTGGCAGGATCCTGCTGGCGGCGGACGGTCTGCCGGTGATGACGCCGGACGAGGTGAGCCCCCGCTGGGCCGGCAGCGGTTGGACCGTCTTCAACAACAAGGGCGAGCCGGTCCGCCGCTACGAGCCCTTCTTCACCGACACCCATCGCTTCGAGTTCGACGTCCGGATCGGCGTGAGCCCGGTGCTCTTCTACGATCCGGTCCGAAGGGTCGTGGCGAGCCTGCATCCCGACCACAGCTGGGAGAAAGTGGTCTTCGACCCTTGGCGCCAGGAGACCTGGGATGCCCACGACACGCTCCTGATCGCCGACCCGGCGACCGATGCCGATGCCGGTCCCTTCTTCGCTCGCCTGGCCGGCATCGACTACTTGCCCACCTGGCATGCGCTGCGCACCGATGCGGCCCACGCCGCGGCCTTCGCGGCCCGCTACCCCGATGCGGTCGATCGAGCCCGGGAGACCGGCGCCGCCGAGAAGAGCCGCAGCCATGCCGCGACACCCACCGTCGCCCACGCCGACTCGCTCGGTCGCACCTTCCTCACCCTCGCCCACAACCGAGCCCAGTACAGCGACACACCGGCGGGCGCTCCGCCCGTCGAGGAGTTCCACGCCGCCCGGATCCGGCTCGATATCGAAGGCAACCAGCGCGAGGTCTGGGACGCCAGTGGGCGCCTCGTCATGCGCTACGACCACGACATGCTCGGCAATCTGGTGCACCAGGCCAGCATGGAGGCGGGCGAGCGCTGGATCCTGAACGACGTCGCCGGGAACCCGCTCTACGCCTGGGACAGCGGCGGTCACCGGCACCGCAGCGCCTACGATGCCGGCCGGCGGCCGATCGGCTCGTTCGTGCGCACGGGGCCGGGCGCGGAGGCGCTCGTCTGGCGCGCCGTCTACGGCGAGAGCCTGCCAGACCCGGAGGCGGGCAATCTGCGTGGCAGGGTCTGCGAGCTCTACGACCAGGCCGGCGTCGTCCACCACGAGGAATATGACTTCAAAGGCAACTTGCTGAGCAGCCAGCGCCGCCTGGCGCAGTCGTATCGGGCCGCTCCGGACTGGCTGGCCACGGTGCCCCTGGAAGCCGAGAGCTACGCGAGTCGCTCCCGCTACGACGCCCTCAACCGTGTCTCTCAATCCGTGGCACCCCACAGCGACGAGCCCGGCACCCGGCTCAACGTCGTCCAGCCCGTCTACAACAAGGCCAACCTGCTGGAGCAGGTGAACGCTTGGCTCGACTGCAGCGATCTCCCTTCAAGCTTGCTCGATCCGGCTACAGCGAGCTTGCCGGCGGTGCGGAACATCCACTACAACGCCCGGGGCCAGCGCCTCTCGATCGAGCAGGGCAACGGCGTCACAACGACCTACCGCTACGACCCGCTGACGTTCCGTCTGGTGCAGCTGCTCACGGTGCGCGATGGTGCCGGTTTTCCCGACGATTGCCCCCAGCCGCCGCCCGCCGGCTGGCCCGGCTGCCAGCTGCAGAACCTGCACTACACCTACGATCCCGCGGGCAACGTCACTTCCGTTCGCGACGACGCGCAGCAGACGATCTTCTTCAAGAACACCCGCGTCGAGCCGAGCGCCGAATACACCTACGACGCCCTCCATCGGCTGATCGAAGCCACCGGTCGCGAGCACCTGGGGCAGGTGGGCAGGGCGCCGATTCCGCACTCCTACAACGACGTCCCGCGGGCCGGGCTGCAGCATCCCGGTGATGGCCAGGCACTCGGCCGATACCTGGAGCGGTACCGCTACGACGCCGCCGGCAACTTCCTCTCACTGCAGCACCGGGGCAGCGATCCCGCTCATCCCGGCTGGCTGCGGAGCTACCACTACGAGGAGGCGAGCCAGCTCGAGCCCGGCGAGCGCAGCAATCGCCTGACCCGCTCGGCCGTCGGCGACACTCTCGAGACCTACAGCGCGGGCGGCGATGGCTACGACGACCACGGCAATCTGCTGCGGCTGCCGCAGCTCGAGGAAATGCGCTGGGACTTCGAGGATCGCCTGCAGATGACGCGACGCCAGGCGGTGAACCCGGAAGACGGGGACGGCGCTGCTCACCAGGGCGAGCGCAGCTGGTACGTCTACGATTCCACCGGCCAACGCCTGCGCAAGGTCACCGAAGCGGCCTCCGGCCAGCTCGAGGAGGAGCGGATCTACCTCGGCGGTCTGGAGATCTACCGCCGGAGAGTCGGCAGCCCGCTCGTGCGCGAGACGCTGCATCTGATGGACACCAAGCAGCGCATCGCCGTGGTGGAGACCCGCACCCAGGGCACTGGCACCGGGCCGGCGCAGCTCGTGCGCTACCAGCTCGCCAACCACCTCGGCTCGGCGAGCCTCGAGCTGGATGGTCGAGGACGGATTCTCTCCTACGAGGAATACACGCCCTACGGCAGCACCTCCTACCAGGCCGTGAGCGCGCAGCTCGAGACACCGAAACGCTACCGGTACACCGGCCAGGAGCGGGACGAGGAGAGCGGCCTCTACTACCATGGGGCCCGCTACTATGCGCCCTGGCTGGGGATCTGGATGAGCCCGGACCCGGCCTTCCTCTCGGACGGCACCAACCTCTATGCCTATGTGAATCGCAATCCGATCCGGCTCTACGACCCGAGCGGGCGCAACGGCTGGGAATTCTTCCGAGACTACCTGGCGGATCCTCTGGTCGCCACGATTCCGATGGTCGGCTCGGTGGCTCGAACCTTCCCCGCCCAGGCCCGTCGTGAGTTCGTGACCGGTGTCGTCCAGGGCCAGGTGAACACGGTGGTGAGTCTGGCCCGAGAAGGGGTGGCCCGAGCCCAGCGAACCCTGACCGAGCTCCAGGACAATCCTCAGTACATGGCCGCGGGCCCGACCGGCGTCGCTACCGCGGCCACCGTGGCCGAGGTGCGGCACCTGGGCGGCAGGATCCAGACGGCGGCCCAGCAACAAGGGGGCGGCGCGAGGGGGTACTACGTCGCGGTGAATCAGGTGCTGAACCCCGCCTACGGGATTTTCGAGCACGGCGACCAGATGATCACCGCCTTGAGAGAGGGCCGTTACCGCGACGCGGGCCAGGCCGCTCACCGAACCACTCTGAGCGCCGTGGAAACGGCTCTCCTGGCGGAGGGAGTCGCCCGCGCGGTGACGCCCCGAGCGCCCGCGCCGCGCACGGCTCCAGGGCGGTCGTCGGTGGCTCCGGAGGTCGCCGGCGGAGGCCGCAGAAGTCGCGCCTCGACCGGCACCCGAAGGCCGAGCACCCGCGTGCAGCCGTCGGAGTACTCCGGGCCCTGGGTCAACGAGGCGACCAACGTGCGCCGGGGTGGCTCGGTCGCCCAGTGCAGCGGCGGCTCCTGCGTTTCCGCCGCGGGCGAGATGCTCACCGGGGGCTCGGTAACCGAGGCCCAGCTGCTGTCGAGACTCGGCGAGTGGTCGGACCCGGTGGCCTTGAGGACCGAGCTCAACCGGCTGGCGGGCTCCGAGGCCTGGCGAGGCGGTTACTTCACCGACGCCTCCGAGGCTCTGTCCGCGGCCCGACAGGGACCGATGGCTGCCATCCTCCAGGCTCCCGGCGGCCGCGGCCACGCCGTGCTGATCGAGCCGATCGCCAGGGGGAGATTCCGCGTTCGAGACCCGCTCCCGGGCGTCACCTACGAGGTGTCGGCATCCTGGGTGAGGAGATTCGTTTCAGGAGGAGTTTTCCGGTGAAACTACGACCCACCAAGATCTCAGCGCTCGGAGACTGCGACTACGAAGCGGTTTTCGAGGACTCGGCAGCCAACGAGCTGACCGTCCGATTTCACATCGAATACGGCCGTGGTGTGGCCCTGGTGCAGCCCGATCCGGACATCTTCATGGACGGGCGGGCCGATACTCGGGCGATCACGGCCCTGGTGATGGCTTTTCATCGCGCCCGCGGCGCTGCCGGAAGCGAGAGCAGCTGGTAGCGCGGGCGGGACCTGCCGCGCCTCGCCGAGAAGGCGAGCCGATGGCGCAGGAGATGAGGCCGAGGGAGGAAGACCATGAGCACTCAGAGCACCGACCCATCCCCGGACCCTCGCAATTTCGTCGTGGCCGGTCGGCTCCGCTTCGTCGACGGCTTGCCCAAGGTTCGAACCAGAATCGTCGCCTTCGATCGGGATCTGCGCGCGGAGCAGTCGCTGGGCGAAGCGCACACCGATCGCAATGGCGCCTACAGCATCGAGTACTCCGAGCGGCAGTTCCTGAACCAGGAGCGAGGGTCGGCGGACCTCGTCGTCCGGGCCTTCGAGGCCGACGGCTCGCTCCTCGTCGCCTCGCCGGTGCATTTCAATGCCCCGGCCAAGGCGGAGATCGACCTGACGATCCCCCTGGAGCGCAAGGCACCGCCACCGCTGTTCGAGAGGATCGGCGCGGCGATCGCGCCGCTGCTCGGCAAGGTCGAGATCGAAGCCCTGGAGGAGGATCGAGAACACCAGGACCTCAGCTTCCTCGCCGGCGAGTGCGGCTTCGAGAAGCGCGATCTCGCTCGCTTCGTGCTCGCGCACCGCCTCGCGGGGCATGGACTCGAAGCGGAATTCTGGTTCGCCTTGCTCGGCGGCTCGTGGTTCGACTACGTCGAGTCCCGCGACCTGAGAACGCAGCTGCAAACCGTCACGACGGCTCTGCCCAGTCTCGACGCCCGAGCCGTGCGCAAGGCGCTCGTGCGGGGCTTCAACCGGCGCGAGATCGCCACCCGCTTCCGCGACCACGTAGACGGCTGGATCGAGGCCTTTCTCGCGCGGGTCGGTCGGCTGGTGCTGGGGGACGAGGAGGCGCCGACCTTCGTCAGGATGGCGCTCGAGCACGCCGGGATCGCGGGCACGGCCCAACAGGCGAAGTTCGCCCGCCTGTTCCAGGAGCATCGGGCTTTGACCCCCGAGCTCGTGGCCGGTCTGGAGAAGGATCCAGCCTTCAAGAAAGCCGAGATCGCCGACCTGCGCACGAGTTATCAGCTCGCGGAGCTGACCCGGGGAGACTTCTCCGTGGTCAAGATGCTCAAGGAAGAGTTCAAGATCCGCCGGCCCGAGGACATCCGCACCCTCGCCCGGCGCAGCCCCGGCGAATGGGTGGATCTCGTGGTGCGCAAGCACGAGGGCGGGGAAGTGACGCTGCCTCTGGGCTTCACGGATCCCACCGGCCTGATGGCGGCTCCGGAGGCCGAGCTCTACGCGCGGATGCTCGAGCGCCAGTTCCGCGAGGCGTTCCCCACGGCCGCTTTCGCCGGCGGTCTCGAACGGGCGCTCGCCACGGGCGGCGCCGCCGGTCTCAAGCACGGCCAAGAGCTGGGCCGGATCCTCGATCGTCATCCGAACTTCGACTTGCTGCGCTCGCCGGTGGACGAGTTCCTGGACCACCAGGCCGGTGCGCTCGGCGGGAACTCCTCGTTCCGGGTCGAGCTCAAGGCGGTGCAGCGCGTCTTCAAGCTGGCGCCCAGCTTCGAGGCGACTGACACATTGCTGGCCGATGGGCTCCACTCGGCGCAGAGGGTCTACCGGCTCGGCGAGAGCCAATTCGTGCGCAGATACGGCGAGCGCCCGGGCTTCACGCCGGAATCCGCGCGCGTGGCCTGGAACCGTGCCGCCGACACCCACGCCGGCGCCCTCACTCTTGTCGGCGATCTCGCGTCCCTCGATTCGCGAGCCCTGCCGGGTGTTCTCAAGGGCGGCTCTTCCGCGCTGGCGAAGTTCCCGAACTGGAACAACCTCTTCCAGACCGGCGACCTCTGCCACTGCGAGCACTGTCGTTCGGCCCTGAGCCCGGCCGCCTACTTCACCGATCTTCTGCTCTACCTGCGCGACCGTTCGAGCCTCAAGGCCAAGGCCGGCGGCGGCTTCTTCTCGGTGCGCGACCTCCTTTTCGACCGGCGGCCCGACCTCGGCTATCTCGAGCTGGGCTGCGAGAACGCGCTCACCCCGCTGCCCTACGTGGACGTGGTGTGCGAGGTGCTCGAGGCGGCTGTGGACGCCGCCGGCGGCAACGACGTCGAGCTGACGGCGCTCGCCGCCATTCCCTCCGGCGAAGCGGCGGCGAAAGCCGCGGTCCGGGCGGCTCTCGACGCCGAGAACGTGGCCTACGGCGACGACTTCGTGTTGTCCCAGCTCGACCCGTCCAACTCGGACCGCTGGGTGGTGCACGGTAGCGACGCGACCTATCTGCTGAAGAAGAAGGCGACGGCGCACTTCTTCGCCCAGCTGCTGCCGAACACCAAGGCCAGCAGCGAGGAGCTCCGGGCCTATCCCGCCCACGTGAACGGCGAGGCCTACAAGAAGCTGCGAGCCGCGAGGCACCCGCTCGCAGTGCCTCTCGATCTCTTCCCGGACGGCGATGCGAGACGCGAAGAGCAGCGGAATCGAGCCTTCTCCCTGCCCTTCGATCTCTTCGCCGAGGAAGTCCGTGCCGGCTTTCAACGCAGCGGCTTGCAGCGCTGGGATCTGATGCGTAGCTTCCGGGGCCCGAGCGCACCGAACAACCCCAGCGAAGGCGAGATCGCCGCGGAATACTTCGGCATCAGCTGCGATCCCGCCGCGCCCTTCGACGAGAAGCGCCTCATCCTGGTGGCCGACACCACGCCGGCGGGCCAGCAGGCGGTCTGGGGGGAGAGCGGGAACGCGGCCTGGCTGGAGCCCGTGGCCGACGCCGAGACCTCGGTCGCGAACGTCAAGACCTTCCTGCGCAAGACCGGCCTCGAATACGAGGAGCTGCAGGCCTTGCTCGACCTGCCCTTCCTCAACCCGGACGGCGACCTCACCATCCAGCACCTCGACGCCTCCTGCGACACCCACAAGAAGGTGCTCCAGGGGTTGGACGAAGCGAAGCTCGACCGCTTACACCGTTTTCTGCGCCTGGCGCGGAAGCTCAGCGGCTGGCAGCCCTGGGAGCTCGATCTGGCCGTGCGCTGCCCCGGCGTCGGCGATGGCTCGCTCGATGAGAGGTTTCTGATCCATCTCTACGACCTCGCCCGGCTGAAGACCCGGCTCGGCGCGAAGGCGACCGTCGAGCAGTTGTGCGCCCTTTTCGAGGATCTGAACACCGAGACTCGCTTCACCCGGGCGCATGAGAAGCGGGCGGACGGGCTCTACCAGAGCCTGTTCCTCAACAAGAAGCTACTCCAACCCCTCGATCCGGCCTTCGCCGTGGCGGCGGTCGCCGTCGCCGAGCCGACGGTGGAGAAGATCTCCGGGCATCGGCCGGTGATTCTCGCCGCGCTCGGCATCCGCGAAGCGGACCTCGAAGTGTTCGCCGGGCTCACTCGGGCTTCGGACGGCGAGCCCTACTCGAGCGACGACCTGACGCTCGGAAACCTTTCTTTCCTCTGGCGGCAGGCCTGGCTGGCGAAGCTCCTCAAGCTCGATGCCGGCGAATGGCAGAGGGTGCTGCAGCTGCTCCAAGAGGACATCGTGCGATCCGTCGGGCCGGGCGTCTCTGTGCCGGCCTTCGCCGACCCGAAGACGGCTCTGGACTTCGTGGAGAAAGTCGATCACCTGCGCAACACCGGCTTCACGCCCGATGAGCTGGGCTGGCTGCTCGGGGCGGATCGTTCGGCGAAGGCGGCGGTGAAGGAGTCGGACGCCGCCCGCTTCCTGCAGGCGCTTCGAACCGACCTCCAGGCCCTCCGCGGCGAGTTCGACCCCGGGCAATACGAGTTTCTCGAGCCGGCGGCGGACGTCGAGCGCCTGGACGCGCTGCTGACCAGCCTGCTGCAGCAGCTGCACCGGAGCGAAGCCGAGGCGCGGCTCTTCCTCCAGACCCTCCGCGACGAGCTGGTGCAGGAGATCTCGGTCGGGGGATTGCCGGCCTCCTTCGCCTTCCCGGCGGCGATCACAGGCGGGGTGGAGCCGATCCGGATCGAGTACCGCCCGGTGTTGCGTTTCGCCGGAACCATGACCGCCGCCCAGCGCGGTGTGTTGCTCGGCGACGCCGCGCTGGCAGCCGTGACGGGGCTCGCTTCCTACCAACAGGGCATCGAGAAGCTGTTCGCCACGCCGGGATCCGCGGCACCCGTGCCAGACCTGCCCTCTGGCTTCGCCTTCCCGGCCTCGATCACGGGCGCCCCCCACAACCTTCCCATTCGCTACGAGCCGGTCGTGCGCTTCACGGGGCTCATGACTGGAGCGGAGAAGGCGAGGCTCTCGACCGACGCCTCGCTCGTCGCGGTCACCGGCCTCGCCGCGTACCAAGAGGCGGTCGAGCAGTTCTTCCAGGCCCCCCGCCTGGCCTTGAAGTTCTTGGATCCGGTGTTCACGGCGCCGCTCACCGCCCTGCCCGCGGCCGTCGATTTCGCGAGCCTCGGCGACGCCGCCCTGGCGCAGCGGATCTCGTACGACCTCGAACAACGCCTGCTGAAGGTGATCGGCATCCTTTCGCCCGCCGAGAAGGCCGCGCTCGATGAGCTCTCGGCCGATGCGAGCTTCCGCGCTGCGGTCGAGGAGTTGTACACGAGGCCCAGAACGGCTGTCTTCCCGCCGCAAGAGCTGTGGCTCGAGGATGCCGATCTCGCGCTGCCCCTGCGCGATCCGGACCCGGCGGCCGACAACCTGGCCGGCAATCTCGACCGCGCCGTGCGCAAGGCCCTCGCCTATCTCGGGAGGACTCGGGCCGAGGGCCTGGCCATCCAGAGGGCCGCTGCCGAGCTCGGCATGACGGAGGCGCTCACGCGGCGGCTGCTCACCGGGTACCCGCTGCTGCCGGCGACGCTGCTCGAGCACCTCTGCGGGCCCTTCGCCGACGGCGTCGGGGTGGTGGACTACGCCACGCTGAAAACCACCTTCGACGGCTGGTTCTGGGCCCTGCGCGTCGCGGCTCTGGGGTCGAAGTGGCAGCTCAGCCTGGCGGAGTGGGAGCGCCTCCGGAGCCTGACAGCGAGCGGAAAATTGGTGGACTTCGGCGCTCTGCCTCTCGATTCCGCTGGCGAGCCGGCAAGCGTGGATTGCCTGCTGCGCACCAGCCGCCTGCTGCGCCTGCGCGCCAGCCTCCCGGAGCTCGACATCACCTTGCTCGAAGTGCTTGCCGCGTTGAGCTCGGGAAGCTACGCCACGCCGGCCGACTTCGCCGCCGACGTGGAACGAGTCAATAGCTCGTGGCGGGCGACGGAGGTCCAGGCCTTGGTTGGAGCCCTCGACTGCGCGTATCCCGACGATTACCTGCTCGCCGAGACCTGGGAGCGGATGAGGCGGGTCTTCTACTTCGTCGAAAGCCTCGGCTCCGATGTCGCGACCGTGAAGAGCTTCGCGTCCCCGGCGATGGCAGGATCCCATGCCCAAGCGCTCAAGGCCATCCTGCGCGCGAAGCTCGGCGGAGAGACCTGGCTCGCCTTGAGCGCGGAGATCCAGGATGTCCTCCGCGAGCGCAAGCGCGACGCGCTGGCGGCTTATCTGCTCACACAGGCCCGACCGGCCGACGCCCCCACGGGCAAATGGCAGAACACCAACGACCTCTACGCCTACTTCCTGCTCGACGTCGAGATGGGCGCGTGCCAGCTCACCAGCCGGCTGGTCCAGGCTTCTGGCTCGGTTCAACTCTTCGTGCAGCGTTGCTTCGCGGGCATCGAGCCGGAAGTGAGAGTGCAAGCCGACGGCCCCGACGGCGACAGCGCCTGGCGCTGGTGGAAGTGGCTGAGCAAGTATCGCCCCTGGGAGGCCAACTGGAAGGTCTGGCTGTGGCCGGAGAATTGGATCCTGCCGGAGCTCAAGAGCGATCGCTCGCCCTTCTTCAAGGACCTCGAACAGGAGCTGCTCCAGAACGAGATCAGTCAGGATTCCGTCGAGGCCGCTTTCGCCAACTACCTCGAGAAACTCGACGGCGTGGCTCGGCTCGAGATCGCGGGCTTCTGCCAGCAAGATGATGGCGACGACACCCTCCTCCACGTGTTCGGGCGGACCCGAGGCGCCGAGCCTCATCTCTACTACTACCGCCGCTACGACTATCGACAGTGGACTCCCTGGGAGAAAGTGGACCTCGACATCCAGGGGGACTACTTGATTCCTGCCGTGGTGAACCAGCGGCTCTTTTTGTTTTGGCCGGTGTTCACCGAAGTGCCCGACGAAGCCGGGAACAGCTCCGTGCCCACCCCGACGGCGGGCCAGTCCAGCGTCACCGTTCAGAAGGCCAAGAAGCGGCTCCGCTTGCAGATGGCAGTCAGCGACTACCGCCGAGGCAAGTGGTCTCCGAAGCGAGTTTCGAAAGATCACGCCGAAAGCCTGGCCTACGACACGGACATCCTGCGCCAACGCTACGAGTTTGTTGCCGTCGATCGTTCGACGATCGACGGCCGCTTCGGTGTCCAGTACAGCGGCTACAGCGTGTACCTGGACGAGGATCGCCGGGAACAGTACACCGCCGGTCTGTGGGGCGCTTTCGAGATCTCGGGATGCTCCGGGGCACCGGAGAAGGCTGATCTGGTGGGCCAATTCCGCCACGCTCTCCGGCCCGAGACGGCTTCGACCGGGGACGATCCGAGCTTTCTCAAATGGCAGGAGCTGACCGAGCGCGCCGACAGCCCGGAGAACGATCTGACGTTTGAAAGCCCTGTGGCCAGCGGTGTCGACCGCCAACAGGCGCTCACCCCGGTCCTGATGCAGACACCGTGGCTCTTCCAGGTGGCACCGCCGTGGCACCTGTCCTACCTGGATCGCCTCCTGGCGGACGGGCTTCAGGCCCTGGACACCGCCTTCGGTGACCCTCGCCCCGTGCCCCTGGGAACCTGGCTTCCCTTCTTCTACGCCGACAAGAAGCGGACCTTCTTCGTGCTGCCGAGCCTCTCGGCCGGCACGCGGGATGGAGAGCGAGAGGTGGGCGGAAGCCTGCGCAGCTACTACCCGGAAATCAAAGCCGAGGCTCGCAAATGGGATGAGTTCTTCGAAGGCAAGCTCCGGGCCTGGGCGGAGGCCCTCGATCTGACCGCCTGGACGGCTGCAGAGCGAGAGCAGGCCGAACAGTTCCTCGCCAGCCACGTCGCCGGTGAAACGACACCGCCGCTCAGCGACGAGGAGGTGCGGGACCGCATCGTCCGCTTCTGGATGCGTTTCGTGCACCTCTACCTGGGAGCTCTTTCGAGCTGGTTCTTCCAGTTCCGCCAGTTCCACTTCCTGAGCTTCTATCACCCCTTCGTCTGCGACTTCGCCCGGCTGCTGCACAACCCCCTCGAAGGTCTGTTCGGGCTGTTCAAGCGGGAGACGCAGCTCAAGGATTCCGGCTTCCGTTTCGCGCGGAGCTACCAACCCACCGGGTGGGTGGTCCAGCCGGGGACCGAAGCGTACTATCCCGCCGAGGTGGTGGATTTCACCCCGAACGGTGCCTATGCCGGCTACAACTGGGAGCTCTTCTTCCACGCTCCGCTGTTGATCGCCAACGCCTTGAGCAAGAACCAGCGCTTCGAGGAGGCGTGCGACTGGTACCAGTTCATCTTCAATCCGGTCGGGGTCGAGAGCGAGATTCCGGGCGGCTCGGCGATGAGCAAGTACTGGATCACCAAGCCGTTCTTCGAAACGACCGATCCCGCCTACCTCGAACAGCGCATCGAGAACATCATGGCCATGCTGGCCGGCGACACCAGCGGGCCCGGCTACTCGGACGACGCCAAGAAAGCGCTCGACGACCAGGTGCTCGATTGGCGGAGGAATCCTTTCGAGCCCCACCGGATCGCCAACTATCGCACCGTCGCCTATCAGAAGACGGTGGTGATGGGCTACCTAGACAACCTGATCGCCTGGGGAGACTACCTCTTCCGGCAGGACTCCATGGAGAGCATCAACCAAGCCACCCAGCTTTATATCCTCGCCGCGGAAATTCTCGGGCCACGGCCGAAGAAGGTGCCGCCGGAGGCGAAGCCGCCCCTCGAGACCTTCCACGAGCTCGAACACCAGCTCGACACCGTTCCGAACGCGCTCACCGAGGTCGAGAACCTGGTGCCAGCGCCGTCCGGCGGCGGTGGCGAGGCTCTCGAGGCGCCGCCGCTGCCGATGCTCTACTTCTGCATCCCGCACAACGAAAAGCTGCTGGCCTACTGGGACACGGTCGCCGATCGGCTGTACAAGATCCGGCACTGCATGAACATCGAGGGCGTCGTCCGCCAGCTCGCTCTGTTCGAACCGCCCATCGACCCCGGCGCGCTGGTCAAGGCCGCAGCCGCAGGCATCGACATCAGCTCGGCCCTTGCCGATCTCAACGCGCCGTTGCCGCTCTATCGCTTCAACGTTCTCGTGCAAAAGGCGAACGAGGTCTGCAACGATGTCAAGGCGCTGGCGTCGGCTCTCCTGGGCGCGCTCGAGAAGAAGGACGCCGAAGCCTTGAGTCTGCTCCGCCAAGGCCACGAACTCCGCGTTCTCGAGGCGGTGAAGGCAGTGCGCGAGCAGCAGATCGCCGAGGCCAAGGAGAACCTCGAGGCCTTGAAGCGGGGCAAGGAGCTGGCGGAGACCAAACGGAAGTACTACGAGAGCCGCGACTTTATCAGCGCAGGGGAAGGCGTGGCCCTGGCGCTGAACACGGCCTCGACGTTGCTCGATATTCCGGTTTCCATCGGCTACATCGCAGGCGGTGTTCTCAAGGCGATTCCGAACTTCCTCGTCGGCGCCTCGGGCTTCGGTGGCTCGCCCCACGCCACAGCCGAAACCGGCGGCAGTGCCTTCGGCGACGCCGCGAAGTTCGCGGCCGAAGGCCTGGGGCATATCGCTCGCAATCTCGACAAAATGGCGTCGCTCGCGGGCACCCTGGCCGGTTACGGCCGGCGCCAGGACGACTGGGACCATCAGGGCGAGCTGGCCGCGAAAGAAATCGAGCAGATCGAGCGCTCCATCGCGGCCGCGGAGGTGCGGATCGCCGTGGCCCAGAAGGAGCTCGAAAACCACCTGCTGCAGATCGACAACGCCAACGAGGTGGAAGCGTTCCTGCGCTCCAAGTACACCAACGAGGAGCTCTACCTCTGGCAGATCGGCCAGGTCTCCTCGGTCTTCTTCCAGAGCTACAACCTGGCCTACGACCTGGCCAAGCGAGCGGAACGTTGCTTCCGCTTCGAGCTCGGGCGCAGCGACAGCAACTACATCACCTTCGGCTACTGGGACAGCCTCAGAAAGGGCCTGCTCTCGGGCGAGAAGCTGCAGTACGACCTGCGTCGCTTGGAAGCCGCCTACCTGGAACAGAACCGTCGTGAGTTCGAGCTGACCAAACACATTTCGCTCGGCCTGCTCGACCCGCTCGCGTTGGTGCAGCTGCGCGAGACCGGTCGCTGCTTCTTCCGGTTGCCGGAGGAGCTCTTCGATCTCGATTACCCCGGTCACTACTTCCGTCGGATCAAATCCGTCAGTCTCACGCTACCCTGCGTGGCGGGCCCGTACACCACGGTTTCCTGCACGCTGCGGCTGCTCAAGAACAGCCTTCGGATCACCACGGCCAGCGGCGACAACGGCTATCCTCGCAACGCGGACGAGGCGGGCCTGCCGGCCGAGGACACCCGCTTTGTCGAGACCCTGGTGCCTGTCCGCGCCATCGCCGCGAGCAGCGCCCAGAACGACAGCGGCGTCTTCGAGTTGAGCTTCCGGGACGATCGCTACCTGCCGTTCGAGGGCGCGGGCGCGATCAGCGAGTGGTCTCTCGAGCTCTTCAGCGACCTGCCGGCGAACAACCCGGATCCGGCTCAGCCGGATTTCGGCGCACCGTTGCGCCAATTCGACTACAACACCCTCGCCGACGCCGTGCTCCACCTCAAGTACACAGCCCGAGAGGACGCCGGCCCCCTCAAGAACGGAGCGATCGCCCACCTGCGCGACTTTTTCAGCGAAGAGGGCTCCTCTCGGTCCTGGCTCGCTCTGGACCTGCGACGAGAGTTCGGCACCGCCTGGTCCCGTTTCCTCAACCCCGTGAACCCGGACGATGGCAACGTTTTCGAGCTGGAGATGTCCTCGGCTCTCTTCCCCCTGCGAGACGCGACCCAGACGCTGAAGCTCAACACCCTCACCCTGCTCGCCCGCTGCACCGATCCCGGAAACTACACCGTGACCCTCACCCCGCCCCTGCCACCCCCGCCACCGGACGGCTCGAACACCCTGACGCTCACCAAGGCCAACACCTACGGCGGCCTGCACTTCGGCCAGAGAGACGTAGCCGCCGAGGGCCTCGAAATCCGCCCGACCGACTCGCCGAGCCCCTGGAGAATCCAAATCACCCGCCCAGGCGGCGGCAACCTGAGCGAAGACCCGGTGAAAAAAGTGATGGAAGTGGAAGACCTCCTGCTTGTGCTGGGGTATGAGTGGTTGTGAGAGGGGCGGGCGGGCGAGGAGGGCAGGCGTTGGCATCGGGCGGATGGTGGAGTTGGTCCGGTCGGGCCGGACGCCAGAGGCGCTGTCTCGGCAATAGGAGCCTCCGGCGCAAGCGATCCGTAGCTGGGTCAGGCCGGCCGCGGGTGGAGCGATCTCGTTGATCAGGTTTGAGGAGTGAGAGATCCTGGCAAGAGCGGCAGTTGGTTCGCGCGGGAGATGGACACGGTCCTGCCGAGGTCTTCGGTTTCGTAAGCGAGCGCCGGGCCGAGTTCAGCACACAACCGCCCTTGTGCAGCTTCTGGGCTCCCTTGGCCTGGCCGTTGAAACAAACCGCCCAATGCCAGTCGCCGCGCTCGTGTTTCGTGCCGCTTTCATGGAGCCAGGCTGAACAGCACATACGAGCGTCCGTTCTCGTCTCGACCTTCGCCAGAAGCTCCTGCAACGGACTCAGAAGGCAGTGTTCGAGGAGGGAGAAGGGGGCACGGATTCGGAGTGGCTGGAGCGGAGGCGGGTTCCATGTTGGCGGCGGCCCTTCGATTCGGGGGAGGTGCAACAATGTCGCCTTCACGGCTCGAGGAGCTGGTGTAGAATCCCCCAAACTACAGATACAGCAAGGGCCTGCCACGTCCCAGTATGCAGAGACTCAGGTTGCTGACCGACGAAGGCCCGTCCTCA
>CALMKX010000094.1 GCA_937867335.1 uncultured Acidobacteriota bacterium
GGCCAGCCGTCGACGATCTTCTGGATCACCGCGTCGGGCTCCCAGCGGATGCGGTCGACGACCGTCCGGCCGCCCGCGCGCTCGATCGCCGCCACCATCTCGGCGACGCTGTAGGTGGTGCCCGGCAGGTTGATGTGCCGCGTCGTGCCGAGCAGCTCGCTGGGCAGTTCGATGGCCTGGACGAAGGCGTCGACCACGCGGCGCGGCGAGAGCAGGTACATGCCTGTCTCACGGGTGACCGGGCAGACCGCCTCCTGCCCGGCGAGCGGCTCGCCCCGCGCCGGTAGTGGAGGAGGAGCCGGCGCCGGAGCCTCGCCCGGCCCGACGGCCTCCGCGGCCCCTCTACGAGGAGGACTACCCGGCCCTGACGCTACCGCCGCCCCGGGAGCTGGTTTTGGCGATGGCGCCGGAGCGCTCGAGTTCGATCGAGGAGCGCAAGATCGCGCTCTTCTGCGACCTCGAGAACATCGCGCTCGGAGTGCGGGACTCTTCGGAGGTGAAGAAGTTCGACATCGGGCTGGTGCTCGAGCGGCTGCTGGAAAAAGGCAAGATCATCGTCAAGAAGGCCTATTGCGACTGGGAGCGCTACAGCGAGTTCAAGCGGCCTTTCCACGAGGCGGCGATCGAGTTGATCGATATCCCGCAGAAGTACTATTCAGGAAAGAACAGCGCCGACATCAAAATGGTGGTGGACGCCATGGACCTGTGCTACTCCAAGGAGCACTTGGACACGTTCGTGGTGATGTCGGGGGATAGCGATTTCTCGCCTCTGGTCTCGAAGCTGAAAGAGAACAACAAGTACGTGATCGGCGTGGGAGTGAAGGGCTCGTCGGCGAATCTCTTGATCTCGAACTGCGACGAGTTCATCTTCTACGAGGATGTCTGGCGGGATCAGCAGAAGCTGCCGCAGCTGGATGGCCTGGGCAAGAAGCACGCCGAGGCATTCAGCCTGATGATCGATGCGATGCAGGCACTGATCCGCGAGAACAAGGACGTGCTCTGGGGCTCGATGATCAAGCAGACGATGCAGCGCAAGAAGCCCTCGTTCAACGAAGGCTACTACGGCTACTCGACGTTCTCCGAGCTGCTCGAGGATGCCGAGAAGAAGAACATCATCCGCTTGAAGAAGGACCAGCGCTCCGGTTCGTACATCGTCACCGGCTTCGCCGGCCGGCGGTAGCTCGCCTTTCGGACCGCGAGCCCGGGTCTCGGGCTCGCGGCGCTCCCCCCAAGAACGCAGAGAACGGGTGGCCTGCGGCCGTTCGAGGTCCGGGCTCGCCCCGGCCCTCGGCCCCGGGTTGACGGGTGTAGATTTGTCAATCACAATATGCAAACGTCAGTTTCTGTCTTTCGCACAGGGCTCCGGGAAGAGCTTGCATCTGCGAAAGGAGCAGGGCCTATGGAAGTCAACGATGTCGGGGCCGGGCAGAAACCCGACCCCAGCCCGCCTCCGCCTGTGGAGGGGGGAGCCCCGCCGGGGGCGGAGGCCGCCGGCGGGGACCGAGGAACTGGCGGTGGCACTGGGCCGGTTTCCGGCTCGCCGCAGCAAGGTCGCGATGAGTTCACCCAGGATCCGACGTTCGCCGTCGTAGGAGGGCGCAGCGGCGCCGCTGGCCGCAACCTCTTCGTGGAGACGCAGACCCAACGCGCCTACCAGATGGGCCTTGCCACTCCACCCACCGGCTACAACTCGGACGTCTTCCGTGCCGTTCCCACCTCTCGCTACCCGACCTACGCCGACTTCACCTGGTCGAGCCCCGGGCGCTACAACGCGCCGGGGCAGTCCACGATCTATGCCTCGGAGAGTTACCGCGGCGTGGCGGTAGAGGCCAACAACTACAGCGGCCTCGCCGGCCAGAGTGTGGTCAAGAGCCAGTTCACCGGGCCGGTGGTGGATGCCACCAGGGTGCCGGGCCTGACCGCCGGAGCGCTCACCGAGCCCTACGGCTCGAAGGGCAGCCACGAGACGCTGCTGACCCGGGTGACCGGGGAGGACCCCTACGCCTTGCCTCGCGCTTTCGGCAACGGGGCGCGGGATCAAGGTGCGGCGGGAGTGCGGGTACCGGCCAACGGCGGGGCGGTGACGCATCTCAACGTCTTCCCGGAAAACGCCCGCAATCTGCCGTCGGATCTGATGTACGTGGGGCACCAGAACGTGAATACCGCTGGCAACCCGGGCGGAATGCTCTACGACCCCCGGGTGAAGCTGCCGCCGGACGGCTCGACGCCCAACCGCAACCTGGGCAACCCCACGGCGGCGGCGATCGACGCCGAGGCTCATGGCCGGGCGGGCTCCGTGCGCTACGGCATGGCCGGAGCGGCGGGGCTGTCGATCGTCCAGAGCCTGGCCAACGACGGGCGGATCACCGGCGACGAGCTGGTGTCCGCCGGCGTCAACACCACCTTGGGTGGCATCACCGCCCACGCCAACGACGTCCTGGCGCCACGGCTGGGCACCTTCAGGGCCGGCGCGTTGGTCGACGGCGTGGTTTCCGCCGGCACCTCGCTGTGGCAGAACGGCAACCGCTTCGAGCGGGGCGAGATCACTGCCGGCCAGGCCACCGCCGACGTGGTGGTGGACACCGGCGTCGGCATCTCGGCCGGCCTCACGGGCATGGCCGCAGGAGCCGCGGTGGGCAGCGTGGTGCCGGTGGTCGGCACGGCTGCGGGTGCGGTGATCGGCTTCACAGCCGGGGTGATCGCCAGCTCGCTCACGGCTTCGGCCATCGAAGGCAGCGGCCTCGGCGGCTGGGCTCGAGAGGGCCTGGGCAACTTCCTCGACAACAACTTCAGCAGGCCGCTCGGCGATGCCTGGAGCACCATCTCGGGAGCCCAGAACCATGTCGAGAGAGCCGCGAGCGATGCTTGGAGCGCGGTGAGCTCCACGGCTTCGAACGTGGCCGGCAACGTCGGCGGCTGGGTGAGGGGGCTTTTCGGGCAATGAGTGAATCCCCAGGCCGGCCTTGGCCCCGCGTGGGCAGTGTGGAGCAGCTTCTAGCCCAGCTCGAGAAAGAGGGGATTCCCTATCTCCGGCTGAGCTCGCAGGAGACGGTGAGCATCCCCACCCGCCTCGGCGACGAAGAAGGAGTCCTCCACATCCGCTGGCAGGGCGAGGCCGGTCTGGTGCAGTTCGTCCACCCAGTGCCGCTCGAGGTGCCCTTCGAGAGACGCGCCGAGATGCTCGAAGCGCTCAACCGCGTCAACCATCAGCTGGCGGTCCTCGGTTTTACCCTCAACCCCGACGATGGCTACTGCTCGTTCCGTACCCAGGCCTTTCTCGACCCGGAGGGTTGCCTTTTGGTGGGCCTGGTGGGTGCCCTGATCGCCACTTGCGCGCGCACGGTTCTCGAGTATCTTCCGGCTCTACGGGCGGTGGCCATACCGCCCCCAGTGGCCACCTATCTGGTCTCGGGCTCGGTGGCCTGAGAGCCGGAGGGAGCTGCGTGGCTTTACCCGAGTCGATCCAGCTGGGGGATCTTCCTGAAGCCCTTGCCGGGTTCCTGCTGCGCCGCTTCCACCGGCCGGAGCTCGCCCGCCGCGCGGCTTTCGTGCCCCTGCCGGTGCTGGATTTCGAGAGCGCGGCGGCTCATAGCCATCTCTGGTCGAGAGCCGAGGGCACAAGCGACCCGACCCTCCGAGCTGCGGTCGAGTGGGAGCTCTCGGCGGGTGTGTTCGGGCCGGTGCCCGCTCTCGAGCGGCTGGAGGAGCCCTTCTTCCCGGCGCCGGGAACCGGCGGCGAGCTGCAGAGCCCCTATCCCGGCGTGCCGGACGACTACTACTGGCTGCTCTTCACGCTCCACGACGGCGATCCCGGCCTAGCCCGTCTCGCCTTCGAGCGCCCCAGCCGTGCCTGTCGAGGCCTCTCGCTCGCGGAGCTCGCGCGCCGGGCGGGCGCCGCCCTGCCAGCCTGGTACGGCTGGTACCGAGCCACGGGTGGACCGCCCTGGAAGGCGCTCGGCTACGACCTGGCGATGCGCCGGGCGACCGGCCAGCAGTTCGATTGAGGCGAGGAGGGCCTAGAAAAAGCCCCGTGCCGTGGAGGGAGACGGCACGGGGGGAGGAGAAGGAGCTGAAGGAGATTATCGGGGCTGGTTTGAGAGCTCCGAGGGCGGGGTCAGCTCCCCAAGGGCCCGCCGTGAGTGATACAACACTCGACATCAGGGCAAGATTCCCGCCGTCCTCTGGTTTCTGAAAGCCAAATTTAGAGGCGCCACAACGATGCGGATCTTCTTGACGGGTGCAAGCGGCTATCTTGGGGGAGTTCTGGCGCGGTGCCTCAGCGAGGAAGGCCACGAGGTACGTGCGCTGGTTCGTGCCGGCAGCCGCCGCGAGAACCTCGAGGCGCTGGGAGTCTCGCTTTTCACCGGCGACATCACGGATCGCTACTCGCTCCGCGAGGGCATGTCGGGAGCCGATTGGGTGATTCACTCGGCGGCTTTCGTTGCCATGGACGGCGACCTCGAGGCGATGAAGGCGGTGAACGTCGCCGGCTCGGACAATGTCGCCTCTCTCGCCTTCAAGCTCGGCGTCGGCGGCCTGTTGTCGATCTCCTCGATCGCCGCCTTCGGGGGTAGCCCGGACGACGGCAGCCTCGCCGCCGAAGAGAGTCCGGTTCGCCAGCCCTTTCCCAGTCCTTACGGCGCCACCAAGCATGCCGGCCAGCGGGCGATCGAGGAATGGGCCAAGCGAGGGCTCGGCGTGGCCACCGTCTATCCCAGCCTGATCTACGGCCCCCCGGGCAAGAAGCTGGGCGCCAACGTGCTGCTGCGCAACATCCTCCTCGGCAGGATTCCGATGATCGTCGGCGCCGACCGCAAGACCAGCTGGATCCACATCGACGACGTGGTGACGGCGATCTCGGGGATTCTCACCGGGGCGCCGGCCGGTCGTTCCTACATCCTCGCGGGCGAGGTGATCTCCATCGGCGAGTTGATCGGCCTGGTCTGCCGCCTCGGCGGCGTTCGCCCGCCGGGGCTGCGGTTGCCGGTGGGTGCGGCGCAGCTTGCCTTGAAAGTCGCCGGGCCGATCTACCGCGCCCGAGGTCGGCGGCCGCCGTGGAGCCCGGGCGAAGTGGCCTCGCTCGCCCGGCACTGGGCTTTCGACGATCGCCGTGCCCGGCAGCAGCTCGCCTGGCAGCCGCGCCCGCTTGCCGAGGGCCTGCCGCCCACGATCGAGTACCTGCGAAGCCGTGCCGCCTGAAGCGCTCTACTTCGGCGGCTGCTTGCGGTTGCCGTAGAGCTGGACCAGGAGACCGAGCGGCACCAGAAAGAAGAACAGCAGCACTTCGATGCCCTCGGATAGCTGCGTGGCGGAGAGGATCAAGAGCGCCCCGGCCACCGAGGAGACGGTGGCGAGAGCCCACTCGAAGAGAGCCATGGCAGCGAGAGCCCCCACCACACCGCCGATGGCGAACACCAGCCCGCCCGGGAGAGTGGAAGCGCTCGCCATGCTGGCGGAGAGCAGAGTCGCGAGCCAGCCACCCACCACGAAGGCGAGCAGGAACACCGCGAGCTTCTGGATGAACAGTGCGAGGCCCACGGCCACCAGGCCCGCGCCCAGCCCGACCACGAGCACCAGGAGCGGCGGCGCCCCTTCGAGCAAGCGGAAGGCCACCGAGACACCCAGGCCGAAGCCGACCACCGCCACAGCCAGCCACAGGATGCGGCGGCCGGCGAGTAGCAGGGCCACTCCGGCGGCGCCCAGGACCCAGGGTCCGAACGGGAGCTTGGCGGCCCAGGCCGTGAGCTCGTGCACGGCGGCAGCTCTCTACTCGATCTCGAAGAGCAGATCGCCGCCCTCGACTGCCTCCCCCGGGGCGACGTGCACCTTCGCCACCACCCCGCCGCGCTCGCTCGCGATCTCGTTCTCCATCTTCATCGCCTCGAGCACCACCACGCCCTGGCCGGCTACCACCGTGGCTCCCACCTCCACCAGAACGGCCACCACGCGGCCGGGCATGTAGGCCCGCACCTGGCGCTTGCCGCCGTCGCCGCTGCCGCCGCGGCTCTTCTGGGCCAGATGAGTCAGCGGGTCCACCACCTCGGCTGCGGTCACGGTGCCGCCGGTCGAAACCCAGTAGCCGCCGTCGCGCCGAGGCCGCACCACCACCTCATGCTGGACGCCGTCGGCCACCAGCGAGCGCACGCGGGCGCCGGCGGTCACGGCATCGAGGTGGTGCACCTGGCCGTCGAGCTCGAGCTCGTAGCCACGCTCGTTGCGGTGGATCTCCACCCGGCGATCCTGGCCGCCGACCTTGACGATCAGCTCCATCGTCGCAACGCCTCCTGGCGGCCACGCTCGCGCCAGCGGGCCCGCCGGCCACCGTCCTTGGGCCCCGAGGCCGCCACCCGGGCGCCGGCCTCGAAGTGCTCGAGAGCCGCCGCGATCACCACCACGTCTTCGAGGCCGGGCACCGGCTCGGGCCGCAGCTCGCCGGCCGCGAGCTTGCGGTCGAGCATGCCGATGTCGAGGTTGCCGGCCACGAAATCAGGGTCGGAGAGGAGGCGCCGGAAGAGCGGAGTGCTGGTCTTGATGCCCTCCACCCGCAGCTCGGCGAGGGCGCGGCCCAGGCGAGCGATGGCCTGCGGGCGATCGGCGCCCCAGACGATCAGCTTGGCGAGCATGGGGTCGTAGTGGATGGACACCTCGCCACCCTCGTACACGCCGCAGTCGTTGCGCACTCCCGGACCTTCGGGCAGGCGGAGGAGCTCGATCCTGCCAGGAGAGGGAGTGAAACCTGCGTAGGGATCCTCGGCGTAGAGGCGGACCTCGATGGCGTGCCCCCGGGGCTCGAGGTTCTCGAGCCCGGGCGGCAGGGGGTAGCCTTCGGCGATGGCGATCTGGAGCGCCACCAGATCGAGTCCGGTCACCAGCTCGGTCACCGGATGCTCCACCTGAAGGCGGGTGTTCATCTCCAGGAAGTAGAAGGCTCCGCTCGCATCCACCAGGAACTCGCAAGTGCCGGCATTGGTGTAGCCCACGGCGCTCGCTGCCGCCACTGCGGCCTCGCCCATGGCGCGGCGCAGCTCGCGGGTGGCGAAGGGCGAGGGCGCCTCCTCGAGCACCTTCTGTTGCCGCCGCTGGAGCGAACACTCGCGCTCGCCGAGCGAGACCACCTTGCCGAAGTGATCGCCCAGGACCTGGATCTCGATGTGCCGGGGCCGGTCGATCAGCCTCTCGAGGTAGACCGAGTCGTCCCCGAAGCTCGCCAGGGCCTCGGAACGGGCCGTCCGGAACGCCGGCGCCAGCTCCTCGGGGTTCATCACCCGGCGCATGCCCTTGCCACCGCCGCCGGAAGCCGCTTTGAGCATCACCGGGTAGCCGATGCGCTCCGCCGCCTCGCGGGCGGTGTCGAGATCCGGCAAGGGATCCCGCCCGCCGGGCACCACGGGCACGCCGGCGTCGATCATCCGCCGCCGGCACTCGACCTTCGAGCCCATGGCCTCCATCGCCTCGGGCGGGGGGCCGATGAAGCACACTCCTGCCTCGCGGCAGAGACGGGCGAAACGGGCGTTCTCGGAGAGGAAGCCGTAGCCGGGGTGAATCGCGTCGGCGCCGATCCTGAGGGCCAGCTCGACGATCGCCTCGGCCTTCAGGTAGCTCTCGCGGGAGGCGGCCGGGCCGATTCGATAGGCCTCGTCGGCCAGAAGCACCGGCAGGCCGGCGCGGTCCGGGTCCGAGTAGATCACCGCCGAGCGCCGGCCGAGGTCGGCCAGGGCACGGATCACCCGCACCGCGATCTCGCCGCGGTTGGCGATCAGGACTTTCTCGAAGCGGCGCCGGGTCTCCATCAGCCGGCGCGTAGCATAGCAGCGCGGACCGGCGCTCTAGCCAGCCGCCGGGGTGGGGGAGGAGCGCCGGGCGAGAGCCACCAGGGCCCCGACCAAGAGGAGGCCGGCGAAGGTGCCGCCCAGAGCACGCTGGAAAGGCCGGCGATCGACCTCCACTTCGACCCGATGCTCACCGGGCGGCACCGTGACGCCCAAGAGGTGGAGGTTCACTCGCTGGGCCGGTACCTCGGCGCCGTCCACGAAAGCCCGGTAGATAGGAAGGAAGGTCCGTCGCAGCACCAGGACTCCACCGGCGGAAGAGTTCACCCGGGCCGCCACTCGTGCCGGCTGGTCCAGCTCCAGAGCGGCAGTACCGGAGGGGCCGCTGCGGGTTTGGGAGCCAGGGCCTTCCACCACCACTTCGCGCGTGGGATCGAAGGTCGGGTCGAGAATGTGAGCGAGGATCTGGTCGAAGTCGGCACCGCTCACCACGGTGCCCAGGAGCTGAGCCTCGCCGAGGCTGCCCGCGAGCTCGTAGAGGTACAGTTTGTTGCCGAAGCCCTCGGTTTCGGCGAGCAGGGTGGTGCCGGCCGCCGCTTCGGGCTCGAGCGGCCGGGGCAGCAGCAAATGGCTCACTCCCGAGGCGCGGGCCAGGCTCATTCGTTTCGGGTCCGACGAACCGGCCACCACTTGGTTCGCCAGCGTGCTGGCGAGCGCCCCGAGTCCTTCGGGCGAGGGGTTGAAGGCGTAGTGCAAGCCGAAGAAGGGCCCCGCCGGCGGAGCCAGCTCGGCAAAGGCGCGGCGGGTGATCCAGCGCGCCTCCGGCGCCGGGTAGTCGGCGCGGGCGAGCTCTTGTCGGCCGAAGAGCTTGTCGTAGCCGCCGTGGGCGAGCACTGCCCCCGCCGGCAGCTTTTCGGCGAGCGTGGGGCGGAGCCGATAGGGCAGGGCGGCGTCGCTGACGAAGAGGGGCTGGAGCAGGAAGAGCTGGCTTGCCGCGTGAAAGGCCAGGAGCCCGGCCGCCGCGGGCACGGCGCGACGCCGAGCGGCGAAGACCAGGCCGGCCGAGACGAGCGCTGAGCCGAGCGAGAGCAGCAAGTCGCGGGCGAGGCGCTGCCGCTCGGCTCCGGCGAGAGCGCTGCGGTTGGGCCCCATCCAGCCGGCGAGGGCGCGCTCGACTCCGCCACTCGCCAGCTCGAAGCCGATCCACACCAGGAGGAAGGCGGCCGCCAGGCCGAGCAGGGTGAAGAGCAACCGGCGCCGCGCGCCAGGGTCCTCGGCGACCAGCGCCCGCTCGAACCCGAAAGCGGCCCACAAGCAGGCGCCCAGGCTCGCCATCAGCCAGAGCTTCGCCGGGTAGCGCATGCCGCCCAGGCCCCAGATCCAGGCTGTGAGCGGGTTGTGCCGACCGAGGGCCAGAAAGAGCCCGAGCCCCAGTGCGCCGAGCCCCCACCAGGCCGCCGAATGCCGTGGCCGGCCCGCTGCCGCGAGCAGGGCCAGGCCGAGGAGGCCCGGGTAGAGCGAGATCATGAGCGGTGGATGGCCCTCGAAAAGCCGGTGCCCCCAGAAGCTGCCGGCGCCCAGGAGATCCGGCCGGCCCCAGGGGAAGGGCAGCAGCAGGTCCAGCGACTGGCGGGGCTCCCAGCTGGTGGCCGAGGCGGCTTCCCGGGAGATGCCGTAGGCACCGCGGAAAGAGCCGGGCAGCACGTGCAGGAACTCCACCAGCTGCGGCAGGGCGAGCAAGGTGCCGGCCGCGAGCGCCAAGCCCAGGGGCAGCCAGCGCCGGAAGCGCTGGGCGGGCTCCGCCTCTTCCCGGGAAACCAGCAGCACTCCGCCGGCCGCCAACAGCAACGCCTGGAGGGCGGACATCGGATCTCCCGCGAGGAGCAGCAGGCACCACAGCAAGGCCGCCGAGAGCTCGCTCCACGGTCGATGCTCGGCGCGCAGGGCGAAAATCGACGCCGCCACGAAGGCCGGCGCCAGGGCCGCTCCGGCGACCAGGTTGTAGAAGTTGAGCTGCGAGAGGAAGAAGCCGCTGGTGGCCCAGAGGGTACCCGCCGCCCAGCTGGCTCGGCGGGAAAGGCGGAAAGCGCGGCCGAGCCCGTAGGCGGCCGGCACCGCCAGCAACAGGTGCAGCCAGAAATGGGCGTTCGCGGCCCACAAATCCTGCGCGACGAGGGAAAGGAGCTGATCCGGGTAGAGCGGGGCGGCGTTGAGGTTGCCGAGGAGAGGCTGGCCCTCGGCGCGATAGGGGTCCATCCAAGGCAGCTGGCCATTTCTCAGCGCCTCGCCCACGGCGTGGCGCATGGGCAGGTGGGTGAGGAAGATGTCCCGCAGGAACAGCGTTTCGGAGCCACGGATCAGAGGCAGGCAGGCCCAGCTCAACAAGACCAGAGTCGGCAGCGCGAAAAGAGGCCAGCGTTTCGAGTTTTTCATGATTGAGTCTGCGACCTTAGAATAGGCCGCCCATGCTACCTCTTCTCCGCACCATGCGGCCCGTGCAATGGGTCAAGAACCTGTTCGTGCTGGCTCCGCTGGTGTTCGCCCACCGGCTGGGCGAGACCTCCTGGATGTTGCGAGCTCTCCTCGCCTTCTGCGCCTTCTGCGCGGCGTCGAGTGCGGTCTATCTGTTCAACGATCTCCGGGATCGCGAGGAAGACCGCAAACACCCCACCAAACGCCACCGGCCGATCGCCGCCGGCACTCTCTCGGTACCCGGGGCCTTGGTCGCAGCGTTGGCGCTGGCCGGCTTCGCGCTGGGCTCGGCCTGGTTCCTGGGCGGCTGGTTCACCCTGACCCTCGGGATTTATCTCGCCGTGAACCTGCTCTACTCGGTGGGCTTGAAGCATGTGGTGATCCTCGATGTGATGGCGGTCGCCTCGGGCTTCGTGCTGCGGGTGATCGCCGGCGCGATGGCGATCCAGGCCGTGATTTCGAGCTGGCTGGTGCTGTGCACCACCTTCCTGGCCCTCTTCCTCGCCTTCTCGAAGCGCCGGCACGAGCTGGTTCTGCTGGCCGAAGGGGCCCCGGACCAGCGCCGGGTGCTCACCCACTACAGCCCGGCCTTCCTCGATCAGATGATCAACGTGGTCACGGCCTCGGCGGTGATCGCCTACGCCCTCTACGCCGTGGCCCCCGAGACGGTGGCCAAGTACGGCAGCGAGGGTTTGATCTTCACCCTGCCGATGGTGCTCTTCGGCATCTTCCGTTATCTCTATCTGACCTACCAGAAGACCAGCGACAGGAACCCGACGGAGGTGATCCTGCGGGATTGGCCGTTCGTGGTGAACGTCGCGCTCTGGGGTCTGGCGGTGGTCTGGGTGGTCTACGGCGGCTGATGCTCCGGCGCTTCTCCTCGACCGGCTGGGCGTTCGTCCTGGCGTTCCTTGCCAATGGCCTGCTGCTCTGGCATTTCCACGATCATTACTGGTGGCC
Organism: uncultured Acidobacteriota bacterium; assembly: GCA_937867335.1. GTDB lineage: Bacteria > Acidobacteriota > Thermoanaerobaculia > Multivoradales > SZUA-115 > JAXLQX01. The sequence continues at coordinate 11,202 of CALMKX010000094.1, forward strand.
GCCGGACGAAGGTAGCTATGCCCACGTCGCCGAGCGCATCCTCGACGGCGAAGTGCTCAACCGGGACGTCCAGGACATCCATGCCGGAGCTATCAACTTCCTCAACGCCGGCGCCCTGGCTCTGTTCGGCCGCGACATGTTGGCCATGCGCTATCCGCTCATGGCCGCGGCGTGGCTGCAAGCCCTTCTCAGCTTCTGGCTGTTCCGGCGCCGGGGCCCGTGGGTGGCCCTCGTGGCGTCTCTCGTGGGCACCGCGTTCGGCGTGGTGCAGTTCCTCGATCCCACCGCCCACTGGTACAGCCTGGTTCTGTTCTGGGTCATCGCTCTCTATCTGGCCGAGGCCGACCTTGGCCGTCCCTGGCGTCTCGAGTTCCTCGGCGCCCTGGTCGGCACCCAGTTCTGTTTCCGCCAGCTCTCGGGGGTCATCACTGCCGTGGGAGTGGTGGCGTATCTACTGCTGCGCTTGCCGAACGGTAGCGGTGCCGAGCCGCCTTCCCGCCCTCCCCGGCTGGCCCGCGGGCTCGCCGTGATTCTCATGGCCGGCCTGGGCTTCTACCTGTGGATGGCGACCGATGCCAACGGCCTGGTGCTCCTGGGCCTCTGGCCGCTCGCTCTCTTGGCCCTGAGCTTCCGCCGCCTGCGGCTGCCAGATCGCGCCGTGCTCGCCCTGGCCGGCCGCCTGCTCGCCGGTGCGGTGATCGCGGCGCTGCCGCTCGTCGCCTACCACCTCTTCCACGGGTCGCTCGCGAGTTGGCTTCGCGACATCACCGTGGTGGCTGCCTCGGTGCCGCACCTCGAGTTCATGAAGGTGCTGTCCTACGCCTCGGACTTCGTGGCAGGCGGCTTCGCCGTGCTGCTCGAACCGCGATCCCTGCTGGACGTCGCGAGCGGCCTGTACTGGCTGACCGTGCCGATGGCCTTCCTGGCAGCCGGGCTGTGGACCGCGTGGCGCCTGCGCCGCTCGCCGGCGATACCCGACGTGCTGCCGTTCCTGGCTCCGTTCTACGGCCTGGTCTCCGTGCATCTGCAGAACGCCACCTACCTCTACTTCGCCGTGGGGGTCTCGCTGCTGGCGTTGCTCTGGTTGAGCCGCGAGGCCCGGCCCGCCGTGCGCTGGGCGGTGGCGCTCTATCTGGCATCGGCTTCGATCATTGCCTTGGAATGCCAGGCCGGGCAAAGCGGCCGTCGTAGCTGGGACGCTCTGCTGCGGGGCCAGACCGAACCGGTGGTGGCGAGTGAGAGCTTGCTGCCCCGCTGCAGACTCAAGATCGAACCGTACCAGCTGAAGGTCTACCACCGGATGGTGGAGCTCATCCAACGCGAGACCCAGCCGGGAGAGGCCATCTTCGCCCTGCCCTCCCATTCCGAACTCTATTTCCTGGCCGAGCGGCGCAACCCCTTCCGCTTCTACAACTTGCTGTTGGGAGCGAAGGACCCTGAGGAACAGCAGTCGGTGCTCTCCCAGCTGGTCGCCGAGCCGCCGAAGCTGCTGATCTTCGACCGATCGGACAAGTACGTCACGGCGTTCTCGGACGAGGTCCACGCCCGCATGGGCTCGGGCTACGAACAGATCGCTCGCATCGACGACTTCTGGATCTACCGCCGCAGGGAGCCGTCTCAGGCGCCGAAGAACTGACGCGTCGAGGCGATCACCCGCTCAACCTCCTCGTTGGTGAGCTCCGGGAAGATCGGCAGGCAGAGCACCTCGCGAGCGGCTGCCTCGGCCACCGGCAGTTCGGGCGGCTCGCCCAGGAAGGCGAGGGCGCTCTGGCGGTGGAGCGGCGAGGGATAGTGCACGGCCGCGAGGATCCCCGCCTGGTTCAGGTGGGCCTGCAGCTCGTCGCGCCGAGCGGTTCGCACGGTGTACTGGTGGTAGACGCAGTGGTAGCCCGGCCCATCCTCGAGCATCGCGAGGTCTCCCACGCCGACGAGGCCGCCGTGGTAGCGGCAGGCGATCTCGCGCCGCTTCTGGTTGTCCCCGGCGAGCAGCGGGAGCCGACAATTCAGAACTGCCGCCTGCAGGCTGTCGAGGCGGCTGTTGGTGCCCACCTCGAGGTGGTGATAGCGCCCGGCCTGGCCGTGGTTCGCCAGGCGGCGAGCACGGGCCAGCAGCTCGGCATCCGGGCCGGTCAGAGCGCCGCCGTCGCCGAAGCAGCCGAGGTTCTTGGTGGGATAGAAGCTCCAGGCGGCGAGCTGGCCGAGGGTCCCCACCTTGCGCTCGTTCCAGCTTGCGCCGTGGGCCTGGGCGGCGTCTTCCACCAGCCAGAGCCCGTGGCGAGCGCAGAGGGCTTCAACCGCGGCGACGTCGAAGGGGCGCCCGTAGAGGTGCACGCCGATGAGGCCGACGGTGCGGGGAGTGATGCGCGAAGAGGCGTCGGCAGGATCGAGGTTGAGGGTCTTTGGGTCGACATCCACGAAGATCGGCCGGGCCCCGGCCAGCACCACCACCTCGGCCGTGGCGAAGAAGGAGAAGGCGGGCACCAGCACCTCGTCGCCGGGGCCCACGCCCAGGGCGCGCAGGGCGATCAGCAGGGCGTCCGTGCCGTTGGCCACCGCCACGCAGCCGGCAGCCCCCACCGCCTCGGCGAAGCCCTTCTCGAGCTCGCCGACTTCCGGCCCGAGGACGAAGGAGGTGTTTTCGAGGAGGCGCTGCCAGCGCTCGGCGAGAGGCTGGGCAATGCGCTGGTGGGCGCGCACGAGGTCGATCGGTGGAATTCGCACGGGCGGATTCTAACCTCGGCGGCCGGCCTGCGGCCGCTGGCGCCCCGGAAGCCTCGGCCCCGGGTTTGCGATAAGCTCGCGGCTCACCATGGCTGATCCCCGCCTCGACCACCCCCTCGGCCGCGAGGTCCGGAAGGCCGCGCGATTCGCTCTCTACGCCAGCCTCACGGGGGTCCTCGCCCTCCTGGCGGTGGGTATGTTCTCGCTGCGGGTGCTCCGCCCGACCGAAGACGTGGACCGCTCCTGGGTGGACACCGACTTCAACACCGAACAGGTCAATCTGCTTCAGAAGTACCTGCAGATCAACACCAGCCAGCCCAACGCGGACGAAATCTCCGGTGCTCGCTTCCTGGCCTCGGTGCTGGAGGCGGAGGGTATTCCGGCGCACATCGAGTACCTCGGCGAGCGCCACGCCAACGTCTGGGCCATCCTCGAGGGCAAGAACCCGGAGGCCTTGATCCTCCACAGCCACATCGACACCGATCCGGTCACCGACCTCAAGGATTGGGTGCACCCGCCGTTCTCCGGAGAGATCGAGAGGCCGTATATCTACGGTCGCGGTGCCTACGACATGAAGAGCATCGCCGTGGCCGAGCTGGCCACCATGCTCGCCCTCAAGCGCAGCGGCAAGCCGCTCTCCCGTTCGGTGATCTTCCTGGCGACCGGCACCGAGGAAGTCGGCTCCGACCTCGGAACCCGCTGGGTGCTCGCTCAACATCCGGAGATCGGCAAGCGGGCGTGGGGCTTCCTCACCGAGGGCGGCGTGGTGGAAACCCGCGCGGCGAACGAGGTGAAGTACTGGGGTATCGAGTTCGTGCAGAAGCACTTCGTGGACGTCACGGTCTGCGGCCCGTCGCAAGAGCAGCTCGAGGGTCTGCGTACCGAGCTCCTGGAGGAACGGGACCAACTCAGCCCCGAGACTTCTTTCCAGGCCACTTCCACGCCTGAGCTCGAAGCCTTCCTCACCCACTACGGTCCCACCCGCGACAGCGAGCGGCTGCGCGCGATCCTCGCTCGCCCGCGCCAGCTCCACCTCGATGGCGTGGCCTACTCCGAGCTGCCGCCCTACCTCCGGGCCTTCTTCCGCGACGAAGCCATCCCGTTCCCGGTCAAAGAGATCGCAGCGGGCGACTACAGCATGCTGATCAAGATGCACCTCCTGCCCGGGGCCGACACCGAGGAAGTGCTCGCTCGGCTGCTGCCGCCCTGGAAGCGCGCCGGCCTCTCCGTGGCCGTGCACGACGAGCACAGTGCGGACCACGGCAGCCCGCTTGACCATCCGATCTACCGCTCCCTGGAGGAGGAACTCCAGAAGGCCTTCCCCGACAGGCCCGTCGGACCTCAGTTCCTGCCCTACACCGCCACGGACTCGCGTTGGGTGCGGGCCGCGGGCATCCCCGCCTACGGCTTCTCGCCTTTCCTGGTGTTCAGCAGCGAGACGTTCCGCATTGGCCTGCCCAACGAGCGAATTTCGTTGCCGGCCTTCCTCAAGGGCTGCGAAATCTACCTCCGCGCGGTGCAGCAGCTGGTCGGCTGACACTTCGTGCCAGGCGCTTCAGCAATTAGTGTCAGCGCCCGGAAGCCCGCCGCCGGCCGCCGGCGAGAGGCGGGGAGTCCGTGCCGCCGCCGGCGCCCCCGACCGCGCCCTGCCGGCTCTCGAGCCAAGGCAGAATCGCCAATGTTTTCAAGGAGTTGAGGCATTCGGCGGAGATCGGAGAAGAAGCCCCGACAGGCCGCGAAATGAGCGGAAACGAGTCTGGCACGCATCCTGCTCTATCCAGGGCCCGACGGTTGATATCCGAAGGGAGGATAGACAGAATGTTGAATCGGAACCGGAGCCAGAAGGGCTTCACCCTCATCGAGCTGCTGATCGTCGTGGCGATCATCGGCATCATCGCAGCCATCCTGATCCCCAACTTCCTGGACTCGCTGCACAAGGGCCGCCAGAAGCGGACCATGGGCGACATCCGTGAGATGGCGACTGCGATCGCCTCGTACTACACGGACCAGGGCGGTGCGGCTGCGGCCGGTCAGGCCACGAACCAGGTCGCCATTGGTGACTTCCCGGCGCTCAACGCCTGCCCCGACGATCTGCAGGCCGTGCTCGTCCCGACCTACACCCGCCACATCGTGTGCGCGGACGGTTGGGGCTACACCATGGAGTACCGGGTGACGATCGGCGTGCCGCCGGCCATCAACTACATGCTGATCCGCGCCCCTGCTCGTGACAACGCCTTCGACGGCGACACCTACGACGTCGGCTACTTCGAGCCCACCGATTACGGTCAGGACATTGTTTACGCTGACGGCGGTTTCGTGCGGTCTCCGCGCGGCTTCGCTGGTGGCGGTGGAACCTAAGAGCTCGATTTCGCTGAGAACTGTTGGGTTCTGATCTAGGCGCCGCATCCGCGGCGCCATTTTGTTTTTGGTGGATACCGCTTTGGCTGAGCCGCACTCCTCCTCCCCTTCGCGTCGGATCGGCGCTTTGCTCGCCCTGCTGCTGGCCCTAGCCGGGCAGACTTCCGCCTGTGCTGCCCCCCCACCCAAGCTCTCCGAAGCCGCATCCTGGCTCCAGGCCTACCTGCGCATCGACACCACCAACCCTCCCGGCAACGAGAGCAAGGCCGCCGATTTCCTGGCTGGCTTGCTCCAGCGGGAAGGCATTCCGGTGGAGCGACTCACCTCGCCTTCCGGCCGGGTGAGCCTCGTGGCGCGGCTGGCCGGCTCCGCTCCGAGCCAGGGTGCGCTGATTCTCACGCACCACATGGACGTCGTGCCGGCGGGCCCGGGCTGGACGGTCGATCCCTTCGCGGCCGAGGTCAAAGAGGGTGAGCTGTGGGGCCGTGGCGCCGTGGACACCAAGGGATTGGGCATCGCTCACCTCGCCGCGTTGGTCGACCTCAAGCGCCGCAAGGTTCTGCCCGAGCGTGACGTGGTCTTCCTGGCCGTGGCGGATGAGGAGAAGGGCGGAGCCGAGGGAACGGGCTGGCTGCTCCAGGCTCATCCGGAGCTCTTCGCCAGGACCTGGGCGGTGTTCAACGAGGGAGGGGTAGGCCGGGTGGGGGGGAATGGACTGCTCTGGTGGGAGGTGGAGGTGGCCCAGAAGCGCCCACTTTGGCTCAAGCTCACGACCCGCGGCCGCGGCGGCCACGGCTCAAATTATCTGCCGGACAGCGCCACTCACCGACTGATCCAGGCGCTCGCCAGGATTCTGGAGCTGCCTCATACGTACCGGGTGAGCCCGCCGGTTGAGCGCTATTTCGCCGCCCTCGCTCCGCTCCACGCCAACCCCCGCCTCCATCAAGCCTTCAGCCATATCCGGGAGTCGATCGGGCCACAAGGGCCGAAAGTGCCTCTGCTCCCGGGGCTGGACCGACTCTTCCTCGACACGATCCAGGTGACGGTGATCGAGGCCAGCCAGAGCATCAATGTGATTCCGCAGCAGGCGTCGGCGCTGCTCGACATCCGCCTCCTGCCCGACACCGACGCCGAGCGATTCCTCGGCGAGATCAGGCGGGTGGTGGGCAAGGACGCCGACCTCGAAGTGGTGGTGTCCTCCCCACCCTCGCCGCCTTCGCCCACCGACCATCCCGCCTACCAGGCGGTGGTCGAAACCTTCCGCCGCAGCGCACCGGTGGTGCCCTCGGTCCTGGCCGGCTTCACCGACTCGAGATACTTCCGCGAGCGCAACATTCCGGCCTACGGCGTGAGCCCCTTCGAGGTCGATCCCCTGGCGGCGACGGGCGTCCACGGTCCCAACGAGAGGATCTCGCTCAAGGCCTTCGATGCCGGTGTGGAGCGAATGAAGAGGCTGGTGGAGCAATGTGCCCACCGCTGACATCTTCTCGACGGGGAGATGACACTTTTCGTCGTGTCCGGGCGCAAAACCGCGATTCGAGGCCCCTTAGAGGCTGGCACACACCTTGCTGTTCTCCCTCTGCGGATGTCGTCTTAATGAGGGATGTAACACTATGCGGGCCTACCCTAAGCGCCGTGCGAGCGGATTTACTCTTGTAGAGCTCCTGATTGTCATTGCGATCATCGGATTGATCGCAGCCATCCTGGTCCCCAACATGCTGGACTCGCTCCAGCGCAGCCGCCAGAAGCGAACGGTGGGGGACATCAAGATCGCCGGGGTGGCGATGGTTTCCTGGTTGACGGATCACGGCGGAGCCGCCGCGGCCGGCCAGGCCACCATCAGCATCTCGGACTGGCAGGGTACGGGGGACATCACCGAGATTGGCGCCACCCTGATCCCCACCTACCTCCAGACGATTCCCGCCAACGACGGTTGGGGGAATCCCTTCACCTACCGGCTCAACATCGCCGAGCCGAGTTCCACCCACTCGATGCTGGTGGCGAGCCCCGGGCGGGACAACATCCTGGACGGCACCTATACCCAGGGTACCTTCGATGTCCGCGACTACGACGAGGACATCGTCTGGGCGGATGGCGAATTCATCCGCTTGCCGAAGGGCTAACGTCCCAGCCTCTCCTCGTCGCGAACGGTTCGCCACGGTCCCGATCCGTAGCTTCCCAGGATCGGGACCTGGTGGAGCCGCAGCTCCTCCTTCTAACGCCGTCCGCGCCCAGGCGGGTAGAATCGCGCCATGTCTGCCACCTGGCTTTGGGTTCTCTACGCGGGCTTGGTCGGGCTCTGCGTCGGCAGTTTCCTCAACGTTCTGATCTACCGGGTGCCGCGTGGCCTGCCGTGGGCCGTGTCGCGCTCCCGTTGCCCATCCTGCGGCCAGCCGATCGCTGCCTGGGACAACATCCCCCTGCTTTCCTACTTGATCCTGCTGGGCCGCTGCCGCACCTGCCGGGAGCGGATCAGCGTGCGCTACCCGCTGGTCGAAGCGCTGACGGCAGCGCTGTTCGTGGCCTGTCTGCTGCGCTTCGGTCTCTCTCTGGCGAGCGTGGCCGCGGCGGTGTTCTGCCTGCTCTCGGTGGCCCTGGCCTTCATCGACGCTGAGCACTACCTGCTGCCGGATTTGCTGACGTTGCCCGGGGTCCTGCTCGGCCTCGCAGCTTCCTCCTGGGTACCCTGGACCGAGTTCAGCTGGAGGCCGGCGCTGCTGGGAGCGGTCCTCGGCGGTGGACTCCTGTGGGCGATCTATGGCGCCTGGCTGCTCCTGCGCAAGGAAGAAGGAATGGGGCTCGGCGACGCCAAGATGCTCGCCATGCAGGGAGCCTTCTTGGGCTGGAAGAACATGCTCCTCACCCTCTTGGTGGCGGCGGTTCTCGGCTCGGTGGTGGGGGTCGTCGTGATGCGCTCGCGTTCGGAAGGCTGGAAGACGCGGCTTCCCTTCGGCACCTTCCTGGCAGCGGCCGGGGTGTTTGCCCTGTTCTTCGGCCCCAGCATCGTCGCCTGGTACAGCGGCTTTCTTTCGAGACCGAGTCCGTGAGAGTGAGCCGGGAGCCGCTGGGTCCCACCCGCGAGGTCCAGATCCTCCTGCCGGTCTCCCTGCTCCTCTTGGTCGCTCTCTCGGCCGCCACCCTCTTCGCCTATCGCAACAGCCTTGACCTCCTCGCCGAGCAGCATCGCTCGGCTGCCTTGCGACAGGTGCTGGGCGCGGCTCGCCTGCTGAGCTCTCCGGAAGAGGATCCTCGGCAAGTGCTCCAGGAGCTTGGCCCGGAGGTTCTGGCCGCGGCTGTCTTGGGGCCGCGGGGCGAAATCCTCGCCAGCCAGGGGGATTTCCCCGGCGGCAACCTCCTGGCTCCGTTCGGCCGAGAGATTCCCCGTGGTCCGCGGGCTCTGGGCCCTTCCGAAGCCACCAACGGCCGAGTGATCGCGGTGGTACCGATCGGTGGTGGCAAGGCGCCCCGAGCGCTTCGGATCGACCTCTCGGGCCGAGTTCTTGCCAGCCAGAAGCGGTCCCTGGGCGTGCTCTTCCCGGTGGTGTTGGGGACGGACTTCGCGGTGCTCGCCCTGGTGCTCTTCTTCCTGCGGCACCTGGTCTCGCCCTTCGAGCAGATGCTCGCGAGAGCCAGGGTCGCGGGTGCCGCGGCCGAGACGGGCCAGGACGAAACGGCCTTCCTCCTGGCGACCTTCGAGCGTGCTCTGGGCGCTCTCACCGACCAGCGCCGCCCAGAGCAGGACGCCGAGCTCGGAGTTCTCGAGCGGGTGTTGACCACCAACCTCGATACCGGCGTGCTGCTGCTCGATGCCGGCCTCGCCGTGGTGAGTGTCAACCCGGCTGCTTGCCAGCAGCTCGACCTCGGAACCCCTTCGCTGCCGGCGCCTCTCGAAGAGGCTCTGAGCCGGGAGCCCGCGCTGGCCGCCGAGCTTGCCGCCGCGGCTCGAGAAGGCAAGGTGATCAAACGCCAGGAGCATCTGCTCGGACCCAGGCTCCTGGGTTACACCGCCACGCCCTTGAAGCGCGACGACGGTGCTCTGCGGGGCCTGCTGGTGCTGATTTCGGACCTCACCGAAGTCCGCAGACGGGAAGAGGCCCGCCAGCTCGAGCAAGGACTCGCCCAGCTGGGGGAAATGTCCGCCGGCGTGGCGCACGAGCTGCGTAACAGCGTGGCCACTCTTTCCGGCTATCTCAGCCTGGTGGAGCGCGACGACGATCCCGAGGCGGTGAAGGACTATCTCGGGGAGATCGGCCGGGAGATCACCCACCTGCGCAGAGTCGTCGAGGACTTCCTGGCTTTCGCCCGTCCGGGTACCGCGCGACCGGAGGCCGTGGAGCTCGAGCCGATGCTCCGGCGCATCGCGGCGGATCCCGCCCTGGGCGGCGCTGCGGTGCGCTTCGACGTTGCGGCCGGCGTGCCATCGCCGATGGCGGACGCTCAGCTGCTCGAGAGAGCGCTGCGCAACCTGCTGGCCAACGCGGTGGAAGCCGAACGGCGAGGCCCCTGCCCGGGGCCGGTCGAGGTGGTGCTCCGGCCGGTCGAGGACGGGGTCGAGATCCGGATCTGCGACCGCGGTCCCGGCCTGCCGGAGGAGGTGCGCCAGCGCCTCTTCCAGCCGTTCGTCAGCGGACGGCCGGACGGCGTGGGGCTGGGCCTCTCGCTCGCTCATCGCATCGTGACTTTGCACCGAGGAGCCTTGAGCCTGGAAGATCGCTCAGGGGGAGGTACCGAAGCGCGGGTCTTCCTACCCAACCTGCAATTTCGGGTAGAAACGTAACGAGCCGGGAGGCCGCCACTGCTGTCGGTGGCTGCCGGGAGGATCCGCGTCCGGCTGGCAGACTCTTTATTTTCAGTGCCTTAGGCCGGCATGGGCGTGTGTCGAAGGAGTTGGCTCCAGTCTTGCTCGAAGAGGTGGCCAATGAAACGAGAAACGGTGTTACCCAACTCCCGAGGTTTCACCCTGATCGAGCTGGTGATGATCGTCGCCCTGCTCGCTGCTCTCATCCTCTTGACGGTGCCATCGATCCAGGCCGCCATGAGGCGCAGTAATTTGAGAGCGGCCGCTCGCGACACTGCCTCCCTGATGCAGCTGGCTCGGCTGGAGGCGATCAAGCGCGGAGCCCCAGCGGTGGTGAAGTTCAGCTTCGCAGACAACGAGGTCCTTGGGTTCGTCGACCTCAACCTGGAGGATGGCAGTCGGGGTAGTGATCTGAAGTTCACCCCGATCGCCGGAGCACCCAGCCGCACCTCCGACTATCTGCTAGGCCGCATCAGCCTGGCTGGTCACGGGCGGGTCCATTTCTGGGGTGCCACCGACACCGAACCCTTCGGCGCCAACGCCATCTGGCAATTCACCGATGTGACGGGCGAATCCGAAAACGCGGCCGTCTTCAATCCGAATGGCACTGTGACCGATGCAGGAGCCGTGCGTTTCGCCGACCTTGAAGGCCGGAACTTCCTCGAAGTGCTGGTCTCCCCGGCAGCGAGTGGCCGAGTGCAGGTGCGCAAGTACAACGGCGACGTCGACCCCGGTCTGGACGGGACCCAGTACTTCCCGCCTGGCCCCCATCCGATTACCGGAGAAATAACATGGGTGTGGGAATGAAAAAGCAACCCTCGAAGCAATGCGCCCGTTCCCTGGGGCTCGCGAGCGACCAGGGCTTCTCGATGGTCGAGGTCCTGATTGCCTCGGCGCTGTTTCTAGTCATCTCGCTCTCGGTGGCACCTCTGTTCACCCACGCCACGGTACGCAACGCTGCGGGCGCGGATTCGACGATCCTCACCAACTTCACCAAGACCCAGATCGAGCAGTACTTCCAAGAGGCTTTCGACAACCCCGCGCTGGTTCTGGGGCCGGGCGCGAGCCAGCTGTTACGAACCGAGTACTGGGATGAAGCCAACCAGATCTTCGTGACCGCGACGCCGCCGGTAGGGTCGCGAACTCGCTACACCCGGGTTACCCGGGTTCGCTACTGCAGCGTCACCGATCTCGACGACGACGGCCAGTGCAACGCCGATCCGCCGCTGACCGGCGACTCGGACCCGGCGTTGATTCACGTCAAGGAGATCCAGGTCACCTTGGCCAGCAGTGCAGCCAATCTACTCGGTGGCCGCCGACTCCAGGTCACCACTTTCAAGCCGTTCTAGATCGGGGCGAGCCATGAGGAAACAGACAAATTCGCTCGACGTTGGCTGCCGTCCCGAATCGGGTTTCACCCTGATCGAGATGGTCATTTCCTTGGCCGCTACCACGATACTGCTCCTCGGAGTGCTTGCGGTTTTCGACAGCAACGCCAAGCTGGCGAAAGTGCAGACCGAAGTCACCGACGCGCAGCAGGCGCTCCGTGCGGCGCAGGACAACATCGTCCGCATGGCCCGGATGGCTGGCAGAGGAGGCCTGATCACGGGCAACCTGCCACTGGGGATCGCCCTCGCAGTGCGCAACAACGTGGACGACGAGGCGCACATCAGCCCGCTCGACGACAACACCCCAGCCGTGCTGGACGGCACTGACGTCCTGACGATCCGGGGTGTTTTCACGACTCCGATCTATCAGTTGCGCTACAACCAGACACCGGTGACGGTGAACGGCCCTCTGAACGCGCCCACCGGCGGCACCATCACAGTAGTCAACAGCGTGGCGGTGGACGGCGTCGACGCCAGCAACCTCTCGGCGCCGCAGAATCTGCAACCGCTGATCCAGGCCGTGACGGCGCAACGGCCCGAGGCCCTGATTCTCTACTCTTCCAGTGGCGACCGCTACGCAGTGGTGGAGCTCGATCCTTCGAACTCCGTGGTGAACAACCCGGCGCAGATCACTATCGGGTTCAAGGTGACAGGGGGCACACACACCACTGCGTACCAGACTCTCGACAGCACCGGCGTCTTTCCATCGGACTTCTTCACTCAGAACCCCTCGAGTGAAGCCGCCTACCTGGGGATTCTCGAGGAGTACCGGTTCTATGTTCGCGAGCTGCGGGTGAACGCCAATCTGATGCCGATCCTCGCCCGCGCCCAGGTCTATCCCGGAACCGAGTCCCCATACGCCGAGCAGACAGGGAACTGGGACGTCGAGATCGCCGAAAACGTCTTCGATCTGCAAGTCGCCCTCGGCATCGACCGGGATCGTAATGGCACCATCGTGGATGGAGCCGAGGCGGCAAGTTCACTCAAGTTGGACGAAGTGCTGTTCAACCACTTCCAGGACAACGCGAACGATACGACCTGGGATACCGGCCGCTTCGGCTACCTACGCCTGACCACGCTCACTCGTACCGATCGACCGGATCCACAGTATCAGGCGCCGCAGCTTCTCTTGATCGAAGATCACGACTACGCCGGCTCGGAGATCAACTCCGAAGAAGGGCGGATGTATCGCCGCCGTGTGGTGACTACCAACGTCGACCTGAGGAATATCGGATGAGCACCAAACACCGCTCCAGTCAGTCGGGTAGCGCCTACATGGTCACCCTTTTCGGCTTGATCGTGTTGACCATCCTCGGCTTGAGCCTCGCGAACATCACCACCACGGAGATGGAAGTGGGCTTGAACGAAAGGGTGGCGACTCGAGCCTTCTACTCGACCGAGGCCGGTCTCAATGTGGCGTTCGCGCGGATGTTGACCGCGGGCGGCACGCTCTTCGGTCAGCGCCTCACGATCACCCAAGATCGCGTGGTGGACGGTGATCCCGAATCGATCAACCGTGCCTACGACATCAGCGTCTCGGGCTTCTTCCCTGTGCTGGCGCAGACCTGCGGATGGTGTGGCCAGAACGAGGGCGACAACAGCTCCAAGTACAAGCGGGTGAACCTCGCGGTGAGCGCGACCGCCAACGAGCGGCTGTGGAAGACCTCCGAGACCACTCCGCCGGATTCGGCGTCCATCGAATCGCAAAAGTCGCTGGCTGTGATGTATGACGTTTCGCCCTTCGAGCTGCGCACCGAGAACATGCCGCAGACCACCGCTGACCTCGAGCAGCTGAAGTTCTGACCAGGGAGGCTGCAATGTTGACCCTGCCACGTTACAGACACACCCGCTGGCTGGCCACCGCCGCCACCCTCTTGCTCGCCGCCGCCGCCACGGCAGACGACCGCCTGCTGCTGCGCGAGAGCGCTGGCGACCCCTACGTTTTCATTCTCCTCGACACCTCGGGGTCGATGAACTGGTCGACGCCCTGCACCGCCGCTGACCGCGCGAAGGTGCCACCGAACTGCACTCACGTTTGCGATACGGGCGACTGTTTCGTGCCGGCCAATGGTGACGACCCGACGTCCAAGTTCTATCAGGCACGCGAAGCGCTCTACGCGGTTCTGCAGGATGTCGACAACGTCCACTTCGGCTTCGGTACGTACAACCAGGACGGGCTCTATCTGGGCTCCAAGCACTGGCTGTACAAGGCGTCGATCGATGGGCCTGTGATCCCGAGCTACGGCGCGTTCCCGCGCACCGGAGACACGGACGTTTTCGGCCGGCACTGGGCTTGCGACAGCGGCAACAACGACAACAATATCGGTTGCTATCCCAACGTAGACTGGCCAGCTGACCTGAACGACTCTTGGGAGCGCGCTCGAGTCTCGAGGCTCCCCAAGGGCGACATCAACTTCGGCACGGACCAGCACTTTTTCGTCCGGAACGGCACCAACGTCTACTACGTCAACTACCACCCCCAGGGCGGCAACCTGGGTGACAACAACATCACGATCCGGATCCGCATCGACAAGTGCAACAACGTCACGGGTCTCACCACCTGCGATACCGCGGCGAGTCGTACTCTGGTGGCTCAGAAGGACACCACCTTCACCATCGTCGACGGTAGCGGCAACCGTATCGCCGGTCTGGGCGACTTCGTCTCCTGGGACAACGGCGCTGATCGCACTGCACCGGCCAACGGCTACTGGCCGCAGAACTCTGGCTCGAGCCCGTACGGTGCGGAAACGGTGGCCTCGAACACCTGCTCGGGTTGGGACCCCAACACGGATACCTCGGCGGACACCTTCAGTGGCTACAGCGTCAAACAGCCGACGGTGGCCGGCCCTGCACCCTACGCACCCTACCTCGACACCGGCGACGTGATTCCGCTGTCCTGGAGCAGCACCAACCGAGACGCCATCCTGCGTCGCCTGGCGCCGAACATCATCTCGGGAGAGACCACACCGGATTTCCGTACGGCCCGCTACTTCAACGACAAGCCGAACACTGGCGAGAGCTTCCTGCGCTTCAAGAGCAGCAGTGTGCGGTCTCTCGTACCGACGGGCTCGACGCCGCTCGGCGCCTCCCTGTTGAACTTCCAGACCTGGTTCCGCGGCTGGCGCAACTTCGCCGTGGCCAATGATTCGAACTGGGCCTGTCGGCGCAAGTATCTGATCATCCTGACTGACGGTGACGAGACCTGTGGCGGCAGCCCCTGTGCTGTCACGAGCTCGCTCAAGACCCAAGACGGGCTACTCACGTACGTGGTGGCTTTCGGCGTGGCGAATGCCTCGGGAAACCAGCTCAACTGCATGCCGACGGCGAGCGTCGACACCGACGGCGACGGTCGCGAAGAGGTGGCACCGTTCTACCCGCAGAACAAGGCCCAGCTCGTCGCGGCCCTGCGGTCGATTTTCGACGACCTGAAGGAAGAGTCCCGGGCCTTCGCTTCCGCCGCGGTACCCTCGGTTCAGGCGCAGGTGGCGGACAAGATCTTCCTGTCGTCGTTCACTCCGCTCAACGGCGCCTCGGTTTGGGACGGCCATCTCAATGCCTTCTTGAAGCCGCTGCCGATTCGCGACGGCCGACCGGACACCAGCAAATCCTGCAGCAGCCTGCCTTCCGATCGCCAGGCAGGCTGTCACGTCTGGGATGCCGGTGAGAAGATGCTCTCCCAGGCTCCAACTCCGGACGAGTACGATGGCGGCAACGACAGGCTGGGGATCGCGGAAGATCAGCGCCGCGTCTACTATCCGCACGCGAAGAGTCTGGTCACGGAAGGAACGCCGAACGATCGTTCCCTTTTCACTCATCCGGGTGGAGCCACGGATCGGCAAGATCTCTGGGACGGCCTTGGACTCAACTACAGCCTTGCGGACCTGACAGCGTCGGGCAGCACGCCCGAGACCAACGCCAAGAAGGTGCTTCGCCACGCGCTGATCCAGAAGACCGGTACGGTGAACAACCCGGACGGAACGAGCGAAGAAGTCACCTACATCCTGGGTGACATCTTCCACTCGAACCCACTGGTGATCGACAAGCCCTCCGATGTCGCAGCGTTTGCCGGCAACCTGCCCGAGGGCAACCCCACCGGAGTGGACGTGGACTGCACGACCAATCGCGGCTACCGGTGCTTTGCCAACAAGCACGCCTATCGGCGCAAGATCCTCACCGTGGGCGCCAACGACGGCGAGATGCATTTCTTCGACGCCGGCGTCTACGACTCGACCGACAACGAATTCACCAATGGAACGGGCAAGGAGCTCTTCGCCGTGGCACCGCGGCTCTCGCTGCCGATCATGCGCGAGCTCGCGGTGAACAACAACCAGATCTTCGCGGTGGACGGGACGCCACGTGTCCTCGACGTCTACATCGACCCAGTCCACTCCACGTCGAGCCCGCCCAACCCGAACCAGCGCGAGTGGCGAACGGTTCTGATCGCCGGGATGCGTGAAGGCGGGTTGCGCAACTCGGGCGGTGGCGTGTCCCGAGTGACCTTGCAGAACGGCAAGCCGTTCACCAGCGGCTACGTCGCCGTGGACGTCACGCAGCCGGACAAACTCAACAGCCAGAACAAGCCGATCAACACCAACGTGGTACCGAGCTGCCTTGCGGATTACGATGCCACGGCCTGCGGACCGGTTCCGTTCGGCGCCGAGCTCTGGGAGTTCACAGACAGCTGGAACGGCTCACCGGCGGAGTGGGGAGTCGCCCTCGACGAGGAGGATGTGGACAACAACGGCACCGAGGACGGCAACCACTTCGCGGATCTGGGCGACACCTGGGCACCGCCCATCGTGGGCCGGGTTCGCATCCAGAAGACACTCACCGAGACCGAGACTCGCCACGTCGCGATCTTCGGCGGCGGCCTCGACCCCGACCACGTGAGCTCTCCCCAGCGGGGCTCGTTCCTCTACATCGTTGACATCGAGACCGGCAAGACCCTCTACAAGCAGAAGCTCGAGGGCGCCATTCCGAGCGCCGTGGCTGCGGGAGACTTCAACCGCGACTCGATTCTGGACGTGCTGTATGTGGGTACCACGGCCGGCTATCTCTACAAGGTGGACCTCTCGCACCCAGAGCCGCTGGTGAACGTACAGGCTCGCGACTTGAACGGTAACCTCCACACTGTGAGCCGCATCACGGCCAATAGTTGGAAGCCCTTCAAGATCTTCGACACCGTGGATGCTGGGGGCGTGCGCAGGCCGATCTACTTCCCGCCGACGCTCGTCAACGTGAGCAAGATCAATCGTTTGGCCCTCGCCTTCGGCAGCGGCGATCGCAACGACCTGTGGAACCTCGACTCGATCGAGAACCGCTTCTATTTCATCGTCGACGAGCTCTTCGCCCAAGGCGTGACGCCGAAGCGAGAGATCGACTACACGGTGATCGACTCCGAGGCCACCAGCAACGCGGGCCAGGACTTCGTCGAAGCGCCGCCGCTCGGCCGGAGCCGCGGCTGGGTGCTCACTCTCGACCCGAACGAGCGCGTGATCGCCCAGGCCTTCTCGCTCTCCGGCGTGACCGTCTTCCCCACCTTCAAGCCCGCCGTGGTGGTGACCAGCGGAGACGACGACGACGGAGAAACTGTCTGCGCTCGAACGGGCACCAGCCGCGTGTTCACTGTCTTCTCGGACAACGCGGACCCGGTGCTGCCGCCGCTCGAAAACCCCAACGGCACGCTGAAGCGTTCCCTGGTGGTGAACGACGCCTTGGTCACCGCGCCGTTCGTGGAACAGCGCACCACCAAGAACCCCGGCGAGTCCACGATCGACCAGGACACCAAGCGCTGGCAGGAGCGGATCGCCGAGGCCATGCGGCGCTTCTACCCGGACCGCGCGCGGTTCGGCAACCTGGCCTGGGACGTCAGCTTCATCAAGTCGGATACCGGTGTCGTAGGGCCGATTCCGATCCCGGTCGGTATCGTGGTCAACAACTGGAAGGAGTTCTGATCGTGACGCCCCGCACCTGGGCAAACACTGCAGCTCTGGCGGTTACCCTGGTGCTGGGCTCGGGTACCGCTCGCGCGGACTGGCTGGTGACGCGGACCGGCGAGCGGATCGAGACCGCGGGTGCCTGGCAGCTCAAGGGTGCGGTGGTGGTGTTCACCGCGCCCTCCGGCACCCTGTCTTCGATCCGCCTGTCGGAAGTGGATCTCGAGGCGAGCCGGGCCGAGACCGAGCGGGCGAAGAATCCGCCGCCTCCGCCGCCCCCACCGCCGGCCAAGAAGTCCGTTCTGGTGCTGACGGACGCCGATGTAAAGCCGGCGAAGCCGCCGGAGCCACCTCCCGCTCAAGGCCAGCCGGCCGTCACCGCCACGCCGAATACCGCCCTGACGGTAATGGAGTGGCGGGAGATGGATGAACCGGACGCCCTCGACGTCCAGCTTCTAGGTACGTTGAAGAACACTGGTCGGGAAGCGAGCGGCGAGATCAGCCTGGGAGTGAAGCTGGTCGATCGAGCTGGCAAGGTGTTGGCGCAGACCGACGCCCTGCTCACCTCGGACGCCCTCGGGCCAGGCCAGACCACCAACTTCCGGGCGGTGTTCCCCGGCGTCTACGCCTACAGCTCGGTGCAGTTCGAGCCGGTGAGCCGGCTACGAATTCTGGTGCCGCCGGCCGAGAAAGAGGAGCCCAAGAGTAGCGGCTCCTGAGCTGCGAGCAGAGGGCGAGCTCAGCCGGAGCGGTAGAGAGGCACGCCCTCGAGGTCGTGCTCCTTCACCTTGCGGAGCACCGTTCGATAGCTCCAGCCTAGTAGCTCGGCGGCCCGATGCTTGTCTCCGCCCCCTCGCTCCAGAGCTTCCCTGAGCCGCTCCCGCTCGCTCTGCGGAGCCACTCCGGCCAGCAGTGGAGACAGGTCGGTGGCATCGAGCCGTGGGCCAGGCGACAGAATCAGAGCCCGCTCGAGCACGTTGGCCAGCTGCCGAACGTTGCCCGGCCAGCTCTGCTCGGAAAGCAGCTGGCAGGCCTCGGGAAGAAGCGTCGGAGGAGGGGATCCGAGCCGAGCCGCCAGCCGGCCGATCAAGTGCTCGGCCAGACGCGGGATGTCGCTCGCCCTCTCTCTCAGCGGAGGGAGTTCGATGGGAAAGACCTCCAACCGGAAGAACAGGTCCTGGCGGAACTGCCCCTCCTGGACCCTCTCCGCCAGGCGCTGGTTGGTGGCCGCCACCAGCCGGACGTCGACTCGAACCGTGGAGCGCCCGCCGAGGCGCTCGAAGGTCCGCTCTTCGAGCAGGCGAAGCACCTTGGCCTGGACCGGCAGGGCGAGCTCGCCGATCTCGTCCAGGAACAAGGTGCCGCCGTCCGCCTGCTCGAAGCGACCGACCTGGCGGCTGCTCGCTCCAGTGAACGAGCCCTTCTCATGACCGAGCAGCTCGTTTTCCACCAGCGACTCGGGGATCGCCGCGCAGTTGACCGCGACGAAAGGGCCGCCTCGACGGGGAGAGAGCGCGTGGATGGCCTGGGCGAAGAGCTCCTTGCCGGTGCCGCTTTCCCCCGTCAGCAGCACGGTCGAGCCCGTGGGGGCGACGCGCTCGAGCAGGTGCAGGGCCGCCTTGAGCCTTGGATGCTCGCCCACGATCATCGGCCCGCCCGGCACCGAGAAGGGCTCGGACCCCGCCGCGCGGCCCAGAATCGGCGCCACCATCCGGAACAACTGGTCGAGGTCGACCGGTTTCTCGAGGAAGTCGAGGGCGCCGAGCTTCATGGCCTCGACGGCGGTTTCGACCGTGCCGTAGCCGGTCATCACGACGACGGGAACCGGCGGCTGGGAGCGGCGGGCGGCGCGTACCACCTCGAGCCCGGAGATTCCGGGCAGGCGCAGATCCGTGAGCACCAGCGCAAACCCGCCCTCGCTCAGGTGGGCACGGCCCTCTTCGCCGGTGCTCGCAACCACCACCGAGTGGCCTTCTCGGGCGAGGGCCCGCTCGAGCATCCGCGCCAGGGAGGCGCGATCCTCCACCACCAGCACTCGATTCTTGTCGGCAGATCTCATTGCCTCTGGATGGCCCGGGAAGCGGCTTCGTATAATCCTAAGCGGAACGGCCGGCTTCGTTGCCGGAGAATAGCTGAGCGGACCGCTTGACCAGGCCCAATAACGAGATCGATCGGGTGGCCAACACCCTCGAGGAGCTGCGCATCGAGTTCGAGCGGTACTTCAACGGCGCTTCGCCGATCCCGCCCCTGGAGCTCCGGGACCGGATCGGGCGAATCCTCCGGCTGCTGAGAGAGCGACGCGGCGGTACGGCGGTCGATCATTTTCGGCTGAGTCAGCTGGAGGCCCGGTACAACTCCTATGTCGAGCTCTACAACCGCCGCTTACGAGATCGGGAGGAGGGTCGGGTGCCTCGCCCGATTCCGATTTCACCCTCCCGGCCCCACTTCGATGCGGAGCAGGGAGTGGTGCTGGGGGACTCCCCGGCACCGGAAGCGGTGGCCGCCCTCTACCAGGCGCTCCATCACTCAGGAGACGGCGTGCGCTTCAACCTGGAGAGCTTCGGGCGCTACCTCGCCAGCCAGTTGGCTGCGATTCGCGAAAAGACTGGCTGCCAGGAGGTCCAGTTCCGGCTCGTCCGCGAGGATGGCCAAACCAAGCTGCGCGCCCGACCGGTCCGGGCCGTTTAGCCAATCGAAAGCCCGGGAGATCAACGTGCGCCGATTTCGAGTTCTCTCTCTGCTGTGCTGCCTTGCGGCAGTGATGGTGTTCGCTGGAGCCACTCCGCCCCCCACGATCGACGCCGCCGTCAAGGAGCAGCAAGCGCGCGTCGCGGGCAACCCCCAAGACCCGGGCGCTCTGAACGACCTCGGTAACCTGCTGCGCCTGGCCGGCCGCACCGACGAAGCGGCCACCGCCTACTCGAAAGCGATCGAGCTCGATGCCCATCGGGCCGCACCTCGCTACAACCTGGCGCTCCTCCTGCTGTCCCAGGGAAAGTCCAAGGCCGCCCTCAAGCAGCTTCGCACCGTCGTGGAGATCGACCCCAGCCACGCCTGGGCCCACTATCAGACCGGCGCGATTCTCGAGCACCAGGGCGAGGATGGGGAGGCGATCGAAGAGTACGCTACGGCATTCAATCTGGATCCCGAGCTGGCTTCCTCCCGCACCAATCCTCAGGTCATCGAGAACCGGTTGCTGACCAGCGCGCTTCTGCGCGCCAGTCGCCTGGAGTCCAAGTTCGTCCAGGCCCCGAGTGCTTACGAAGAGCCGGCGAGGATCCGCTCGCTTCTGGTTCCGGCTCCAGCGCCTTCCGAGCCGCCACCGGCCCCGGCCGATGCGAACGCGCCGGCTCAGGCCGCCGACAAGGCGAGTCGCCCGGCCGCGGCCCAGAAGTCGGCAGACGCCTCTGGCCGCCGGGTGCTGACAGAAGAGTCGCTCGGCACTCGCCAGGTCGGGCAGGTTCGCCAGAACGTGGGCGGGCCCGGTGGCTATCAAAGGGGCGGAGGGGGCAGTGCTTCGAGGGCCTATCCGACTCCTGTCCAGGGTGGAACGACAACCGGAAGTTGGTCTTGGCCGAACGCCGCCGGAAACTCCGGGACGGCGACCCGCCGGCCGACCAACCCGACCACCGGAGCGCAGCCCCGGGTGGTGCTGCCAGGCTCGGCCGGGCAGGCCCCGCGAGTCGTGCAGCCCGGCTCGCCGGGGCAGCCTGCGAGGCCCGGCGGAGCCCCGCCGGTGTACCGGCCAGGCCTCGGCAGCACGGGACGAGCCGGCAACGTCGTGGAGGACACTCCGCTCAACTGACCGGCAGTGGGCATTGCTGAGAGCGAGCCTCGAGTCGGCCTCCGAGGCCGATTCCGGTCCCCCCGGAAGGCCGACTCAGGTTCCGAGCCGCTCAGCGGTCGAGCTCTCTGCAGCTGGAACAGATCTTCCTGCTTTCGCCTCTCGGCTTCCCGGACATTCGAGGGTAAGATTCAGCTTCCAGGTGGCTCGGCTGCGCCGCCACCGAGCACGCCAGTAGGCCGCTCCGGGATGGATTCTGCGAGATAGGGAGGCCCAGGATGAGTTCTGCCAAGCTGATCTACGAGGGGAAGGAGCACGAGCTTCCCGTGATCGTCGGCTCCGAGGGGGAGACCGCGATCGACATCCGCAACCTGCGGTCTGCCACCGGCGCCATCACCTTCGACCCCGGCTACGGCAACACTGGTTCCTGCACCAGCGACATCACCTTCATCGACGGCGACGCCGGGATTCTCCGCCACCGGGGCTACTCGATCGAGGAGCTGGCCGACAAGGCGAGCTTCACCGAGGTTTGCCACCTTCTCATCTACGGCCATTTGCCGAGCCGTGAGGAGCGCAACCACTTCCGAGACCAGCTGAATCGCCACACGCTCCTCCACGAGGACATGAAGAAGTTTCTCGACGGTTACCCGTCGACAGCCCATCCCATGGGCATCCTCGCAGCCATGGTCGCCTCGCTCTCGAGCTTCTATCCTCCAGGTCCGGATGGCGAGGACGTCGATCTCAACATCATCCGGCTGCTGGCGAAGATCAAAACGATCGCCGCGTTCTCCTACAAGAAGAGCATCGGCCAGCCCTACATCTATCCCAGGAACGAGCTGTCCTACTGCGGCAATTTCTTGCAGATGATGTACGCCGTACCGGCCGAGGAGTATCGGATCTCCCCGGTGATGGAACGCGCGCTCAACCTCTTGCTGATTCTCCACGCCGACCACGAGCAGAATTGCTCGACCTCCACGGTACGCATGGTGGGCTCGAGCGGCGCCAACTTGTTCGCGTCGATCGCGGCGGGCATCTGCGCGTTGTGGGGCCCTCTGCACGGTGGTGCCAACCAGGCTGTGATCGAGATGCTGGGCAACATCGCGGCGGACGGCGGCAATTACCGCAAGTTCGTCGATCTCGCCAAGACCAAGGATTCGGGCTTCCGCCTGATGGGCTTCGGCCACCGGGTCTACAAGAACTTCGACCCCCGCTCGCGCATCATCAAGAAGGCTGCCGACGACGTGCTGAGCGAGCTGGGAGTGAAGGACCCCCTGCTCGACATCGCCAAGGGCCTCGAAGAGATCGCCCTCGAGGACAGCTACTTCCTCGAGCGCAAGCTCTATCCGAATGTGGACTTCTACAGCGGCATCCTCTACCGTGCGATGGGCATCCCCACCAACATGTTCACGGTGATGTTCGCCATCGGCCGACTGCCGGGCTGGATCTCCCAGTGGAAGGAGCTGGTGGACGACAAGTCGATGCGCATCAACCGGCCCCGACAGGTCTACACCGGCCCCACCGAGCGCCCGGTGCCGCCCCTCGAGGAGCGCTAGAACAAGCTCGAGCGCCGCCGGCGCAGGCGGCGCAGCAGCTTGAGCCTCAAGCCGTCGACACGCCTCCAGGCGCTCGGCCAGCGATGCAGCAGGCCATGGAGCTTCTCGTAGGCAAGCTCGCTCGCCAGCGAGAGGAGAGCCGCTCCGACCACCAGGGTGAGGACGCCCTGGATGCCGGGTAGCACCAGGCCGACGATTCCCACCAGCACCAGGCCCCAGCCGGCCAGAAAGAGGCCGATTCGCAGCGGCCAGGGCAGCGGGAAGAAGCGCCTGCGCCGGAAGAGCTTGCGCTTCTCGAGCAGCTTGCGCGTCGCTTCCTTCAGGCGCTCGGCCGGCTCTGTCGGTCCGAAGGGCATCCGGAAAGTTCTACCATAGAAGGCACAAGAAAATTCGCCCTCCGCTATGGCATCTCGGTGGCGCCCAGGCGGCGTCGGGGGAGCTTCAGCGACGCCGGCTGGACCAGAAGTACTCGACCAGCAACGGAGTGCCGGTTCCCGAGCCCAGGATCCACAGCACGCGGGGCCTGGGCGAGAGGGCGCCCAGGCGGCGCTGGCCGTCGCGGCTGCCGAGCGCGAAGAGCGTGGCGGCGAGGCCCTGGGCGTCCAGGGCGGAATCGGCGCTGACCAGCACAGCCAGCACGCCGCTCGAAGGCTGGCCCTTGCGTTGGTCGAGGTAGGGGGCCCAGATCTCGTTGCCTGCCCGCATCTCGCCGTCGTCCGCGGCGGCCGCCGCGTAGGCCTCGTCGCGCAGCCAGACCACCGGCAGTGCCGGGCTCAAGCTGGGGATCGAGGGCGGCTCGACTTGCCAACCCTTGCCGGTCGGCCCTGGGCCGAAGCCGTGGGCCACACCGCCGATCCTCACCCATCCGCTGGTCCCTCCCGCTTCCTGGAGCTTGGCGAGGGCGGTATCTACGGCCCAGCCTGGTGCGAAGTCCCCAAGGTCCGCCAGGCTCGACTCGGAGAGTGCCGCCGAGGAACTGCGTTCGTCGAGCGAGAGATGATCGCAAGCAGCGCTCGCCACGGCCGTCGCGACGTCGCCGGAGGAGGGGTTCGAGAGCCGAGCCTCGTAGCGCCCCCAGAGGGCGTAGAGCTGGCCGCCGAGCGGTCCGTTGGTGCCGTCGGACCACTGGCAGAACTGCAGGGCCCGAGAGAGGGTGGCGAGCAGCCGAGGGTCGATTCTCTGCGCTCCTGGATGAGAACCCCGGTTGAGGGCCCCCAGAGAGAGCTCGGCCGGGCTCTTGGGGTTCGCCAGGTCTTCCACCACGCGGATTTCGGCCACCGCTGTCTGGAGGGCCTTCTCGGCAGCCTCGGGAGCGAGCCCCAGAACGGCGGCCTGGGACGAGCGGCCGAAAGCGGTGAAGGTGGTCTCCGCCTTCGACTGGGCGAGGCTGAGGGCAGGCCAGAAGAGACCGGCCAGCAGGAGCCATGTGGATGCGCGTTGCTTCATCGGCTCGAAGGCCAGAGTAGCGCAAATCCTCGGGGAACGCTCACCAGCACGGTGGCGTGGGAAGCTCGGCAGCCTCGGCGGTGAGAGTGCCGTGGGCGAGGATGCGGGCGTCGCCGGTGAGCAGCCAACGGTCCGGCAGCGGGGTCGCCTTGCCCAGGCCATCGACCGTGAGCTCGAAACCGCCCGCGGTCAGGGCGGTGACCGGCAGCCGAGCGCTCCGAGTGAGCACGCCGGCCGCGGCCGCAGCCAGGACGCCCGTGCCGCAGGCGAGGGTCTCCGCTTCGACGCCGCGCTCGAAGGAGCGGATGTGGAAGAGGTGAGGGTCCACCGTGTGCACCCAGTCGATGTTCGCTCCAGGCGAGCCGAATACCGGGTGGTGGCGCAGGCGAGGACCGAGGCGGGCGACGTCCACTTGGCCGAGCGGCGGAGAGACCTCCAGCACGAAATGCGGCACGCCGGCCAGGGCGAAGATTCCTTCCAGCATCTCGCCGTCGAGCTCGAGAGTGACCTCGCGCAGGGGTGCTGGAAACGGCGGCAGCTCGATCGTGATCCGGCCCGGGCCGGCTGGGCGGGCAAGGAGGCGACCGGCGCCCGTCACGATCGACGTCTCCTCCCGGGCCCAGCCCAGCTCGAAAGCCAGCCGGGCGGCACAGCGGGTTCCGTTCAAGCAGAGGTCTGCGGGGTGACCGTCGGAGTTCCAGTAGTCCATGCGAACGCCATCGCCGGCGCGGTAGAGGGCGAACAGGCCGTCGGCACCCAGGGACAGGCCACGCGTGCACCAGGCTCGCACCTGAGACGAGTCGGGAGCTTCCGGAGGCTCGACCAGCGCCAGGAAGTCGTTGCCGGCGCCGGAGACGCGATAGAAGTCCATCCGGTCCGCCAGGCTCGCTCAGGGCAAGGTGGCGCTCACCTCGGCGCCACCGGGGCTCTCATTGCCGCTGCGGTCCACGGCGGTGACCCGGAAGCTGTAGGTCTTGCCACCTTCGAGGTTCTGAGCCCGGTAGCTGGTGCCCGAGAGCGGCGTTTCGGTGAGCCGGATCTCGGTTCCACCTTCGCGGCGGTAGACCCGATAACCCGCGAGGTCGCTCGCCTCCACGGCTTCCCAGACCAGGCGCACGGTGGCCTCTTCGACCAAAGCGGTCAGGCCGGTCGGGGCAGTCGGAGGGAAGACGTCCTGGTAGAAGACCTCCACCTCCCGGGCGAGCGGGCTCTCCACCAGCGGCGAGGTCTCCGCGACCGCCGACGCCGTGTAGTAGTACCGCTCGCCGAGCTGAGCGCTCTTGTCGAGGTAGGAGCTCTCCCCGCCCTCCACGGTGGCGAGCGGCGAGCCGAAGGAGCGGGAGGCCGCGGGCCGGCGATACACCGCCACGTGCTGCGAGGCGCCCGCGCTCCATCCCACGACCACACCGGCCGAGGTGGCGTCGGCCCTGAGCCCGGCCAGCGGGGCCGGCGGCGCCTGGTAGGCGAGAGGTACCAGATTGGAGAAGGCGGAGACGTCTCCGGAGGTGGCCAGGAAGCGCACGCCGTAGGTGATCGTGGCACCCTCGGCCGGACGCACTCCGGGCAACGGCACCTGCAGCTCGAGGTCGCTGCCTTCGACCCGGCTCGCCAGCTCGTTGCTGCCCACCACGGCGAGCCTCTTCGCGCCGAGCTCGAACTGCCGCGGCTCGACGGCGATCGGCGCGCCGCCGGGCCCGGGCGGCTGTGAGAACTCGAACAGCTCCACCTGCTTCAACCCGGGCAGGCTCTGGCCGTCGGTGGTCAAGCTCGGATAGCCCATTCTCACCACCAGCACGTCGCCGCGTTGGCGCACAGTGAGGTTCTTGGCCGCAGCCGGCACGTAGCGCATGGGCGGCAGCGGCGGCCCCTTCTTGCCACAGGCGGCGGAGAGGCCGAGGACGAGGACGGCCACCGGCACGATCCGGCGCCACGAGGAGGAGACGAAGCTAGAGGACATAGCGGCTCAGATCCTGGTCCTTGACCACATCGGCCAGGGAATTGCGCACGAAGGCGCCGTCGACTTTGATCTCGACACCCTTCATGTTGGGCGCCTCGAAGGAAACTTCGTCGAGCAGCCGCTCCATCAAGGTGGCCAGGCGGCGGGCGCCGATATTCTCGGTCTTGGCGTTGACCTCGACGGCCAGCCGCGCGAGCTCTTCGATCGCGTCCGGGGTGAACTCCACCGTCACGCCTTCGGTGGCGAGCAGCGCCTGGTACTGCTTGGTGAGAGCGGTTTTCGGCTCGGTCAGGATGCGCACGAAGTCGCCTTCGGTGAGCGCATCGAGCTCGACCCGGATGGGAAAGCGGCCTTGAAGCTCCGGGATCAAGTCCGAGGGCTTCGAGACGTGGAAGGCTCCGGCGGCGAAGAAGAGGATGTGGTCGGTCTTCACCAGGCCGTACTTGGTGTTGACTGTAGTGCCCTCGACGATCGGCAGCAGGTCGCGCTGTACGCCTTCGCGGGAGACATCCGGCCCGCGGCTGCCCTCACGACCGGCGATCTTGTCGATCTCGTCGACGAAGACCATGCCGGACTCCTCGACCCTTCGCCGAGCCTCGCGGGCGATCTGCTGGCGGTCGATCAGCTTCTCGGCCTCCTGCTGCCAGAGGATCTCGCGAGCATCGGCGACGCTGACGGTCTGCTTCTTGCGCCGCCCGAAGAGCCCGGGCATCATGTCCCGCAGGTTGAACCCGACTTCCTCGACGCCTTGAGGCGTGTACATCTCAAGACTCGGGAACTGGCTCTCTTCGATCTCCACCTCGACCTGCCGCTTCTCGAGAGCGCCGGCGCGCAGCTTGGCGCGGAACTTCTCGCGGGTGTCCTGAAGGCCCGGGTCTTCCGGCTCTTCGAAGCCGCGCAACATAGGTGACGGCACCAGCAGCTGCAGCAGGCGGTCCTCCGCGCGCTGGGTGGCGAGCTCGCGGACCGCCTCGCGGCGTTCCTCGCGCAGCATGGAGAAGGAGATGTCCACCAGGTCGCGAATGATCGCTTCGACGTCGCGGCCCACATAGCCGACCTCGGTGAATTTGCTGGCCTCGACCTTGATGAAAGGGGCCTTGGCGAGTTTGGCGAGACGCCGGGAGATCTCGGTCTTGCCGACGCCGGTAGGCCCGATCATGAGAATGTTCTTGGGCGAAACTTCCTCGGCCAGACTGGGCTCGAGCTGCTGGCGGCGCCAGCGGTTGCGCAGAGCGATCGCCACCGCTCGCTTGGCGCGGCTCTGACCCACCACGTACTTGTCGAGCTCGGCCACGATCTCGGCCGGGGTCCAGCTCTCGACGACGCCGAAGCCCTCGCGCTCGGTAGGGTTCTCAGGAGTGGGCATGGTGGATGGACTTCCGGGCTCGACGAGGAGCTCGACTAGAGCTCTTCGACAATCAGCTGGTCGTTGGTGAAGACGCAGATCTCGGCAGCGATGGTCAAGGCTTCGCGGGCGATCTCGGAGGCGGTCAGGCTGGTGTGCTTGACCAGAGCGCGGGCAGCAGCCAGGGCGAAGTTGCTGCCCGAGCCGATCGCCAGGATCTCGTCCTCGTCCGGCTGGAGCAAGTCTCCGGCACCGTTCAGATGGAAGCTCTTGTCACGATCCGCCACCAGGAGTGTGGCCTGCAGCTGGCGGAGCGCCCGGTCCATCCGCCAATCGCGGGCGAGCTCGACCACAGCACGCTCGAGATTGCCGCGGTACTCCTCGAGTTTGTCCTCGAGGCGGGCGAGCAGCGCCAGCCCATCGGCCGCCCCGCCGGCGAAACCGGCGAGGACTCGCCCGCCGGCACCGATCCGTCGCACCTTGCGAGCGCGGCTCTTGATCACCGTGTTGTTGAGGGTGACCTGCCCATCGCCGGCCATGGCCACCTGGCCACTCCGCCGAATCAAGAGGACGGTCGTGGAGCGTGCT
This sequence comes from uncultured Acidobacteriota bacterium, assembly GCA_937867335.1. Taxonomy (GTDB): domain Bacteria; phylum Acidobacteriota; class Thermoanaerobaculia; order Multivoradales; family SZUA-115; genus JAXLQX01. The sequence continues at coordinate 39,076 of CALMKX010000094.1, forward strand.
CGCGCGCTGGCAGAAGCCTCTCGACTCATGGAGGGGGCATTGTAGCAAGGCTTGGCGCCTTCTCTGCTGTGAGATTCGCAACAAAGTCGTTTTTCGCGCTCGCCCTACAAGGGAAGGAGCGATATCAGCAGGGAGCAATGAGTGGAATCAGCCCTTGCGCGAACGAGGGTGGGCGTCGCGGTACACGGCCAGGAGGCGCTCGATCTCCACATGAGTGTAGCGCTGGGTAGTTGCGAGCGAACTGTGGCCGAGCAGTTCCTGGATCGCGCGCAGGTCGGCACCGCCCTCGAGCAAGTGGGTGGCGAACGTATGGCGCAGTGTGTGCGGATGGACCCCTCCAGCAAGGCCGGCTTGGCGGGCGTAGCGATCGAGAAGTCGCCGCACCGAGCGATCGGTCAGTCGGCCACCCCGGGCGTTGAGGAAAACCGGTTCGTCGGCCTCGGCGAGCCGTGCACCCCGGATCTCCTCCCAGTCCGCGAGCCAGGCGCGCAGCGCCTCAGCGGCCGGCCGGCCGAAGGGCACCATGCGCTCTTTGCCTCCCTTGCCCACCACCCGCAGCACGCGTGCCGCAAGGTCGACGGAACCCCAGTCCAGGCCCACCAGCTCCGAGACTCGCAGGCCGCTCGCGTAGAGCAGCTCGAGAAAGGCACGGTCCCTCCTCGACAGGCTCTCCTCGCCCGGCGCGGCTTCCAGGAGCTCTTCGGTCTCGCCGGGCCGGAGGTGCCGGGGGAGGGTCTTGGGCAGCTTGGGAGAACGCACCCCGGCCGCCGGGTTGGCGGCGAGCACGCCTTCTCGGCAAGCGAAACGACAGAGGCTCTTGACCGCGTACACCGTTCGGCTACGGCTGCGAGCGGCGAGCCGGGCGCGGGTGAGCCCGGCCAGGAACGAGCGGAGAGCGAGGGGGTCGAGATCCGAGGCAGAGAGATCCGCCCGGGGCTTGCCGAGGAAGTCCTCGAGGAAGAGCTCGAGCTTCTCGAGGTCCCCGCCATAGGCGCGCAGCGTCTCCGGGGAGTAGCCCCGCTCCTCGCCGAGGTGCTCGAGAAAGCGGACCACCAGGGCTCCCAGCTTCAAGCCGGCACCTCCGCCGGGACGGCTTCCAGCGGCTCCGCCGTCTGGCTCGGCGCGGTCAGTTCGAGCCCATTCCGAGCCGCCCAGGCACCGAGTTCGGAGTGCGCGCGGCCGGCCGCCGCCGCTCGGCGATCCCCCCGCCCGCGGCCCTCTGGAGGGGGCCAGAAGAGGCCGTAGTGGATGTTCGCCGGCTGGAAATCTTCCGGATCGGATTCGGTCAGGTGGCGGGCGAGAGCACCGAGGGCAGTCGAGCTCGGCAGCGGCTCGGCCTGGCGACCCCTCCGCTCGAGGGCGAGGTAGAGGCCCACCGCCAGGCCGGTCGCGGCGGACTCGAGGTAGCCCTCCACGCCGGTGATCTGCCCGGCCAGCCGCAGGCTCGGGCGCTCGGCCACTTGGTAGAAGCGGTTGAGATGGCGGGGAGCGTTGACGAAGGTGTTGCGGTGGATCTGGCCGAAGCGCAGGAACTCCGCATGCTCGAAGCCCGGGATCAGGCCGAGCACCCGCTTCTGCTCCCCCCACTTCATGCGCGACTGGAAGCCCACCAGGTTGAAATGCTCGGTAGACAGGCTCTCCCGTCGCAGCTGCACTACCGCCCACGGGCGGCGACCGTCCGGGCCGCGAAGGCCCACCGGCTTCATCGGGCCGTAGCGCAAGGTGTCCACGCCGCGGCGCGCCAGCTCCTCGATCGGCAGGCAACCCTCGAAGAACAGGGCCCGCTCGAACTCGTGGGGAGCCACCACCTCGGCCGAGGTCAGGGCCTGGTAGAAGACGGCATACTCCTCGCGGTTCATCGCAGCGTTCCAGTAGTCAGCCCCGCCTCCTTTGCCGTAGCGCGAGCCCCAGAAGAGGCGCGAGGCGTCGAGGCTCGCGCCGTCGACGATCGGTGCGATGGCGTCGTAGAAATAGAGGTGTTCCGAGCCAAGCAGCCGGCTCAGAGCCGACGTCATCGCCGCCGAGGTGAGCGGGCCGGTGGCGAGAACCACGTCCCCCGGGGGAAGCTCGATCGCCTCCTGGCGCACCACGGCGATCCCGGGCTCGCCCTCGAGAGCGGCCGTCACAGCGCGCGAGAAGCTTTCGCGGTCCACGGCGAGGGCGCTGCCGGCGGGCACGGCGGCGCGGCGAGCGGCCTGGAGAATCAGCGAGTCGAAGCGCTCCATCTCGCGCTTGAGCAGGCCCGCGGCGTGGTGGGGGTGGTCGCTGCGCAGCGAGTTGCTGCACACCAGTTCGGCGAAATCCGCCGTCTTGTGCACCGGGGTCGCCTGCTCTGGGCGCATCTCGAGAAGCCGCACGGGCACGCCTCGGCGGGCGAGCTGCCAGGCGCATTCGCAGCCAGCGAGGCCGGCGCCGATCACGGTCACAGGAGTGCTCTCAACCATCCCCGGGATTATCCTCCACTCGCTACAGGGGCCGCAGAAAGGCGCCTCCGGGCAGGCGCCGGAGCTCGCCCCCCAGCTCGAGTTCCAAGAGCAGCGCAGCCGTCTCGGCGCTGCTGAGCCCCGTCTTCTCGGCGATCTCTTCGGGATAGAGCGGTTGAGTGGGCAGGAACAGCGCGAGGAGACGCTCGGCTGGGCTCCGGGACGCTGCCGGCTCCGCCCTGGGCCCTCGCGCGACCGGCGGCTCCTGGGTCAGTCCCAGGCTCTCGAGTAGATCTCCCGGGTGGAGCGCCACGTGGGCGCCGGCCCGAATCAAGCCATTCGGCCCTTCCGAGCCAGGCTCGAAGAGACGTCCGGGAATGGCCCAAAGGTCTCGCCCGAGGTCGAGCGCCAGCCGCGCCGTGCCGAGAGAGCCGGAGCGGGCGGTGGCGCGGGCCACCAGCGTGGCCTGGGAGAGCGCCGCGAGAATGCGGTTGCGCACCGGGAACTGCCAGCGGGCCGGCGGCGTTCCCGGCGGATACTCCGAGAGCAGCGCCCCGCGCTCGGCGAGCTCGGCCGCCAGCCGCCGATGGCCGGACGGATAGTCCACCCCGAGACCACATCCGAGGACGGCGACCGTCCTGCCCTCGGGGACGGTGAGAGCAGACTGATGGGCCGCGGCGTCGATCCCCGTGGCGAAGCCCGAGACGATGGTGACTCCGGCCCTGGCGAGCTCGCGGGCGAAGAGGCGCGTTACCTCGAGGCCGTAGAGATCTGCGCGGCGCGAGCCCACCACGGTCAGGGCTGGGCCGGCCGGCAGCTCGCCGCGCAGATAGAGCACCGGTGGCGGCAGGCTGAGCTCCTTCAAGGGTGGGGGGTAGTCGGCGTCGGCCAGGGTGAGGATTCGGGCGCCGAAGCCGGCCGCTCGCTCGCCCTCCCGCTCGGCCAGCTCGGGCGCCAGGCCACGGAGCTCGAGAGCCCGCTCCAGCGCTTCTCGAGAGACGCCGCAGCGCTCGGCGAGCGCCAGATTCGGAGCCCCTCGAGCCCGACAATCGACCCACTCCTCGAGGCAGGAAGCCAGGCGATAGGCCGAGCCGTTCGGTAGGTCCCGCCGGAGATTCAAGGCGATGAGCAAGTCGCGATAGGCCGGCTCGAACCGGGCCTCGCGGTCTTGAGCCTTCCCTTTGCATCGACGCTTCGACATGGCTGGCACCTCCCTTGCAGCCGCCTTCTGCCGCTTCAGATCCGACTAAGGAGAGGCAAATCGCCAACAAATCCTTTCGCGGCGGTCCAAAGACCTGTCGGGCGGCGGCTGCGGAGGCGCCTCGGGGGCTCGTATATACTCGCGGGCGAAGGTATCGACCCAGAGTGAGCCGCTTGCGAAATCGCCTGCAGGAGGCCGAGAAGGCCGCTGGCAAGCGATCGGCCTGGTCGCTGGTCCGTTGACTGGCAGGAGAGCACGCATGGTTCGCATCATCACAGCCTGGTCCCTCCTGATCGTCGCAGGGGTGAGCCTGGGCGCCTGCTCGGGCTACGGCAAACCCGAGCACCCGTCTTCCCAGCTCGCCTTCGGAGTCTCGATGGCCCGCCGGGGCTTGTGGAGCGAGGCCCAATTCCGCTTCGAGCAGGCCCGGCATCAGGATCCAGCCAATCCCCGCATTCTCAACAACCTGGCCGTGGCCAACGAAGCCCTGGGCCGTTTCGAGGACGCCCAGCGCTACTACCAGGAAGCCCTGAAGAGCGCCCCCGGCGATCCCGATATCAAACGGAACTACGCGCGCTTCATCGAGTTCTACCAGAGCTACACCACCGGCAAGAGCCCGGAGGGAGAGAAGCCCTCCGAGAAGAAGCCGGGTGAGAAGTCCAGAGGCGGGACGGGTCAGCCTCAGGGCTAGGCGAGCGACTCGATCTCGGATACTCCGACACGGGAGTTGTCATGATCCGGCTACTGGCAAGAGTGTTTTGCCTCTCGATCCTCCTCGCCGCTCCGGTGGTCGCTGAGACCACCGAGGTGCGGCTTCAGCTGCCGCAGCGAGCCCGGCTCGACCTGACCGGCCGGCGTTCGATCACGCTCGCCCCCTTCCTGGTCGTGAGCCAGGAGGGTAGCGAGGGCGTGCGGGGTCGCAACATCGATGTTCAGCGGGAATTCGAGCGCTACCTGCTCAAGCTGCTACGGCGCGACACCAACCTCAAAGTGCTGCCGAGCGGACCGGTGGACTATCCGGTTTTCGACAGCGAGAAGCTCGCTCATGAAGAGGATTTCTGGGCCGCGCTGGGTGAACGGACGCAAGCAGACCTGATCCTCGGCGGCAGCCTGGACTTCGACATCCAGGATCGCACCGGCTACCGAACCGAGGAGTACACCCTGCCCTACGATGGCCGGACCTACCAGCGCCAGGTGCTGGTGGAGCAGACCGGTTTCGAGTACGACATCCTGATGCAGGTCTTCGACGGTCGCAACGGCAAGATCCTGTACTCCGCCAATTTCAAGGATTTCCAGAGCCTCGATGGCGAGCAGGCGGACCCCTTGAAGGGCATGTTTGAAAACCTCTACGCGCTCGAGGATCGGATCGTCAACATCTTCGTCCAGAAGACCGTTGAAGGGACCCGAGTGCTGTTTGGCAAGTAGCCGCTCTGGAGTGATCGGTTCGGAAAGGAGAACCTGCGTGCCTCGTCTCCGCCGAAGGCTGTTTTGTCTCGCTTTCGTGTCGATGACTGCTGCTCTGGCGCTGTGGCCCCAACCGGCCCGGGCGCAGTACAGCTACTTTGGTCAGAACAAGGTCCGCTATGACAAGTTCCAGTGGACGATCTACCACTCGCCTCACTTCGACGTCTACTACGACAAGCGTTCCGAGGCCCTGCTGCAGAAGGTGGTTTCCTTCGCCGAGAGCGCCTACGATCAACTGTCGCGGGACTTCGATCACCAGATCAAGAAGCCCACGCCACTGCTCTTCTTCCGCACCCATTCCGCCTTCGAGCAGAACAACGTCATTCTCAACTTCATCCCGGAAGGCGTAGGAGCGTTCGCGTCGCCGGCCCGCAACCGCATGGTGCTGCCGGTCGACGAGCCGGATCCGGAGCTGATGCGCCTGATCCTGCACGAGCTGACCCACATCTTCCAGTACGAGATCCTGTTCCAGGGCAGCCTCTCTCGAGCCGCCGCCGCCCGCCCGCCTCAATGGCTGATGGAGGGCATGGCGAGCTACATGGCCCAAGACGAGGAATCTCACGATCGCATGGTGCTGCGCGACGCGGTGGTCAACGATGCCGTGCCGTCGGTGTCGAGCGGAGAGGCCTCCGGCTACTTCGCCTACCGCTTCGGCCACGCGGTGTTCGACTACATCGAGGAGCGGTGGGGACGGGAGGGCTTCCTCGACTTCGTCTACGAGTTCAGGAACACCCTCGGCGCTCGCCCCGAGCGGGCGGTGGAGCGGGCCTTCCGGGTGAAGCCGGAGGATTTCGACACCGACTTCCGCCGCTGGCTGCGCAAGAAGTACCTGAAGCAGCTGGTGGAGACCGGCGAGCCAAGCGATTTCGGCCGGCCGTTCCGGGTGGATGAGAACACCGACTCGGTGGAGCTCTCGCCCGTGGCCTCGCCCTCGGGAGACCTGGTGGCGGCCTTCAGCTACCAGCGGCGCGGGCTCGAGATCAGCCTCTTCGACACCAAGCAGCGGCGGCAGGTGAAAGTGCTCACGGGAGGGCCGACCACTCGCTACCAGTACGTGGTCGCCCAGGCCGTGACGGTGGCTCGGCGCATGGGCAGCGACCTTGCGTTCTCTCCGGACGGCAACCGGCTGGCCGTCTTCGCCCGCCGGGAGGGGGGGCGCGTGCTGCTGTTGTTCGACGTCTTGAACGGAGGCGTCGACCGGCAGATCTCCATGGACGTGGAGCAGCAGTTCTCGCTCGCGTGGAGCCCGGACGGCAAGAAGATCGCCTTCTCCGGCAACCGTGAAGGCAACTTCGACATCTACCTGTTGGACCTCGAGAGCGGCGCGCTCGAACAGCTGACGAAGGACCCCACCTTCGACGGCTCACCGGCCTTCTCGCCGGACGGTAAATCGCTGGTGTTCAGCTCGGTGGTGGGAGACTGGACCAAGCTCTACCGAATCGACCTCGCGGATCCCACCCAGCGCTACCAACTCACCACCGGCGACTCGAACGACAAGGACGCGGTCTACTCGCCCGACGGGAAGCGGCTCTACTTCACATCGGATCGGGTGGGTGGGGTCGACAACATTTTCGGCCTCGACCTCGCGAGCGGTCAGCTCAGCCAGTACACCAACGTGGTGACGGGATGCTTCACGCCGACGGTCCTGACTCGGCCGGACGGCAAGGAGAGCCTGGTCTACGCCGGCCTGTGGAAGGGCGGTTATCGGCTCTACCTGAACGAGCTCGAAGAGCCCTCAGCGGCGCCGGTGAAGACGGAGATCGCCCAGCAGCCCACCAAGCCGGAGGAGCTCAAGCCCTTCCAGCCGGCGATCGAGGTCACCCTCGACGACGCCAACAAGGAGAAGTACGGCCTGGGCAAGTTCTTCCTCGAGGACGCCGACACCTACATCGCGGTCGACAATAACCAGACCGTGCTGGGACAGATCTACCTCGGCTTCTCGGACTACCTCGGCGACCGGCGGATCAACGCCATCCTGTCGTCGTTCGACGCGCTCTCGAACTACAACATCACCTACCTCGACTTGCGCCGGCGTACTCAGTGGGGCGGGACTCTCTACGACAACCGAAACTTCGCCTTCCTGCGCGATCCGATCACGGGGCAGATCATCGACCGTCGGCAAGTCAATCGCGTCACCGGCATCGAGGGCTTCCTGCAGCGCCCCTTCAGCCTCTACAGCCGCGTCGAGGTGGGGCTCGGCTACTTGTCGAGGAACGTCGTCGCGGTGCGGGTCAACCCCGACTTCCCGAACGTCGGCGGGCCGCTCGAGTTCACCGTCTTCAACGACGACGAGCCCTATGTGCGAGCCTCTTTCGTCAATGACTCGGCGTTCTATGCAGGCTACGACGCCGTGGCGGGCCGCCGCTGGCGCGTCGATGCCACCTGGGCTCCGAGCCAGCACGGCGGTGGCACCGCCTTCAGCGAGATCTCCGCGGACTACCGCCAGTACTTCTCCACCACGTTGCGCAGCGGTTTCGCCGTGCGTGGCTTCGCCGCCGCGCTCGACGGCAACAGCGTGCAGCCGCTCTTCCTCGGCGGCGACACCATTCGCGGCTTCGACTTCCAGTCGCTGGTGGGCGATCGGGTGGCGCTGGTCAACGTCGAGTACCGCTTCCCCCTGCTCGATATCGTGGCCACTCCGATTCTTGCCTTCCGGGGGATTCGCGGTCGAGTCTTCCTCGATGTTGCCGCTGTCTGGCTCAAGGACATCGGAACCCTCCGCTCCGACGGCCAGGGGGGCGTGGTGAAGGACAGCTATCGCTTCTGGGACAGCGACAACAACCGGCTGAAGGACGGTATCGGCGTCTATGGTTGGGGCTTCACGGTCAATTTCCTCGGCCTGGATCTGAACTGGGACTTCAGCAAGCGGTGGGACGGGCGGGAGACTTTCGGAGGCACGCAGACATCGTTCTACATCGGCACCCGCTTCTAGGAGCGTCCTTGGCCCTCAGGCCGGGGACGCTCTCAGCTCGCTCCCGGCGGGCTGATAAGCTCCTGGCCTTGGCCTCGCCCAGAGCAGGTCCGCAGAGCGCGGACTTGTGAGCCCGACGAGGCAGGGATAGACTCTCCCAAATTTATGCAGATCGAGGTCCTAGGCGCTTGTGGCGGCGAGGTTCCTGAGTTCAGGCTTACGAGCCTGCTCCTGAACGAGCGCCTGGCCCTGGACGCCGGCTCCCTGACTCGAGCCCTGCCGATCGAGCGCCAGGCGGCTGTGCGTTCGATCGTGCTCAGCCACTCCCACGTCGACCACATCGCATCGCTACCGTTCTTCATCGAGAACGTCTACCCGCTGCATCGGGAAGCGGTGGCGATCTACGCCTCCAGGGCCACCATCGAGGGCGTCCACCGCCACCTCTTCAACGACACCCTGTGGCCGGATTTCACCCGCCTGCCGAGCGACCGCCGCTCCGCCGTGCGCTTCCAGGAGATTCGGGCGGGCGATCCTTTCGAGGTGGCCGGTATCCGATTGACGCCGATACCGGTGAGCCACACGGTACCCACCTTCGGCTTTCTCCTGGAGCAGAACGGTCGCTCCGTGTTGTGGTCGAGCGATACCGGGCCCACCGAGGAGCTCTGGCGCGTGGCGCGCCGGGCTCCGGGGCTCGAGCAGGTCTTCCTCGAGACCAGTTTCGACAATGCCCGTCAAGAGCTGGCGGACCTCTCGCAGCACCTGACTCCGCGGACGCTGGCCCGGGAGCTGGCCAAGCTCGAAGTCGAGGTGCCGGTGCTGCTGCATCACCTCAAGCCTGCCAGTCGGGAGCTCATTCTGAGCGAGGTCGCCGAGCTCGAGGATCCGCGCCTCGGCTTCGTGGAGCAGGGCAGGACCTATACTTTCGGCTGATTCGAAACCCCGCTCGAGAGCTCGGCCAGACGCTCCTGCCAAGGCCGCTCGAGCCCGAACCCTGGAGAGAGCCGGGGCGCCGCTTGCAGCCGTCGCTTTTCGACCTTGAACCCCGGCCGCCGTCCACGCGGCGAGCCCCGTCGTCGGCTCCACCTCTCCGTGTCTGTGTGCTTGGCTCGGGCTCGGGCGGCAATGCCGTGGTGCTCGAGTCCGGTTCCGCCCGGCTCCTGATCGATGCCGGCTTCTCCTGCCGCGAGATCGAGCGGCGGATGGCTCAGCGCGGAGCCGACCCCACCTCCTTCAAGTCGGTGTTCTTGACCCATGAGCACGACGATCACTGCCGGGGCATCGATCGCTTCTGCCGCCGCTTCGGAGCGAGCCTACACGCGACCGCTGGCACCCTGGCCGGGCTGCCCCTCTCGGAAGCTGCGGCGGGAGCCGCTCGCCCGGTGCGCTCCGGCGAGAAGTACGAGGTGGGTGGCTTCGAGGTGGAGCCTTTCCTGGTGCCGCACGACGCGCGCGAGCCGGTGGGTGTGGTGGTGGAGGACGCGGCCGGTCGACGCATCGGCCTGGTGGCGGACCTCGGCAGCCGCAGCCGCCTCGCCTGGGGGCGGCTGGTGGACCTCGACCTGCTGATTCTGGAAACCAACCACGACCTCGACATGCTGCGCAACGGGCCCTATCCCTGGGCGCTCAAGCAGCGGGTGGCCGGGCGGCACGGCCATCTCTCGAATCACGATGCCGCCGAGGGGCTGACGGAGCTGGTCACCGAGCGGCTCGAGTGCGTGGTGCTCTACCACCTGTCGCGCACCAACAACCTGCCGGCCCTGGCAGCCTCGGCGGTCGGCGAGGCTCTCGACCGAGTAAGATCGCCCACGCGAATGGTGGTTTCCGCCCAGGACGAGCCGACGCCCTGGCTCGAGATCCGGTGAGCCGAGAGCCGGGTGGAAGCCGCAAGCTCCCGGAAGGACAATCTGAGATGAAAGCCAGAGTGACCGTATTCCCCCGGCCCGAAGTGCTGGATCCCCAAGGCAAAGCGGTGCGCGAGGCTCTGCTCCGCCTCGGCCATGCCGAGGTCGCCGACTTGCGGGCCGGCAAGTGCTTCGACCTCGAGCTCGCCACGGAAGACCACGAGCTCGCCCGCCGCGAGCTGGCCGAGATGTGCGAGAGGCTGCTCGCCAACCCGCTCGTGGAGCGCTACGAAATCCAGCTCGGTTGAGGAGGAGAAGGCGATGAAGTGCGGAGTCGTGCTGCTGCCCGGCAGCAACTGCGATCACGACGTCTACCACGTGCTCAAACACAGCCTCGGCCAGGAGGTGGTGTACCTCTGGCACCAGGAGGATTCGCTCCAGGGCTGCGAGCTGGTGGTGGTGCCGGGCGGGTTCTCCTACGGCGACTACCTGCGGGCCGGAGCCCTGGCGGCAGTCTCGCCCATCCTCGGAGCGGTTCGCCGCCACGCCGAAGCCGGGGGCCTGGTGCTCGGCATCTGCAACGGCTTCCAGATCCTGCTCGAGGCGGCCCTCCTACCCGGGGCGATGCTGCGGAACCAGTCGCTGCGGTTCCTCTGCCAGGATGTCTACTTGCGGGTGGAGCGGCAGGACCTGCCCTTCACCCATCGCTATCGCCGCGGCCAGGTGCTGCGCCTGCCGATCGCCCACGCCGAGGGCAACTACACGGCGCCGGCGCCGATTCTCGATCAGCTGGAGGCCGAAGGTGGCGTGGTGTTCCGCTACGTTTCGCCGGCCGGGGAGCTCGAGGCGGAGTGGAACGTCAACGGCTCGGCGCGGGCGATCGCCGGCATCTGCAACCGCGGCGGCAATGTGCTCGGCATGATGCCCCACCCGGAGAGGGCCGCGGAGGAGCTCTTGGGAGGAAGCGACGGCCTGGCTTTGTTCGAGTCGGCGCTCGAGTCGGCTCACTTGGCCTTGGGGTTGGCGTCGTGACCGCCCTCGCCCAGGAGCCGCCGGTGAGCCGCGAGATGGCCCGCGCCCACGGCCTGAGCGACGAGGAGCTCGACCGCCTCCAAGGAATTCTCGGCCGCCTGCCCAATCGCACCGAGCTCGGCATCGCCTCGGCGCTGTGGTCCGAGCACTGCTCGTACAAGTCCTCCAAGGTCTACCTGCGGGAGTTCCCCACCAACGGCCGCCACGTAGTCCAGGGGCCCGGCGAGAACGCCGGCATCGTCGACATCGGGGAGGGTTGGGTGGCGGCCTTCAAGATGGAAAGCCACAACCACCCGAGCTTCATCGAGCCCTACCAGGGAGCGGCTACCGGCGTGGGAGGCATCCTCCGCGACGTCTTCACCATGGGGGCGCGGCCGATCGCCCTGCTCGACTCTCTGCACTTCGGCGAGCTCGACGCCCCGCGCATGCGCTACCTGGTGGACGGCGTGGTGCGCGGTATCGGCGGCTACGGCAACTGCGTGGGTGTGCCCACCGTGGGCGGCGAGACCGGCTTCCATCGCTGCTACAACGGCAACATCCTGGTGAATGCCTTCGCCCTGGGCCTCGCTCGGGCGGACCGCATCTTTCGAGCCCGAGCCAGCGGCGTCGGCAACCCGATTCTCTACGTGGGTAGCCGCACCGGCCGCGACGGCATCCACGGTGCCACCATGGCCTCCGAGTCCTTCGGCGCCGAGAGTGAGGCCAAGCGCCCCACGGTGCAGGTGGGAGACCCGTTCACCGAGAAGATCCTGCTCGAGGCCTGCCTCGAGGCAATGCGCACCGACGCCCTGGTGGCGATCCAGGACATGGGAGCCGCCGGCTTGACCAGCTCGGGCTTCGAGATGGCGGGTCGAGGTGGGGCGGGCATCCGCCTGGAGCTCGACCGCGTGCCGCTGCGGGAGCCTGGGCTCACTCCCTACGAGATCATGCTCTCGGAGTCCCAGGAGCGGATGCTGATCGTGGCCCATCGCGGGCGGCAAGAAGAAATCGCCACGATCTTCCGGCGCTGGGGCCTGGAGGTGGTGGAGATCGGCGAAGTCACCGGCAGCGGTCGAGCGGAGCTCTTCTTCCACGGTGAGCGGGTGGCGGATCTCGCCGTCGAGCCGCTCACCGAGGGGGCGCCGATGTATCGCCGGCCAGCGGCCCCTCCGGCGGATCTCGCCCGCCGCCAGGGTGCGCCGGAAGTGCCTCCAGCGGAGGATGTGGCAGGAGCGCTCGAGCGCCTGCTCACCACTCCCGAGCTCGCCTCCAAGGAGTGGATCTGGGGCCAGTACGACTACTCGGTGCGCACCAACACGGTGGCCGGCCCCGGAGGGGATGCCGCCGTGCTGCGGCTCAAGGGCTCGGCCCGAGGCCTGGCGCTCTCTTCGGACGTGAACCCCGGCTACTGCTGGCTCGACCCACGAACCGGAGGCGCCCAGGCGGTGGCCGAGGCGGTGCGCAATCTGGCGATGGCCGGTGCCGAACCTCTGGGCCTGACCGACTGCCTGAACTTCGGCAACCCGGAACGACCGGAGATCTCCTGGCAGCTCGCCGAGTGCATCCAGGGAATGAGCGAGGCCTGCCGGGCGCTTGAGATTCCGGTGGTCTCAGGCAACGTCTCTCTCTACAACGAAACCGAGGGGAGGTCGATCCACCCCACGCCCACCGTCGCCGCCGTGGGGCTCATTCCCGAAGTCCAGAAGGTGCCGGGAGTGGGTTTCGAGCCCGGCTGCAAGGTGGTGCTCCTCGGCAAAGACCGCGCTGAGTTCGGTGGCTCGGCCTATCTGCGGCTGCTTTTCGACCTCGAGCAGGGCCTGCCGCCCAGAGTGAGCCTCGAGGCCGAGCTGCGGCTCTCGAGGCTGATGCGCGAGCTGGTGGCAGCAGGGCTCCTGGCCACGGCGCACGACCTCGCCGAGGGCGGCCTGGCCGTGGCCCTGGCGGAGTGCTGCTTCGCCCGCGGCGTGGGTGCCCGGTTGGCGGTGTCGCTGAGCCCCACGCAGCTGTTCTCGGAGAGCCAGGCGAGGGCTGTGGTGGCCTGCCGGCCGGAGCACCTCGAAAGGCTGCTGGCCGCTGCGGAGAGGCTGGGAGTGCCGGCCCAGGAGGCTGGCGAGACCGGCGGCGAACGGCTGTGGGTGGCGGCGGACGGCGCGACTCTCGACGTGGACGTGGCCGGCCTGCGGGCGAAGTGGGCCTCGGCCTTGCCGCTCGCCCTCGGGATGTGAGCCGAGACGGCCCGGCTCAAGGGCGCCGTGCTGTCCCGGGCACTTCGCGAACGAGCCGAAAGCCCAGGCTGTAGCCGCGATCTTCCGGGGCGTGCGTGTAGCGCAGCGCGCAACGCGCGCTGTCCGCACCGAACGCCCAGCTGCCGCCCCGGATCACTTTCTTGCCGCTGGCGCAACGGGCGAGCGGGTCCAGCACCGGCCCGCTGGGATAGGGACAGTGATCGTCCGCCGTCCACTCCCAGACGTTGCCATGGAGGTCCGAGAATCCCCAGGGGTTGGCCCCCAGCTCTGCCACCGGAATCGGCCGGCCGCGGAACACTCCGGCCGGCGAGCCGGGCATCGGATACCGGCCGTCGTAGTTCGCTTGGTCGGTGCTGAGCCGATCACCGGTCGAAAAAGGCGTGCGCGAGCCGGCACGGCAGGCGTACTCCCATTCCGCCTCCGTGGGCAAGCGGAAGCGCTCGTCGGGAACTCGGGCGCCAAGCCGGGCCAGAAAGGCCGAAACGTCGCGGAAGGTCACGTTCTCGACCGGGCAGTCTCCTCCGCATCCCGCGAAGAAGGCGGGGTTCTCGCCCATCACCCGCTGCCACTGGCCCTGCGTGACCTCGGTTGCCGAGAGAAAGAAGGCGCGGCTGAGGTGGACCAGATGTTCCACTTCTTGGGCCTCCCGGCTGGGCTCAGAGGCGGGGGAGCCCATGGTCAGGGTTCCGGCCGGCACCCGGAGAAAGACGATGCCGCTCGACGGCTCGGTCCAGCGTTCGGGCCTTGCCTGGCAGGCCAGGAGCAAGCTTGCCAGTAGACAGATCGGCGCTCCGTGGCGGAGTCTCGGCACGGTAGCTCTGGAGCTTAAGTCAAGCGGAACGGCAGGTGCACGGGCGAGTAGCGTCGGATACGCTGAAGGACCATGCTCGAGGTGAGCCACCATGGCCCTTTGACGCGGATCCGGCTCGCCAGGACATTCCTGGGGCGGCCACTCCGAGATGTTTCCGCGTACCTGATCGACGGAGTGTTGATCGACTCCGGGCCGCCCGCAACCGCCCAGGAGCTGGTGCGCTGGCTCGAGGCGTCGGGCGAGGCCGCCCGGCTGCGGGCGATCGTTCACACTCACCATCACGAGGATCACGTTGGTGCGAGCCCTGTCCTCGCCCGGAAGCTGGGCGTACCGATTTACGCGCCGGCTCCCACCGTGGCGATCCTTGGCCGGCCGCGGAGAGTGCCGCTCTACCGCTGGTTGGTGTGGGGCGGGCCCGGCGTGGTGTCCGCCGAGGTTCTGCCGGAACGCCTCGAAGTGGGGGAGCTCCGGCTCCGGGTGTTCCCCTCCCCCGGGCATGCCTTCGATCATGTCTGCCTCTTCGAAGAGCGACTCGGCTGGCTCTTCGCCGGCGATCTCTACGTTCACCCCAGGGTGAAGTACCTGCGGCGCATCGAGGACCCTTGGCAGCACCTCGCCTCGATCGATCGGGCTCTCAGCTACCCGTTTACCCGGCTAGTCTGTGCCCACGCGGGAGTGGTGGAAGAGGCACGGCAGGCTCTCGAAGCCAAGCGAGCCTACTGGCGGGGCCTCGCACTGGAGGCCCGAAGCCTTGCCGGGAAAGGCCTCCGGGCGCGGGCGATTACCCGCCGGCTGCTGGGAGCGGAGGGGCTGTTTACTTACCTCTCTGGAGGTGACTTCTCCAAGGCCAACTTGATCAAGAAGCTACTCGCTCCTCCCCCCACCTTGGGTTAGGCTTTCCCGTATGTGCGGCATCTTTGGCATCGAGGGCCACCCGGACGCCTCCAACCTGACCTATCTGGGCCTTTACGCTCTCCAGCACCGGGGCCAGGAAAGTGGAGGGATCGTCAGCTGGGACGGCTCTCGCCTGCACGTGGAGCGAGGCATGGGGCATGTGCGGGAGATCTTTTCGCAGGAAGTGCTGCATCGCCTGCCCGGGTACCGGGCCATTGGGCACACCCGCTATTCGACCTCGGGCGCAAGCGTGATCAGCAACGCCCAGCCGGTCGTGGTGAAGACCGCTCTCGGCCCGCTCGCCATCGTCCACAACGGCAACCTGGTCAACGCCTTCGAAATCCGCCAACGCCTGGAGAGAGAGGGTGCCATCTTCCAGACCACTTCGGACTCGGAGGTGATCCTCCACCTGATGGCTCGGAGTGGCAGCCGCCACGTGCTCGATGCCCTCAAGGTGGCGCTGGCCGAAGTACGGGGAGCCTATTCCCTGCTGCTGGCTGCCGAGAATTGCTTGATCGCCGCGCGGGATCCCAACGGCTTCCGGCCCCTGCTCTGCGGGCGCTTCGGCGATGCGGTGTGCTTCGCTTCCGAAAGCTGCGCCTTCGATCTCCTGGGCGTCGAGCCCGAGCGAGAGCTCGAGCCGGGAGAGCTTGCCGTCGTGGCGGGCGGGAAGCTCGGCTTCGAGCGGGTGCCCGGCCGGGCGGAACCGAGCCGATGCATCTTCGAGCACGTGTACTTCGCTCGGCCCGACAGCAAGGTCTTCGGCGACACGGTCTCGGCCGTCAGGCTGCGCATGGGGGCTCAGCTCGCCCGCGAGGCGCCTGCGGCAGCCGACGTCGTGATGCCGGTTCCGGACAGCGGGCTCTTCGCCGCCTTGGGCTACAGCCGGGAGTCCGGCTTGCCGTTCGAATTCGGCCTGATCCGCAACCACTACGTGGGACGGACGTTCATCCAGCCTACCCAGGAGATCCGCAACTTCGGCGTGCGGGTGAAGCTCAACGCCGTGCGGCAGTTGATCGAAGGCAAACGCGTGGTGCTGGTGGACGATTCGATCGTGCGCGGTACCACGTCGCGCAAGATCGTTCAGATGGTGAGGGAGGCCGGAGCCCGCGAGGTACATATGCGGATTCCTTCGCCTCCCACCGCGTGGCCCTGCCACTACGGAATCGATACTCCCACTCGCGAAGAGCTGATCGCTTCACGGTTGTCGGTTGCCGAGATAGCGGGGTTCATCGGTGCGGACAGCCTCGCCTACCTCTCTCTCGAGGGCCTGCTCGGCTGCGCCTCGGGGGAACGGAAATCCTATTGCACGGCGTGCTGGACGGGAGAGTATCGGGTGCCGGTGGATTCCGGAGAAGCCCGCCAAGTGGAGCTCTTCCCGATTCGAATGGAGCGCACGTGAGCGCGGAGCCTGCGTCCAGCCGAGGACTGGCCGACAACTTCATTCCACGAGAGTGACCATGAACACGCCGACCCAGAATAGCGCTTATCAGGCGGCCGGCGTCGACATCGACGCCCAGGAGCGTGGCCTCGCGGAGGTGAAACGGCTCGCCAAGTCCACCTTCACGACCGCAGTTCTCTCGGAGATCGGTCTCTTTGGCGGTCTCTACCGGCCGGACCTTCGGGGAATGGTCGAGCCCGTGCTGGTGGCTTCTGCCGATGGGGTGGGCACGAAGTTGAGAGTGGCCGAGATGGCGAACGACTTCTCGACCGTGGGCCGAGATCTGGTGAACCACTGCGTGAACGACATCTTGGTCCAGGGCGCCTCGCCGATCTTCTTTCTCGACTATGTCGGGGCTGGAGTGCTCGACCCCGACAAGCTAATCGAGCTGGTGCGGGGCGTGGCTGCAGGCTGCCGGGACCACGGCTGCGCCCTACTCGGGGGTGAGACCGCCGAGATGCCCGGCTTCTACCGTCCCGGGGACTACGAGTTGGTGGGCTTCGTAGTGGGCCTGGTCGACCGGCCGAAGATCCTGGACGGCAGCCGGGTGCGAGTGGGAGACCGCTTGCTCGGCCTGCCTTCGGCGGGCCTCCATACCAACGGCTACTCGCTCGCCAGGAGAGTTCTCTTCGACACCCTTGGGCTGAGGCTGGGAGACCGCCTCCCTGGCTCCTCGGACACACGCTCGGTAGGCGAGCTGCTGCTGGCGCCGCACCTCTCCTACTATCAGGTCCTCCAGCCCTACTTAGGGCACCCCGGCCTTCATGCGTTGGCTCACATCACCGGTGGCGGTTTCACCGACAACCTGCCTCGCGTGTTGCCAGAAGGCACCGCTGCGCGGGTCGAGCTGGGCTCCTGGCGGGTTCCAGAGCTCTTCCGAGTCCTGGCAGAGGCAGGCGGCGTCGAGGCGGAGGAGCAACTTCGAGTCTTCAACCTGGGCATAGGCATGGTGGTGGTTCTTGATCCGGCTGGAGCGGAGTCACTCGCCGCGGCGATACCCGACGTTGAAGGGAAGCGGCCGGTCTTCTTGGGCGAAGTCATCCCTGGAGACGGGAGGGTCCACTATCACGGGCACCTCTCGAAGGCGCCATGAGCGCAGCAGGAGGCCTCTCGCCGGCACGCTTGGCCGTGCTTCTCTCAGGGCGTGGCAGCAACTTCCTCGCCTTGGCCGAAGCGACGAGAAGAGGGGAGTTGCCGGCCGAGATCGTGCTCGTTCTCAGCAACGAACCCGAGGCTCCAGGCCTGGCGCGTGCCCGGGAGCTGGGCCTACCAGCGGTGGCGGTGCCCCATCGAGGCGCCGGCGGGCGCGAAGAGCACGAGCGGCGAGTGCTCGAGGAACTTGCCCATGCGAAAGCGGAGTGGATAGCCCTGGCCGGGTACATGCGCTTCCTCTCGCCGAGTTTTGTCGCCGCCTATGCCCGGCGAATCGTCAACGTGCACCCCAGCCTGCTCCCCGCCTTCCCGGGCCTCGAAGCCCAACAACAGGCCTTGGACCACGGCGTGAGGCTGAGCGGCTGCACGGTCCACCTGGTGGATACCGGGCTCGATAGCGGCCCCATCGTGGAGCAGCGAAGCGTCCCGGTGCTCGAGGGTGATCACCGAGAGGATCTCGCTTCCCGCATCCTCGAACAGGAGCACCAGGCCTACGTGTGGGGCCTCCGGCGTCTGCTCGAAGAGCCGTGGCACGTTGAAGGGCGGCGTCTCGTTTTCGGCCCTGGAGGCCTTGGCTGGCGGGCCCAGTACCAGGCCAAAAAAAAGTTGGAGACGAGGGGTTGACAACCGCCAGACCCTTGTCTACTATCTCGCTCCTCGCCGGCTGAGAGGTCGGCGGCCCGAAGCGAAGGCAGCGCCCCTCAAAGATGAAGCGGCGCCGACTGGAAGGCGAAGTCGGTGCGGAGAGGGCGACCGGGGTTGACTCCCCACCCACTGCCGACGCTCCCCCAGCTCAATGCGGGTGGGTGCAGGCGCCAGAGTAAGAGGCGCAAAAAGTTGCGGCGGGGGCTTGACGGGCAGAAGCGGTTCTTTGTAGTATCGAAATTCGCGCCCGAGACGGCGCCGGTTCTTTGAAAACTGAATAGAGGGAAATGCTCGCGTCAACGGCGGCGCCGAAAGGCGATCTGCCAACAAATGAGTAAGGCAATGTCGGCGTCGGTCCTTAGCCGGTCGACGACGACTTACAGGATTTAAACTGGAGAGTTTGATCCTGGCTCAGAATGAACGCTGGCGGCGTGCTTAACACATGCAAGTCGTGCGCGAAAGCGGCTTCGGCCGCTGGAGAGCGGCGAACGGGTGAGTAACGCGTGGATAACCTGCCTGGGAATGGGGGATAACCTGGGGAAACTCGGGCTAATACCGCATACGTTTTCGGGGCTACGGCTCTGGAAGGAAAGATGGCCTCTGCTTGCAAGCTGTCGTTCCTAGAGGGGTCCGCGTCTGATTAGCTAGTTGGTGAGGTAATGGCTCACCAAGGCGATGATCAGTAGCCGGCCTGAGAGGGTGATCGGCCACACTGGGACTGAGACACGGCCCAGACTCCTACGGGAGGCAGCAGTGGGGAA
>CALMKX010000095.1 GCA_937867335.1 uncultured Acidobacteriota bacterium
CCTCGACAAGATCGAGCCCCCGGTCTCCATCGAGGACCTCGAGGCCCGCCTCCGAGACACCCGCGCCAAGCCCGCCCACTCCGAGATCGCCCTCAACCCCCAGCAGGTCGTCCTGCTCGAGGGCACCGAGGACGCCGTCAGGAGCGCGGCCATCATGGCCCGGAGATAGCCGGCATCGACCGCCGCCGACCGGCGCGTCACCTGAAGCAGGCGCATCACCCCAGTCGGGATCTTCACCACCTGCAGCCCCTTCGCGCACATTTACTGTTCCTTCAGAAGGGATTGCTACTCCGAAGGACGCTTTCGACTATCTGCAACGTCGATCCTGGATCTTCGGCCACAGCCGCTGGCAGGGGATCCCCGGAGTCTTCTTCGCCCTCCAGAGGATTGAGCGCGGCGACGAGCTTTACGTCGACGGCGTCGACCGCCCGTTTGGGGACGCCGCCTCCGGAGACCGCCAGTTGCACCACCCGGCCCTCCTGCGGCGGCGGTTGCGCTCCTGACCGCAGGGCCGGCCCGAGCCGCAGGAGTGCACCCCACACCGCCTCCAGCGGCGCCCGTAGTTCGTCATCAGCGGCCCGGGCCACGTCGACACCGGCCAACCGCCCGCTGATGTCGCGGTACAGCGGCGCCACGCGTTCGTCCAGCCGCCCCGGCAGGCCGTAGGCCCCGTCGACGTGGAACCAGGTGCCGTGCTGCTGCGCCAGCGCGCCGATGGCGTCGAGCGGGTCGATCGCGCCGGTGTTGGTGGTGCCGGCGTTGGCCACCACGCAGAAGGGGCGGCGGCCGGCGGCGCGATCCCCGTCGAGGGCCCGGGCGAGGGACGGCAGGGGCAGGCGGAAAGCCGAGTCGCTCTCGAGCTTGCGGATCTGCTCGCGGCCGAAGCCCAGCACGCGCAGGGCGCGCTCCACGGCGGAGTGGGTCTGGTCCGAGCAGTAGACCACCGCGCCCCGGGGATCGTCGCCCAGGTAGTGGTGCCGGGCGGCGGCCAGGGCCGTGAGATTGGCCATCGAGCCGCCGCTCACGAACAGCCCGAAAGCGCTCTCCGGCAGGCCGCAGAGCTCGCGCAGCCAGTCGATGGTGAGGATCTCGAGCTCGGCCGAGGCCGCACCGCCGAACCAGGTGCCGGCGAAGGTGCCGAAGCCCGCCACCAGGGCGTCCGCCATGGCGCTCACGTAGTTGCCGGGCACCGGCACGAAGGCGAAGAAACGCGGGTGATTGGTGCGGGTCACGAACGGCAGCACATCCTCCGCCAGCTGAGCGAGCACCTCGGCGGGAGGGCGGCCCGTCTCGGGCACGCTCTGGCGCAGGCGCCGCTCGAGCTCGGCGCGCGAAGGAAGGCGCACCACGCGCTGGTCCGGCAGGGTGGTGAAGTGGTCTACGAGCAGGTCCACCACGCGGTAGCCCAGCTCGCGCATCTGCTCGGGGGGAAGCTCCAGGGCCTGGTTCAGGGGTAACCGACTCATGGCCCGGAGCCTATCGCGCCGGGGCCGGGCCTCGCACTGCCGCGAGGCCCGGAGGGACGAGGAAAGCGCTACGGATTCCAGCAGTTGGCGGTCTGATCGTTGATGGAGACCCAGAAGCGCGTGGCGTTGTTGACATTGCCGTAGGCGTACCAGGTCCAGCCGCCGGCCGGGTGGTGGAACTCGGCCATCTGGTAGCCGGGGCCGAAGTAGGAGACACAGAGGCTGTTGGCCGCCGCCAGGCTGCTCAGGCTGGTGCCCAGCACGGCGGGCGTGAGGTGGATGTGGCCGGCAATCCAGCCGTTGTAGAAGTCCGTCGCCACGCCCGGGTTGGGCGAGGCGTCATTGCGCACGCAGAGCACCGGCAGCGCGGTGGTGCACAGCGTATCGCCCACGTAGGGATCGCAGCTCGAGCAACCTACGTGGTCCACGCTGTAGGTGGAGTTGTGGAGGTCCTTGGCCCAGGTCATGCCGCGGCCGCCGCTCGCCAGCAGTGCGGTCGCCGAGGCGAGGGCCAACCCGAGAGCAAGGGTGAAGGCGATCTTCTTCATGGCTTGTCCTTTCCTCGCGTCAGTTCCAGCAGTTGCCCGGCTGGTCGTTGATGTACACCCAGAAGCGGCCCTGGTCCCGAATGTCGCCGTGGCTGTACCAGCCCCAGCCGCCGCCGGGGTGGTGGAACTCGGCCATCACCCAGCCCGGGCCGAAGAAGGAGGCGCAGAGGGCGTTGGCGTTGGCCAGGCTGCTCAAGGCGAAGCCCTGGTAGGGCGGCGTCAGGCCGATGTTGCCGCCGATCCAGCCGTTGTAGAAGTCCGTCGGCAGGCCGGGGTTCGGGGCGCCGTCGGGCTTGATGCAGAGGATCGGCAGGCTCGCGGCGCAACTGGTGTCCCCCACGTACGGATCGCAGCCGTTGCAGCCCACCAGGTCGGCGCCGTAGGTGGCGTTGTGGCTGGTCTTGAGCCAGGCCATGCCTTTGCGGTTGGTGGTGGTCAGGTCGCTCCAGACGTCGGGATCGTTGCGGGTGCCCACGAAGTTCCGGTCGTCCGCCCAGAGGATCAAATGGCCCGTGGGCGTGACCACCGCTTGGTCGTAGTCGCCGTGGTAGCAGGTGGCGAGGTTGGGATCGAGCTGGATGGGCGCGCTGACGTCGCTCACCCGGATGTTCAGCCCCCAGGTGAGGCCGCCATCGGTCGAGACTCGCTTGTAGGTGTCCTGGCGCAGGTTGCCGGGGTCCAGTCGGCGGTCGTACCAGCTGGCGACGATGGTCGTTCCTCGAGCCTGGACAGTGGGGAAGTACTGGTCCTGGCTGCCGACGTCGTTCAACTGGATCGGTGCGCTCCAGGTGATGCCACTGTTGGTGGAGCGCCGGTAGTAGACGTTGATCACGTCACCGGTGTTGTAGCCGTCCGGGTCCTGGCTGTAGACCACATGGAGAGTGCCGGCACCGTCCACGGCGATCTGCGGCGAAGCGAGCAGGCGGAGATTGCCGCGCAGGGCTGGCCGACCGCAGACGGTGCTGGCGGTGGCGTCCCGGGGGCTCACCACGTTGGAGAGCGGGCTGGTGACCAGACCGTAGCTGACGCCGCCGTTGGTGGAGCGGGCGACTTCGATGGTGATGTTGCCGCTGGGGAAGCTCGCGTATCGCAGCCAGGCGACGTAGACGGTGCCGTCGGGCGCCACCGCCGGCCAGGCTCCCTGCACGGTGCCGGCGGCGCTCAGGGCGACAGGCGCAGACCACGTGAGCCCGCCATCGGTGGAGCGGCTGGCGCGAATCGGCGTGCCGGCGAAGCCGAAGTCGGTCCACACCAGGTAGAGGGTGCCGTAGTAGGGGCTGGTCGTGGAGTTGTCGACGGTCAAGATCTCTTTGTCGTCGCCGTTGGTGGAAGGCGTGCTCACCTGGACGAAGCTCTGGCAGTCGTTGGTGGAGCGCCACACGGCCAGGCCGCCGCCGGCGTCGAGAGTCGCCAGGTAGAAGTAGCCGTCGGCCCGGCGCCAGGCCAGGCTGGGGTCGCCGAAGGAGTTGCCACCCACGGCACCGTGATCCACCCAGGCCGCGCCGCTGGCCGAGCTGGCGAAGCCGGTGAAGCCGCCGCCACCCCCGAAGTACTCCCAGGAATCGTTGAACGCAGCGCAGTACATGCCGGTGACCTCGTTGTAGGCCACCGAGGTTTCACTCTGGGTGGTGGAGCTGCCGTTCTCCCCTGCGGAGTTGTTCACCTGAACATCCGCCGCCTCGATCGCCTCCTCTAAGGCGTCGTCGCTCGCCGGCGGCTTGAAACCAATCTGCTTGAGCTCCCCCTGGCGGCCGCAGGACCACAGCAGGTTGAACAGCAGGCCGTCCATCAGGTTCCGCTTGGAGAGGTCGTCGAGGAGCTTGCAGGTGGCGGGCGACGCCGGGCGGATCACCGTGTTGGGAGAGGGAGAGAGAAGGGTATCGCTCTGCGCCAGGATCGAGCCGGGCAGGAGCAAGACAAGGGAGAGCAGGACCACCGAGACAGGGAGAGGCCTTCCGCCGGGAGCATTCATGCTGTTGCCTCCTTTCTGAGCGAGCGCCAGACGGCTCTCGAATTCGGGCCCGCCGGCGCGAGTGGGTTGAGACGCCTAGCGAGAGGAGACTCGAACTGATACCCGAGTGAAGCTCATCGAGCCAGATGATTCGATATATCGCATAACAATTTATATGATTGTTCTTTTCTCTTCTCGGGGTCATATTTCGACAGGCGGTTCCCCGCTGTTTTCTAGGTGGTCCCGACCTACCCGAACGTGCAGGAAGGCTGAGGGGGGCGACGAGGAGGGGGGAAAGGCCGCGGTCGGCTCCACCTGGGAGCCGGCCGCCTTCGGAAGCGGGCCCCGCAGACTGCCGGGGCCCGGTGGATTGAAGTGAAGCGCTACGGGTCCCAGCAATTGCCAGCCTGGTCGTTGATGGACACCCAGAAGTGGCTGGCGTTGTTGATGTCGCCGTAGGCGTACCAGTGCCAGCCGCCGGCCGGGTGGTGGAACTCGGCGATCTGGTAGCCGGGGCCGAAATAGGAAACGCAGAGGTCGTCGGCCGCCGCCAGGCTGCTCAGGCTGGTGCCCTGCACAGGGGGCGTGAGATGGATGTGGCCGGCGATCCAGCCGTTGTAGAAATCCGTTGCCACGCCGGGGTTGGGCGAGGCGTCGTTGCGCACGCAGAGCACCGGCAACGAGGTGCTGCACAGAGTGTCGCCCTCCTTGGGATCACAGCTATAGCAGCCCACGTGGTCCACGCTGTAGGTGGAGTTGTGGAGGTCTTTGGTCCAGGTCATGCCGCGGCCGCCGCTGGCGCAAACTGCGGAACTGCCGGCGAGAGCGAGACCCAGGGTCAGGGTGATGGCGATCTTCGTCATGGCTCGTCCTTTTCTCACGCTAGTTCCAGCAGTTGCCCGGCTGGTCGTTGATGTAAACCCAGAAGCGGCCGGCATCACTGATATCTCCGTGCGAGTACCAGTACCAGCCGCCTCCCGGGTGGTGGAACTCGGCCATCACCCAGCCCGGGCCGAAGGCTGAGGCGCAGAGGGCGTTGGCTACCTCCAGGCTGGTGAGCCGAATGCCCTTGTAGCTTTGCGTGAGGCCGATGTTGCCGCCGATCCAGCCATGGTAGAAGTCCACCGCAAGGCCCGGGTTGGCGGCGCCATCCGGCTTGATGCAGAGGATCGGCAAGGCGTTGGTGCAGGCAGTGTCGCCTGTGTAGGGGTAGCACCCTACGCAGCCCACCAGGTCGGCGCCGTAGGTGGCGTTGTGCGAGGACTTGGCCCAGGTCATGCCAAAGCCTCCCGAAGCGCTGGCATCTTTGACCAGCGTGGCGGCCAGCAGGAGGGCGAAGCCGCAGACCAGCGCTCCCCGTGCACTTCCTCGCTTCCGATAGCAACTCCCGACAATCAACCCATCAACCGGCATGGTGCTCCTCTCTTCCCCTTCATCTCCCGCTCGGCCCATCCGAGCAGATGCTGCGGAGGCGAGCCGCTGAGCCGGATGCGTCGTCTGGCCCAAACTCAGCGACTCGTCACTCAGTGCGTTAGAATAAGCAACGATATCATACTCTAGCTACTTGGTAGTTACGACTTCTGCAGTTATCGGCCTCGCCAGGTCACTTCGTGAGCGTCACGGTGGGATTCGCCGCCCTCTTCCTGGTTCTGACACGGCGATGTGGGGCCCAGCGGGGATTCGGGGCAAGGTTCTGCGGGGGGCCGAGAGCGAGCCAGGTGGGGCCCGGATCCGGTGGGCCCGAGAGCACCGACGAACGTCGAGGAAAAAGGAGCCCGGGAAGCTCACGCTCCCCGGGCTCTATGCGGTGCCTGCTGGCGATGAGGGAGGAGGCTTCCCCCATCGGCCACGAGCGCTAGGTTCAAGGTCGAGCCGGGCGGCCCGCAGGCGCGGTGGCCGGGCGGCGACGGTCGGTTCCGGCATCCGAGGTCCCTGCGAGGCGAGATCGCCAGGGGAGGGGGCGGATGGGCCCGGGCGGCTCGCAAGGGTCGTTCCAGGCCGCGAAAGCGCCGCCAGAGGCCTTTCGTGGGCCTGATGGAGTGTCGGCCAGAGTGTCGGTCAGGGTGGGGGAGAGTGTCCGACACTCTCTGGCAGGGGCTCAGCCCGGGGCGTCGGGTCTGGCCAGGTACTCCGCCTCGATGCCTTCTCCCGCGAGCCAGTCCAGGAGCTCGGTTCCTTCGCCGTGAGTCACCCACACCCGCCCGGCTCCCGTACCGCGGATGGCCGCCTGCAGGCCGGGCCAGTCGGCGTGGTCCGAGAGCACGAAGCCGCGCTCCACGCCGCGGCGGCCGGCCTCGTCCGCCAGCAGCATCCAGCCGGAAGCGAAGGCCCTGGCGGCACCGGGGAAGCGCGAGAGCCACTCGCTGCCCGGGGCTCCCGGCGGGGCCAGCACCAGGGCCGTGGAGTCCCGGGGGGTGTTGGGGGGGTGGTAGGCCGGCGGCAGGCGGATTCCGGACTGGCGGTAGTCCTGGTTCACGGCGTGGATCGCCGGATGCACCCAGATCGGCCCCGGGCCACCGCCGAGGCCGGCGAGCAGGCGTTGGGCCTTGCCCAGGGAATAGGCGAGAAGCACGCTCCAGCGCCCGGCCTCGGCGTTGCCCCGCCACCAGCTCAGGGCCTCGGCCAGCACCTCCGCCTGGGGCGGCCAGCGGAATACAGGGCGGGCGAAGGTGGCCTCGGTGACGAAGAGATCGCAGCGCAGCGGCTCGAACGGAGAGCACGTCGGGTCCGGCTCGGTCTTGTAGTCCCCGGAGACCACCCACACCTCGCCGCCGCGCTCGAGCCGCACCTGCGCGGAGCCCAGGATGTGCCCGGCCGGATGCAGGGAGACCCGCACCGAGCCCAGGGTTCGCACCTCGCCCCAGTCCAGGCTCTCGAGGTGGGCCCGGTAGCCAAGCCGGCGGGCCAGCAGGCGCTGCCCCTCGCGGCTGCCCAGGTAGGCGCCGCTGCCCGGGCGGGCGTGGTCGGCGTGGGCGTGGGTGATGAGTGCCCGCGCCACCGGCCGACAGGGGTCGATGTAGAAGCCGCCCGCGGGGCAGTAGAGCCCGGCAGCCGTCGGCTCGAGGAGGCCTGCCGGGGGCACGGGTCGCTGCGACTCAGGCCGCGGCCGGCCGGGGCTCGAAGCGCAGGCGGATCTCGCCCTCCTCGGCGTCGATCCAGGCCTTGCCGCCGCCGGCGAGGGCTCCGAACAAGAGCTCGTCGGTCAGCGGCCGCTTCACCAGCTCGTCGATCACCCGGCCGAGAGGGCGGGCACCGAAGGCCGGGTCGAAGCCCCGCTCGGCGAGCAGCCTGCGCCCGGCCGGGGTGGTTTCGATCGTCACGCCGCGGGGAGAGAGCTGGCTGGCGAGCTCGCGCACCATCTTGTCGACGATGCGCTCCATCACCTCCGGCGAGAGCGCCGAGAAGCGCAGCACGGCGTCCAGCCGGTTGCGGAACTCCGGCGTGAACAGCCGCTCCACGGCCTTGGCGGCGTCTGCGCTCTGGGTCGTGGCGGGCCCGGCCTCGGCGAAGCCCGGCGTGCGTTGGGCGAGCTCCCGGGCGCCGACGTTCGAGGTCATCAACAGGATCACATGGCGGAAATCCGTCGCCTTGCCGTTGGTGTCGGTCAGGGTGCCGTGGTCCATCACCTGGAGTAGCAGCCCGAACACGTCCGGATGCGCCTTCTCGATCTCGTCCAGGAGCAGCACCGCGTGCGGGCTCTTGGCTACGGCTTCGGTCAGCAGGCCGCCGCGGTCGTAGCCCACGTAGCCGGGGGGCGCTCCCACCAGGCGGGAGACGGTGTGTCGCTCGATGTATTCGCTCATGTCGAAGCGTAGGAAGGCGACGCCCAGCACCTCCGCCAGCCGCCGGGCCATCTCGGTCTTGCCCACGCCCGTGGGGCCGGTGAGCAAGAAGGCGCCGATCGGCTTCTGCGGCTCGCGCAGGCCGGCCCGGGCCACCTTGATCGCCGAGGTCAGGCGGTCCACCGCCTGGTCCTGGCCGAAGAGCACCTGCTTGAGCTCGTCGGCGAGAGAGCGCAGCCGCTCCCGCTCGTCGCGCCGCACCGAGCCCACGGGGATCTGGGCCATCCGCGCCACCACCGCCTCGAGGTCGGCCACCGCCACCTGCCGGCGCCCGGCGAGGTGGAGCGCGGCGCCGGTTTCATCCAGCAGGTCGAGAGCGGAATCCGGCAGGCGGCGGTCCCGCAGATGGCGGGTGGCGAGCTCCACCGCGGCCTCCACTGCCGCTCGCGGGTAGCGCACCTGGTGGTGCTCCTCGTAGCGCGAGCGCAGGCCGAGGAAGATCGCCACTGTCTCGGCCGGCGAGGGCTCGGCGAGCTCCACCTTCTGGAATCGACGGGTGAAGGCGGCGTCGCGGGAGAGGGTCTGGCGGTACTCCTCCCAGGTG
Organism: uncultured Acidobacteriota bacterium; assembly: GCA_937867335.1. Classification (GTDB taxonomy): domain Bacteria; phylum Acidobacteriota; class Thermoanaerobaculia; order Multivoradales; family SZUA-115; genus JAXLQX01. Next base: position 8,352 of record CALMKX010000095.1, read on the forward strand.
GTGGCGCCGATCACCCGCAGCCGCCCCTCCTCGAGGGCCGGCTTGAGCAGATTCGAGGCGTCGAGAGTGCCGCGGCCGGTGGAGCCAGCGCCGATCACGGTGTGGATCTCGTCGATGAAGAGGATCGGCCGCTCGCTCGCCCGCTCGGAGTCGGCCAGGCTGGCGAGAACCAGCTTGAGTCGGTTCTCGAAGTCTCCCCGGTAGCGGGTGCCGGCCAAGAGCGAGCCCAGATCCAGGCGGAAGAGACGGCTCTCCTTGAACGGCGCCGGCACCTCACCCTCGGCGATCTTCACCGCCAGCCCTTCCACCAGGGCGGTCTTGCCCACGCCCGGGTCGCCCACCAGGAGAGGGTTGTTCTTGGTGCGCCGCTGCAGCACCTGGAAGCAGCGCTGCACTTCCTGGCCGCGGCCGATCAAAGGGTCCAACCGGCCCTCGCGGGCGAGGGCGGTCAGGTCCTGGGTGAAGGTGGACAGCGGGTCCGCCGCCGGCGAGGTATCCCCTTCCTCCTCGAGATCCTCTGCCGGCTCGGGGGCGCCGGTGAGCGGCCGCCGGCCGGTGCTCGGCACATCCCCGTTCTTGCGGATGCCGTGGGCGAGGTAGGCCACCACGTCGAAGCGGCTCACGCCCTCGGCCTTGAGGAACTCCACCGCATGGGCCTCGGTTTCGGTGAACAGGGCCACCAGCAGATCCGAGCCATCCACCTGCTCGCGGCCGGCGCCTTCCACTTGCCTCGAAGCCTGGGCGAACACCCGCTCGAGCGCCAGGGAAAGCCGGGGCTCGCCGCCGCTCGAGGCCACGCCCACCAGCTCGTGGTCCAGGTAATCGGCCAGGCGAGCCTTCAGGCGGTGGACGTTGGCGCCGGCCGCGGCGAGCACGGTGCTCACCCGGCGGTCGAGCGTCAACGCGTAGAGCAGATGCTCGGTTCCCGCGTATTCATGGCCGAGCCGGGCCGCTTCGGAAAGGGCCACGGTCAGCGAGATCTCCAGTTCCTGCGACAGCCTCAAGACTTCACTCCTCGGTTCCTTCGGGCTCGAGCGAAAGCTGGAGCGGCATCTCCTGGGCCCGCGCTGCGGCCATCACCTCGGCCACCTTGGTTTCGGCGACCTCCCGCGGGTAGATCCCGGCCACGCCCACGCCTTTGTAGTGAACTTCCAGCATGATCTGCGTGGCCTCGCCCGGGGCTCGTCCGAAATGCTCCACCAGCACCTGCACCACGAAATCCATGGTGGTGTAGTCGTCGTTGTGCAGCAGCACCCGGAACCGCTGCGGCCGCCGGGCCTTGTGGCGAGCCTCGTCCACCACTCCCGGCCCGGTCTCCTCCGAAAACTCCGCCCGGCTCATCGAGGAAGACCATAAACCGGAACCCCCGGCGCGGCAAGAGCCGAGGGGGTGGGGGTGTCCCAAGTCCGGATTGGCGCCGGCCCTGGGTCCGTGCGTGGTGCTCGGTCAGGAGAGGGCGGGGAGACCCCGCCCCTACAGCAAGAGGGTAGCCTGGTGGTGGTAGGGGCGCGGTTTCTGTACAACCTCGGGACATAGTTGACAGTCGGACCTCGGGACATGGGTGACACTT
>CALMKX010000096.1 GCA_937867335.1 uncultured Acidobacteriota bacterium
CAGCATCGGCGGGCTCAGGCCTGGCTTCGCGGTGCCGTCGTTCGCCACCGGCCCCGAGCGGGTGAGGCTCTGGAGCTCGCCCGCGAGGCGCAGCCCCAGCGTGCCTTCCAGCCGCTGGAGCTCGGCGAGGAGTTCGCGCACGCTGCCCGGGCGGTGACGCGGGTCCTGCGCGATCAGCTTGAGCACCATAGGGTCGATCTCGGATGGCAGGTCCGGCACCAGCTGGCTGGGTAGGGAGACGCGGGCGCCGGGCAGGCGGCCGGTCAGGAGCTCGTAGAACACCATGCCGAGGGCGAAGAGGTCGCTCTTCACGTCCGTCTGGCCCATGCGGCCGGCGAGCTCCGGGGCGAGGTAGCGGATGGCGCCGAGGTTCACCTGGCCGGTGGTCAAGGTGCCGCCGTCGGCGCGCAGCGGCTGCAGCGAGGAGGTGCCGAAATCGCCCACCTTCACCGTCTGTAGGTCGCGGGAGAGCAGTACATTGCGAGGCTTCAAGCGGCGGTGGATCACCCCGCGCGAGTGGGCGTAGGCGAGGGCCTCGGCGATCTGCTCCACGATGCGGAACACCTGCGCCAGGGGCAGGCGGCCGCGACGCATCAGCGCCTCGAGATTGCCGCCGTCCGCAAGCTCCGAGACGATGTAGGTGCCTTCTGCCCCGCAGCGGTAGTCGAGCACCCGGGCGATATTCGGGTGGGCCAGTGGGGCCGCGGCGGCGAGCTCGGCCGCCAGGCGCTCCACGGCGGCCGGATCCTGCTGGAGGCGGCTCCCCGGCACTTTCACCGCCACCGCCCGCCCGTCTCGCGGGTCGACGGCCGAGTACACCGTGGCCGAGGGGCTCCGGCCGAGCACGCCGGTGATTTCGTAGGGGCCGAGGGTGACGGGATCAGGAACCGGCATCTTGCTCAAAGACGATAACAGCTTCGCCGATCTGGATGCGGTCGAAATGCTGCAGCCGGGCCTCTTCCACCGCCAGGCCGTTGATCTTGGTGCCGAAGCTCGAACCGAGGTCGATCAGCCAGTAGCCGCCGTCCCGCACCTCGATGCGCAGATGCTCTTTGCTGGCGTGGGCGTCCGACAGACAGAGGGCGCAGCTCCGGGAGCGCCCCACGGTGAGGCCGCGCTCGGGGATGGCCACGCTCACGCCCCGCTCGGCTCCTTCGGTGACGAACAGCCGTGCCAGCTGGGCCTCGGCGGCCGAGGCCTTGCGCGGTGCGAGCTCGACGGTGCGGATCGGGAAGGGGATGGTGATGCCCGCCCTGTGGAAGGCCTCCCAGATGCGCTGCCGGGCGTCGCTGGAAATGCGCGGGCGGGCGGCGTAGTCCTCCAGCCAGAGGCGCAGCTCGTAGTTGATGGCGCTCTCCTCGAAGCCCAGCACGTAGACCTCGGGAGTGGGGGTCTCGAGCACGCCGTCAAGGCCGGCGGCGGCGTCGAGCAGGGCTCGCCGCACGCGGTAGGGCGGAGTGCGGTAGTCCGCACCCACCACCACCCGCTCCAGGTGCAGGCGGTGGGGCAGCCCGAAGTTGAGCACCCGCTCCTCGGCGATCTTGGCATTGGGAATGATCAGGTGGTCGTTGTCCCGGGTGCGCAGATGGGTGGTGCGCCAGGTGATGGCCACCACCCGCCCCTCCTGGTCGCCCACGCGGATCCAGTCGTTGATGCCGAAGCTGCGCTCCACCGAGATCACCAGGCCGGCGAAGAAGTTGGTGAGGATCGGCTGGAGGGCCAGGCCGAGCACCAGGGAGGTCACCGCACTGGTGGCGAAGAAGGCCTTGAAGTCTGCGTTCTCGAAGACCAGCGGCAAGGTCAGCAGGGCCACCAGCATGTAGCCGGTGGCCACCGCCACCGCCGGCAGCAGGGGCGGCAGGGCCAGCGCCCGGCGGGATTTCAAGTGGATCTCGAAGAAGTAGAGCGTCGCCAGGCGGAGCACCAGGGCGAGCGGGAAGAACAGCAGGCACCAGTAGAAGCCGTCCGCCGCGAGGGCTCGGCGCGGTGCCGTTTCGAACAGCGTGTAGACCTTGAAGCCCAGGGCCAGGGCTGCCACGTAGAGGGGCAGCGAGAACGGTCGCATCAGCGCCAGGCCACGGGCGAGCAGCCTTGAGGCGAGGGCCGCCAGGGCGAACGCTCCGAGGGCGGCGCCGAGCGCGGGAAGGAGATGGGCGAGGGTTGCGCTGTCTTCCGGCATAGGGTCGCGGGAGGGCCGGACACCCGCCCGCTCAGGCTGGATCGAGAGCCGAGCCTACCACGCTCGTCCGAGCCGAGCCGCTCCGGGCCCGCGCGGTACCAGCATCCGCAGAGTTGCATCTGCAATGGTGACTTGACAGAAACGTACCAATGCACCAAACTATCTCCATAACGAGATAGAAAGCTGCCTGGTGCTGGGGCACGGCAGCTCGTACTGTCAAGAATCAAGAATTCCTGAGTCGCTTCAGCTCTGTTTCAGACTACTGGATAGCCGACAGACCCGTCTCCTCGAGCCAAGAATGCCATCGGGCTCCACGGCGGAGCCCTGTGTGTACGGAGGATGAGATGAAGCCTGCGCACTCGGAGTCCTCGTCAGCCAAAGCGGTCTACACCCCTACCTGGGATGCCTCCATGCATCCCGCCCGTCTCGGCGAAGAGCTCGGAGGCGGGGTCGTCCAGTGCCACCTCTCGCCCCGAAATTGCCGCATGACTCCGGGCAAGGCCGGCTTCTGCGGCGTCCGCATGAACGTGGACGGCCGGCTGGTCACGCTCAACTACGGCCGCGCCACCCACGTCACCCAGGAATCGATCGAAACCGAGGCCGTGTTCCACTTCGGCCCCGGCGCGCCGATCCTCTCGTTGGGCAACGTCGGCTGCATGATGAACTGCGATTACTGCCACAACTGGAAGACCTCGCAGGCCCGGATGGTCAGCCGCGGTGATGTTCACCAGTACACACCCGAGCAGGTGGTGGAGATCGCCCTCGAGCGCAACATCCCGGTGATCTCGTGGACCTACAACGATCCGGTGGTGTGGCACGAGTTCGTGCTCGACACCTCGCGCCTGGCCAAGAAGCATGGATTGATCACGTTGTTCAAGTCGGCTTTCTACATCTCGCTCGAAGGGGCCGCCGAGCTCTGCGAGGTGATCGATATCTTCAGCGTCTCGGTCAAGTCGATGGACCCCGAGTTCTACAAGCGCTACACCAAGGGGCGGCTCGAGCCGGTGCTCGAGGCGACCAAGTACGTGTTCGACCAGGGCAAGCACGTCGAGATCAGCAATCTGATGGTCACCGACGCCAACGATCGGCCGGATCAGGCGCGCGAAGTGGCCGAGTGGGTGCTCACCAACCTCTCCGAGAACACCCCCCTCCACTACGTGCGCTTCCACCCGGACTACAAATACACCCATGTGGACCGCACGCCGATCCCCCGCCTGGAAGCCGCGCGGGCGGCCGCGCTCGAGATGGGCGTGAAGTACGTCTACCTGGGCAACGTCTACGACAACGACGCGGTGCACACCTACTGCACCCGCTGCCAGAGCCGGCTGATCGAGCGCTACGGCCTCAATGCCCGTCCGGTGGGGCTGGACGAGGCCGGGCGCTGCCGCAGCTGCGGCGAGCCCCTGGTGTACCGCCCGCTGGACTTCGTGCGGCCGGCGGCGAACCTCGACCTCGGCGCTTTCGAGAGCTCGGTCCTGGCCAACGGCCACGTACGTCGTGAGTTCCTCTGGCACGGCGACATCCGCTCCCTGCACGTCGAGGTGAGGAACCACCGGCAGGCCCCGGGTCAGCTGCTCGCCCGGCGCCTCAACGACAACACCGAGCACCGCTTCCCTCAGCTGCTCGACCTGCGCGGCGAGGACAGCTTCCGCTTCATCCTGTCGAAGAGTCACCCGCAGGAGAGAGGCGTCGAGCTACTGGCCCCGGAGGGCTTCGAGCTCCGGCTGTTCGAGGTCTACGACCGCGCGCACTATCCCACGGTGGACCTCGACAGCTCCCAGAGCCAGGCTCCCGAGCTCAACGACGCCGTGCCCCTGCCCTACTTCGAGAAAGCCAAGCCCAGTCTGCGTGTGATCGAACCCTAGCCCTCCATCAACCTGTTTCCGAGAGGAGGGTCTGCATGCCCAGGCAAGCGCAGAAACCAGCCGGCGGTGAGCGGCTACGCCCCGAGCGCGACTACAAGGTGATCGAGCTGGATGCCGAGCGCTCTTTGCTGTTCCTGGCCGGTAGCCACCGCGTGCTCGAGGTGGGCCGAGAAACCGGCCGCCGGCTGGCGCGGGGAGTGGAGCACCTGGAGGCGGCGGAGGCGGGTGAGTGGCGGGCGCTCGAAGCCGCCGGCTGTTTCCTCGAGCCGAACCGCCAGGTGCTGGCGCGAGGCTCCTACGAAGACGGCTCGAACCTGGCCTTGAACATCAACTTGACCGGGTCCTGCAACCTCGACTGCGTCTACTGCTTCGCCGAGGGAGGGGACTACGGGCGGATCACCGGCAAGATGGCCAGCCACACGGTGGGTTACATCTTCGCCTTCATCCGCCAGCACGTCACCCGCTCGCAAGTGGTTCGGTTCGAGTTCTTCGGGGGCGAGCCGTTGCTGAACTTCGCCCGCATCGCGGAGATCTGCGAGAAGAGCGACGCCTTCTCGCAGGAGACCGGCATCTCCTTCATCCACCGCATCTCGACCAATCTCACCGTGTTACCGGCGGGCGCTCCCGAGCTGATGCGCGACCGTGGCTTCATCGTTTCGGTGTCGATCGACGGCGGGGCCTTGACCCACAACCGCAACCGGCCCACCAAGGCCGGTGGGGGCTCGTGGGAGAAGATCATCGGCCACTGCCGGCGGGTGCGCGAGGTGGGTGGCGATCGCGTCACGCTGGTGGCGCGGATGACCGTGGTCGACAACGAGCCACCGTTGATCGACAACGTCCGTGAGCTCTGGCGGCTCAACCTGTTCGATTACTTCCAGATCTACCCCGGTGTCACCTCCGCGGGCAGCTGCAATGGCGGTGAAGGCCTGGTGAAGATCGGCTCGGAATCGAAACCCGCCACCATGGACCACCGCTTTCTCTCCCAGCTCGAGGACCTGCTGCTGGAGTACCCGCAGCTGTTCAGCCCGCACAACCGCTTCAAGGGCGGCCTGGAATACGAGCGGCTGCTGCAAATGGTGCTCGAGGGCAAGATGGCGCTGGGCTTCTGCGGCGCCGGCAAGACCTACTTCACCTTCTCGCCGGACGATTCGATCATGCCTTGCCACCGCATGGTCGGCGAGCTCGAGCACCAGGCCGGCGACGGTTCGCACGGCCTGAGCCGCGAGCTCTCGGAGTGGACCGCGCCGGTGGACCGCCACCCGGTCTGCTCCCAATGCTGGGCGCGCTACGCCTGCGGCGGTGGTTGCCGGCAGGAGAACTTCCTTTCGAGCGGCGATATCCGCGTGCTCAACCCCGATACCTGCGGCTATCAACAAGGGCTGCTCGAGGCGGTGCTGCGCCTGCTCGGCCGCACCGGCGGCGACTATCGCTCGCACGATCGGAGTCAGCTCGAGGACCTGTTCGTTTCCTGCGGCCGCCCGGTGGTGCCGAACGGGCGAGTCCTCGACGATCCGCTCCCTCAAGGACTGCGTCACTTCCGCCCCCTTTCTGCCCGCGGCTCGGCCTCCCGCCCGGTAGCCGCCTGAACTGCCCTGGCCCCTGGAGAGGATGGACATGGAGAGCTCGCTGACCAAGATCCGCCGCAACATCCACACCTATCCGTTCAAGTACAGCTACATTCCAGACGAAACCTTTTTTCGCCCGCATCCCGGAGTGCTGTACCTGCACATCCCGTTCTGCAGCACGAAATGCCATTTCTGCGACTACACGGTGTACGTGGGCAAAGGGCTGGATACCCGCGAACGCTACGTGGCGGCCCTGTGCCAGGAGATTCGCCAGTTTCCCGAGAACCCGGCCTTTCCCCGCTTCGAGATCGAGGCCATCTACTTCGGCGGCGGCACTCCGGGCCTGCTTTCCGCGGCGCAGCTCAACCGGATCCTGGCCGCCTGCCGCGAGAGCTTCTCGCTGACCGAAGACTGCGAGGTGGCGGTGGAGTTCGACCCCAACGCTGTCGAGCTCGAGAAGCTGCAGGAGATCTGGCAGGGTGGCTTCAACCGCCTGAGCGTGGGCGTGCAGACCTTCAACGAAGGGCTCCTCAAGCAGAGCAACCGCCCCCACGACGCCGCCAGCATCTACAGGGCCTTCGAAGCCGTACGGGCCTCGGAGTTCACCCATGTCAATCTCGACCTGATCTATCCCCTCCCGGGCCTCAGCACCGAGATCTGGCAGGACTCGGTGGCACAGGCTCTCGACTTCGAGCCGGCCTGTTTGACGGTCTACGGTCTCGAGATCTGGCCGGGCACGGCTTACCACAACTGGCTGGAGCGGGGAAAGTTGCCGCTGCCGGGGCCCAACGAGGAAGCCGAGATGTACACCTACGCCATGGAGCGGCTCGAGAACGCCGGCTATCTCGCGGCCAGCAACAGTGGCTACTACCACCCCGAGCGCACGGCGCGATATTGCCGTTTTCTCGACTTCTACTGGCGCACCTGGCCGATGATCGGCCTGGGCGTCTCGTCGAAATCGGTGGTGTACGACCACCTCTGGGTGAACGTCAAGCCGCTCGGCGAGTACTTCGAGCGGCTGGAGGCGGGCCGGGTGCCGATGGACTTCGCCACGTTGTTGACCAAAGTGCAGGAAATGCGGCGGGTGATGATTCGCGGCCTGAAGATGTGCGAAGTGAGCAAGGCGGACTTCCTCGAGCGCTTCGGCGTGCCGATGGATCTGGTCTTCTCCCGCGAGATCGAGGCGCTGGCGACTCAAGGCTTGCTGGTAGACGAGCCCGATCGAGTGGCGCTCACCCCCAAGGGTCGCACCTACGGCACCAACGTCTACGAGCAGTTCTACACCGAGGAAGATCTGCGCCCACCGATGCCCGGCGAGGTGCAGTTCGGCATTTCGCAGCTGGTGGCGAGCGCATGAACGGCGAGGCTGGTGAAAGCGGTGCGCTGGTCGAGTCGGTCTATCGCGACAGCCACCGCCTGCGCGTCGCCACCGGCGAGCTGAGCTATCGCCGCCTGGGAGCGGGGCGGCCGGTGGTGCTGGTGCACGGCATCCCGCTCTCCCTACTCACCTGGCGGCGGGTGCAGCCGCTGCTCGCCGAGCATCTGGATACCCTGGCGCTCGATCTGCCGGGCTTCGGCCGTTCGAGCCGGGAGCTTTCCGACCGCTCCCCGGGCGGCCTGGCTCTGGCCCTGGCTTCCGTGCTCGACCGCCTCGGCCTCGCCGAGGTCGATCTGGTGGGGAGCTCCTTCGGCTGCGCGCCGGCGGTCCACTTGGCCGTCCAGGAGCCCGAGCGGGTCCGCAGCCTGGCGCTGATCAACAGCGTGGGCGCCGGCGGCGGCCGGCATTCGCTCGAGCGTCTGGTCAGGATCGGTGCCCTCCGGGCGTTGATCTCGCGGGTGCTTTCCTCCCGGCGAACCGGCCGGCGGCTCTTCGAAGGGCGGCTGCGGGCTTCCTTCTCCCAGCCGCGGGCGGCGAGCCCGGCGGTGGTCGAGGCCTATTGGAGCCTGCTCTCGGCTCCCGGCGGCGCCGAGGCCTTTCTCGGCACTCTTCGCCAGTTCGACGAAAGGGCCCTCGAGCGTCTGTTCTCGCGGCTCCAGGTGCCCACACTGATCCTCTGGGGCGATGCCGACCGGGTCTTGCCCCTCGGCCACGCCGAGCGGCTGCGGCGGGCGATTCCCGGCTCTCGGCTCGAGGTGCTCGCCGGCTGCGGCCATCTGCCCCAGGAAGAGCGGCCAGAGGAGGTGGTGCAGGTGCTGCTCGAGTTCTGGGCCGGCTTGGGCGACGCGGCGAGAGAAGCGAGGCCCGCGGAGCTCGTGGGATAGGCGAGGTGCGGCTCTCCTCAGGAGGTGAGCGATGTTGATGTACGGCTGGATGAAGTTCGTGGAGATCGCGCCCGGTCGCTACGACTGGGCGGTGAAGGTGATGACCGGCGGCCGGATCGACGCCATCAAGGCGCGCATCGCGAGCCAGGTGCGCGACGGGGATCGAGTGCTCGACATCGGTTGCGGCACCGGCACCCTGGCGGTGCGCTGCCTCGAGCGGGGAGCCCTCGTCACCGGCCTCGACAGCAACGAGCACATGCTCGCGCAGGCAGCGAAGAACGCGCGACGAGCGGGCTTCGAGGATCGGCTCAGCCTGGTGCGCGACAGCGTCACCCAGCTCGCGAAGCATTTTCCCGACCACAGCTTCGACGTGATCACCTCCACCATGGCCCTGGGGGAGTTTCCCCGCGAATACCTCGATTTCATTCTCAAGGATTGCCGGCGCCTGCTGCGGCCGGGAGGGCGGCTCTTGATCGCCGACGAAGTCTGGCCCGAGCGCCGGTGGGTCCGCCTGCTCTACCAGCTCGGCATGGTGCTGCTGTGGGTGCCGCAATTCCTGCTGCTACGGCGGGCCCTGTTCCCCATCGACAACCTCCGCGGCGTGATCCAGGCCGCGGGCTTCACGGTGGAGAAGGTGGAAACCTGGGCCGCGAGCTCGTTCCAGCTGGTGGACGCCCATGCTTCCTGAGAACGATCCACGACTCGCCGAGGAGAAGGTCGGACCATGTTGAGCAAGCTCAAGGCCTGGCTCTGGGAGCTGTTCCACATCTTTTTCCGTCACTACAACTTTCCGTGCGCGCTGGGGCTGATCCCGGTGGGCCGGCCAGGGCCGGAGTCGCCGGTCTTCGTCAGTGGCAACTACACCCTGACCGTGCGGCGAGTGCTGCGCAAGCTGGCCGGCACCGATTGCTATCTGCTGGTGGCCAACTCGCGGGGCTCGAACGTGTGGTGCGCGGTGGGAATGAACGAGTTTTCCGAGTACGACATCATCGACGCGATCAACGTCTCCGGCCTGGCCAAGCGGGTGCATCATCGCCGGTTGATCGCTCCCGTCTATGCGGCTCCGGGTGTGGATGTCAAGAAGGTGAAGGCCGAGACCGGCTTCAACGTCCACTGGGGCCCCACTCATCTGGACGATCTGCCTCGCTACATCGCCAATGGCTTCCGCCGCACGGCGGATATGTTCCAGGTGAAGTTCGGCCTGGCGGATCGCCTCGAGCAGGCTCTGTCCACTTCGCTCGCCTATTCGCTCACCATCGGCATCGGCCTCTTCTTCTGGCCGTCGTTCTTCTTGAAGGCGATCGGCTTGATTTTCGGCGTCTATCTCCTCGGCTTCGTGTGCTATCCCTTCTTGCCCAAGGAGCGCTTCTATCTCCGCACCGCCACCACCGCGGCGATCCTCTCGGCGGCGCTCTGGGGGCTGGGCCTGGCCCTGGGGGCCTCGCCTCGGGTGCTGGGGGTGTGGCAGGGCGTGCTGCTCGCCGTGGTGCTCCTGCAGGCGATGGACGCCTGCGGTAGCTCGCCGCTCTACAAGACCACCATCTCCCACTGGCTGAAGCACGGCGACTATCACAGCCTTTTCGACCCGGTGATCGATCCGGAGAAGTGCACCAACTGCATGCAATGCGTGATCGTTTGCCCCAAGTACGTCTTCGCCGCCCGTCGAGGTGAAGTGAAGACCGTGGTGGCCGTGGCGCCGAAGGAATGCGAGGAATGCCTGGCCTGCGTGAAGCAATGCCCGAGCGACGCGATCTTCAACCGCTCGGGGCGCTACAAGGGCGACGTGAAGAGCATCCCGAACCTCGAGTTCCTGGTCAGCCGGGATTGGCGCCATCTGCAGGCGGAGGATCGCTGGATCGGCGCGACGACCGTGGAGCGGGGCGGCTTCCCGGTGGTGGTGGAAGACGGCTTCGACTTGCTGGCCGCGGCGCGCGCGCCGCTGGCGATGAAGGAGGCCTGAGCCATGCACGAGCGTTTCACCGGCGGCGAGATCGTGCCCTGGCAGGACCTCGAGTTCGAGCTGGTGAGCGAGGGGGCGAGCCGGAACCGCGCCCTACTCGACCAGCTCAAGAACGAGGTGCTGCACATCGCGGCCGTGGCCCGGGGCTGGCACGAGCCGGCGGACTTCGCCTTCTTCGAGCGGGCGTTCAAGATCGGCCCCCTCTACGAGGTGGAGGCCCTGGCCCTGGTGCGCCGCGGGGGCAAGCTGGTGGGCCTCGCCGGCTCGGTGAACGACTGGCGCCTGGCCGAGGGTAGCGCCATCGTCCACCTTTGCAGCCTCGGGCTGCTGCCGGAGGTGCAGGCCCGGGGCATCCTGCCGGTGCTGATGGCTCTCCTCTGGCGCGCGAGCCTGCAGAGGCCCGCGATCGCCGAGGCCTACCGTCAGGGGCGGGTCTACGCCACGGCGATTTCCCAGAGCCCCTACATCGTGTGGTTCCTCTCGCAGCTGGCGGAGGTCTTCCCGGCCCCGGATCGGCCCGCTCCCAGCCCGGAAGAGCTGGCCGTGGCCCGCGCCGTGGTGGCCCGTTTCGACCCCCACCTCGAGCTCGACGAAGCCGGCTTCGTGCTGCGCGAGGAATGCGAGTTCCGCTACCGCTACCCGCCGCTGTCGCCGGACCGCCGGATCAACCGCTTCTGCCGGGAGCGGCTGCGTGAGGAGGAGGGGGACGTCTTCGTGCTGGTGGGTCGGGTGAAGCCGGAGCGGCTGGAGGCCTTCTTGGCCCGGGTGGAGCGGGCGTACGGCGAGCTCTTCGAGAGCCTGGCCTGGGTGGTGGAAGAACGCCCGGAGAACCTCGGGCTGGAGCGGGAGGCGTCATGAGCCCCGCGGCCACGGCTCGCCTGCCGAGAGAGTCCCGCGTCGACCTCCCCGGCTCCGGGCTGCCTGCGCAGGGTCTCGAGGAGGAGGCCCTCGAGCTGCTCCGGGCCTATCTGCGCTTCGCCACGGTGAACGATCCCCAGGCCCTCTCGGCCGAGGAAGCGAGCTCGGCGCCCTGGAAGAGCGGCTCAGAGGCTGAGGCCGCCCGCTGGCTCGCCGAGGTCCTGGCCGAGGACGGCATCGAGGCCGAGCTCGAGGAGGCTGCTCCCGGGCGGCTGAACCTGGTGGCCCGGCTGGCCGGGCATGGCTCGAAGCCGCCGCTCACCCTGCTCAGCCACAGCGATGTGGTGCCCGCGCCGCGCGCTGAATGGAGCCGGGGCATCGACCCCTTCGGTGGGGAAGTGCACCAGGGCTTCCTCTACGGCCGGGGTGTGCTCGACCTCAAGGGTCTCGGCATCCTCCAGCTGATGGCGCTCAAAGTGCTGCGCCGCTCGGGAGCGCCCCTCGCCCGCGACGTAGTGCAGCTGGTGGTGGCGGACGAAGAAGCCGGCGGCCGCTTCGGCGCGGATTGGCTGCTCGCTCGCCGCCCCGAACTCGCCGAGACGGCCTGTGTGCTGGGCGAAGGGGCGTATTCGATTCGCGGCTTCCTGCCCGGAGGACGAGCGATCCAGGCGATCGCGGTGGGCGAGAAGGGTTATCTCGAACTCGAGCTCACCGCCGAGGAGCCCGCCCACCACTCGAGCATGCCGGGGCGGGATAACGCCACCTCGCGGCTGATCCGCGCTCTCGACCGCCTGCTCGCCCGGCGGCCGGGGCCGCGGATCACCCCGCTCGCCCGCCGGCTCTTCGCCGAGTTCCTCGGGTCGGCGTTCCTCTGCGCGACCGTGGTCGGCTCGGGGATCGCCGCGTCGCAGCTCTCGCCGGGCGACGTCGGCCTGCAGCTGTTCGAGAACGCGGCGGCGACCGCCGCCGGCCTCTTCACCTTCATCCTGATCTTCGGCCCGGTCTCGGGCGCCCACTTCAACCCGGTCGTCTCGCTGGTCGACGCCGCCTTCGGCGGCCTGCGCTGGCGCCACGCCTTCGCCTACATCCCGGCGCAGGTGGTGGGCTGCATCGCCGGCACCGTGGCCGCCAACCTGATGTTCTCGCTGAGCGCGATCTCGATCTCCACCCACCACCGGGCCTCGCCCGGTCACCTCTTCGCCGAGGTGATCGCGACGCTCGGGCTGCTGCTGGTGATCTTCTCGCTGGCCCGGACGCGGCGCGGCAACCTCGCCCCGGCCGCGGTCGGGGCCTACATCGGCGCCGCCTACTTCTTCACCAGCTCGACCAGCTTCGCCAACCCGGCGATCGACGTCGGGCGCATGTTCTCCGACACCTTCGCCGGCATCGCCCCGGCCTCGGTCCCCGCCTTCGTGGTCTTCCAGCTGATCGGCGGCGCGGTCGCGATCGCGACGATCCGCACCCTCTACCCGGACATCACCCCCGAGGAGGCGGCCGAGATCATGGTGCCCTAGGATGCGATGCTTGAGGGGTGGAGTGCATCTGCGGCTGCGGCCGGAAGATCCGCGGGCGGGCGGCCGACGCCAACCTGATCGCCAGCGAGGTGGCGCTGGAGCTGCTCGCCTGGGACAAGGCCCGCTACGAGCATCGCCTCGGGAGCGAGGCGGCGGTGCTCGAATCGCTGATCGAGCGCGGCGCCGGCTGCTACCGCCGCCTCCTGCTGGTGATCCACGGCGAGCAGGAGCCGGAGCACGCCGCCGGGGCCGAGCCATGGCTGCGGGAGTCCCAGGAGGCGCGCCTGGGCCGCGAGGACATGACCGACCGCGGCGGCTTCCTCGACATCACGCTCGACTTCCTGTTCTACGCGTCGGTGCCGCTGGCCTTCGCGTGGCTCGACCCGGCGCGCAACGCCCTGGCGGCGGCGCTGCTGCTGGCGGCCTTCATCGGCACCGGGTCGAGCTTCCTCGCCTTTGCGCTGCTGGCCGAGCGGCGCGGGTTGAAGAGCGTGGCCTACCCGTCCAAGGGCATCTACTATCTCGGCGGCCTGACCGAGGCCACGGAGACGCTGACGTGTTTCGCGCTGATGTGTCTGTGGCCGCAGCATTTCGCGCTCTGGGCCACGGGTTTCGCGGCGCTGTGCGGGCTGACGCTGGCCACGCGCATCGCCGCCGGCTGGCGGATGCTGGGTTGAGCAGCACGATGGAGAGACCGTGAACCGCACTCGCCTGCTGCTGTGGACGAACAACCCCGGCCCATATCTCGACGCCATCAAGGAAGCGGGTTTGCGTGTCCCCGAAGACATCTCGATCATTGGGTTTGACGACCTGGCCAATGCCGAATATGCCGTCCCTCCCCTGACGACCGTGCACTATGCCCGCGAAGAAATGGGCACCTTTGCATTACAGTTGTTATTGGATAGAATCGCCAATAAGTCACAAGCTCCCACCCGTACCTGCGTCCTGACAGAATTGGTAGTGCGCGCGTCGACAGCTCCCTGCCTGGGCTAACATGCCGGCCAGGAACCACTGGACGCGTTTATTTCTAACAATCCAATGCAGTAGCACAGCAGTACCTGAGCAGTATCAGGCAACCACAGCAGGATCTTTGCACGAGTTGTTCTAGAGAGGAGAAACGGAATGTCGCAACAAACCCCATCACAAGAGTCTTTAGGCAGCCGCCAGATCAGCCGCCGTGACATGCTGCGGCTGTCGGCAATGACGGCAGCAGGCGTGGTTCTTGTCGCCTGT
>CALMKX010000097.1 GCA_937867335.1 uncultured Acidobacteriota bacterium
ATGACGCCATCATTGAACTGACTGCGATCAGCGCCTTTCAGGATCTCTCGGCCAAATTCAACGCGGCGCTTTCGGTGCCCGCGCAAGGTTTCTGCACGCCCCGCGCGGGCAACGAACCGAAGAACCCATAGTCCTCCCGACGGCAGCGATCCCGCGCTACCGCGAACAGATCTTCTGACGGCGGGCTTCCGAGGTCGCGGTGGACCTGCACATGCGGTTGACCTGTGCGCGGCACACATCTTTAGGCTTGAGCAAGGTACCGGGTCTCTCGGGCTCTTCTGGGTCCCAAGGGCGGTAGGTCGAGGAGTCCTCGCATGAAAGTCACCGATGTCGCGCGCGCCGTGGCCCGCATCGACGTGGTGATCGTCGCGTACCGGAGCGGGCCGCTCCTTCGCCGCGCTGTGGAGCCCCTCGTCGGCCTCCCAGGGGTGCGCGTCATCGTCTGCGACAACGCCTCGCCCGAGCACGGCCCCGAGGTGCTCGGTCGAGCTCGCCGAGAGGGCGGCCAGACCGTCGAAATTCGGCAGCTCGAGGGGAATCACTTCCACGGCCTCACCCGGCTTCGAGGTCCGCTCGCCGGGCAGCTTCCAGAGCTCGCCGGCTTTTTCCGCCCGCTCGGCCAGGCGCACCCGGGTCTCCGCCCCGTCGCCGGTCGCGGTCCAGAGGCGAAGGTGGTAATCCCCCGGCTCGAGCTGGCGCACCAAGAGGAAGTTCCAGTCCTCCGGGCGATCGTCGTTCGCCGCCACCAGCGCGCCCTGGGCGTCGTAGAGGGCGGCCGTGACGTCCGTGCCGCCGAAGGAAGAGAGCTCGAAGGTGCCGGCGTGGCCGATCGAAAGGGGTACCTCCACCGGCAGGCCGAGGCTCCGGGAAACGCCCGCCATCAAGGCCTCCGGCCACACCGACACCTGGTAGTCCAGGCGATCGTTCACCCGCAGGCCGTGAAGCGCGAGCTCATAGCTCCCGGCCTCGAGCCGGCCCTGCCAGCCGCGCACCGCCAGCACCTCGGCCAGCTTCTCGCCGCCTGCGGCGGAGCCCAGCCGGGAAAGCTCGCCCACCATGTCCGCCGAGAGGGAAATCGAGATCGTTCCCGGTGCCGGCAGAGTGAACCGCCAGCGGTCGCTCTGGCGCTCGGCCCCCTCGGCCGGTTCGCGCCAGAGGTGGCTCACCGAGGTCTCGAGCGGCAGCTCGTGGGGGCCGTGGCCCTCGAAATGGAGCTCGTCCTCGCGGCGCTCGAGCAGCGTGAGCACGCGGCCTTCGGTGGCCTCCGGCAGCACGATCGCCCGGTAGCGGCCGGGCAGCGGCAAGGCCACCTCGCCGCTGTCATCCGCCACCGCCACGGGCCAGCCGTCGGCGTCTTCCACGCGCACCGTGAAGTTGCGGCCGAGGCCGCGGGTGCTGAGGCTGAAGCGATCCGCTTCGGGCACCTCCAGGCTGTAGGCCACCGCCTGGCCGGGAGAAAGCCAGCGCCGGGCTGGCACGCCGGCCACCAGCTGGCCGCCATCTTCGATTGGCGTGGCGTTGAGAGCCACTTTGAGGTGGCCCGCGGAGCGTTCCTGGGCGCCTACCGTGAGCTGGTACTCGCCCTCGCGTAAATAGCTTTGGATCAAGAAGTTGCGGCCCACGCCGTTGGCCGCCTGGCGGGTCAGCGAGGGCTGGGTGCGGGTACGCAGATTGCCCTCCGTGGCGAGCAGCCCGCTCGACTCCAGGCGCACCAGCCCGGGGCGGTCGGCACTCACCAGGAAGGTGCGGCTCTCGCCGCGGCCGAGGTCGAACGCCCGCTCCTCGCGGGCCGAGAGCGTGGTGAAGCGCGGCAAGGCGGCCAACCGCTCGGCGGGTACGGCCGGCAGAGGGCTGTCTGGCATCTGCTCCGGCGCCAGCACCTGGGCCAGCAGAAAGGCGGGGTCAGCGCCCCGATTCTTCACCTTGACGCGATGCGGGCCGGGCCCCACGGCGGCAAGAATCGCCTCCGGAGCGCCGTCGAGGGAGGCCAGGCTCAAAGTGCGGCGGGCGTCGAGCACCTGGAGGATGCCGGCTTGCTGGCTCTCGAAGGGGATCTCCAGCTCTTCGCCGGCCTTGAGCACCACGGTGAGAGGCTGGTGGAGGTCCAGAGGCAGCTCGCGCAGCACCAGGCCGGTCGCCACGCCAGGTCGCCGGTTCAGCCACAGGGTGTAGCTCTCCCCCGAGGGCAGCGCCACTTCGGTGAGCCGGAGCGAAGGTGCCAGGGGCGGCACCGCCACCTCCTGGCCGAAGCCGGCCCACTCTCCCGCCCGGTCCACGAAGCTGCCGCGGGCACGGATGCCCAGCTCCACGATGCCCGGCTTGTCGGGCTCGACGGTGAGGCGATAGCTGCCCGCCGCCAGGTCCCAGCCGTCGCCCGGGCCTTTCCAGTCCGGCGCCCGGTAGTCCGAGCCGGTGGGCGGCGGGAAAGGCTCGAAGCGCACCCGCGCCGGCGCCCCCTTGGCGAGCACCTGGTAGAGACCCGCCACGCGCACCCGCACATCGAGCTCGGCCGTCTCGAGCAGGTTGAACTTGCGCCGGTAACCCTTGCCGGGGCCGAGCTCGATCGCCTGCCCCCCCACCGGCCGGCCTGCGCCATCGAGCAGCACGCCGGTCGAGTCCAGGGTGTCGAGGGGGCTGCCGCCGGGCAGCGTCTCGATCCAGTAGCGGGTATCGCCGGGGAGCGTGTAGCTGCGTTGGGAGCGGAAGAGCTGCAGGGTGTAGGCGGTGCCCGGCGCGGCGGTCACGGTCACCACCTGCTCCCCCTCCTCGCGGGCGTTCTGCCACAGCTCGGCCACCGGCACTCGCGCTTCCTTGGCGATCTCCCGGCTGGAGGAGGGCCCGGTGAACGGGGCGTCGGGATCGAAGTCCACCCTGCCGAGAGAACCCACCTGCCCCACCGGCAGTTCGAGCCGCAGATAGTTGGCGCTCGCCGGCACCCGGAAGCGGTCGTAGCCGAAAACGCTCAGCTGGCCGCCCCGACGGACCGTCTCGGGCAGCGCCGGCAGCCCCCAGCGCAGGGCGAAGGGTTTGTCCGTCGAAGCCACGGACCACGGCAGCTCCGGGCCGCCGTAGAGGGTGAGCAGATAAAGCCCGGCCGGCAGCTTCGCGGACAGGCGGCAGAGCGTGAGGGGCTTGCCCACGGCGGGCTCGAGCTGGGAAGTCTCGACCCCGGCGTCGACCACCCAGGTGCCGTCCTGCCAGAGGCGGAGGTCTCGCAGGTGCCGCCCCGCGGCCTCGAGGATCACCGCCTGATCCTCAGGCAGATCCAGCCAGTAGGAACGCTGCTCGAGGTCCCCGAGCTCGCCGGTCACGAGCCGGCCTTCGACCAGCCGCGGCGCCGGGGTGGGCGAGAGGTCCCGATAGGGCTCGGCGCTCAGCCGGGCCTTGCCTTGACCCTTCTCCGCAGCGTAGGTGGAGATGCGGTACTCGCCGCGATCGAGCAGCAGGTCCACCCGGCCGTCCCGGGCCCCGGCTTCGCCGTCGTAGGCCAGCTGGCCGGCCATGCGGTCCACCACCTCGAGGGCCACGCCTTGCTCGCTCTTCGCCGCCAGCGAATAGCGCCCGAAGCGCGGCACCGAGAGCACCGTGCTCTGGCGCCCATGGGCCGGCAGCTCGGTGGCACCCAGCCGGGGCGAGGCGGCCTCACCGCCGGCCCGGGGCTCGGCCGCCGTGGCCGCGGAGCCGTCCGAGAGAGCCAGGAGAGTCCAGGTGAGGAGAAGGAGGGCGAACGGCGAACGGCGGCTACGCAACGAGCTCATCGGGGGCTCCGTGCTTCGACCGATCGGGGCAAAAGCAGGCGAATCGGCCCGACTATCCTGTCATAAAGCTCACGAAAATGCGGGTCCGGTGGCGGGGGGAGAGCGGCGCTTCGGCGCGGTTATTCGAGCGGCTCGAGCGCTGCTGCTAGGGGCAAAGGAGGGCTGGGGCCCAACGCCTCGCGGCCTCTTGGGGCAGGTGGTACCATTGCCACGATAGGCGTAAGGCCAATCTTGTGAAGCAAACGATCTACATCGAGACCTCGGTCGTGAGCTACCTCACGGCCCGCCCCAGCACCGACGCAATTCAGTCGGCGTGTCAGCATGTAACTCACGCTTGGTGGGCATCGGCTCGCGAGGCGGCTATCTGCTACATCTCGCCTTACGTCGTGGAGGAAGCTCGCGCCGGAGATTCCGAGGCAGCTCAAGCGCGCCTCAGAGCGCTGAAAGATCTCCCCGTGTTGCCGACTTCTCCCGAAATCGTAGAACTCGCCGAGTTCCTGGTACTCGGCGGTGGGTTGCCAGCCAAAGCGAAGTTGGATGCTCTCCACATTGCCTGCGCTGCCTGGCATGATCTGGATATCCTCTTGACGTGGAACTGCACTCACATCGCCAACCCAGCCCGCCTTCCCATACTCCGTGGTCTGAGCTCTGCGAGGGGCCTACGGCTCCCCGAGCTAGTGACTCCCTTTGAGCTTCTGGAGGCTGTCGGATGAACCAGCACCGTCCCTGGCACGATCCGATCGTCACTGAGCTTCATCGGCTCCGTGAAGGGCTCGCAGAGCGCTTTCAAGGCGATTTGCGGCAGTACTCGGAGGCTGCCACGAGCCACTGCCGCGCCCTTGGCCTCACCCTCGCCGAGAGCCCAAGACGTCGGCATCAGAGCCAGGAAGCAGGAGCGGCCAGTCCGCGCTGATTGCCTGCCGACTCTCGGCGCTTCCTCCGCCTCAGCGGCCGAAGCTCAGGGGCCAGTTGATCCACACCTCGACCAGCCGGCCGGCTCGTTGGCCGGGCTGGAAGCGGTAGCTGGCCACGGCCTGGAGAGCCGCTTCCTCGAAGGCTGCGAGCTCCACGCGGGAGCGGAACACCTTCGCCTCCGCCACTCGGCCGGAAGCATCGATGCGCAGCCGGCAGACCACCGTGGGCAGCAGGGCCAGATCCTGCGACGGCGCCGGCGGCGGCGAACCCGCCAGCAGCTGGGGCGGACGGTCGCCGGGGCCGGTGAGCTCGCTCGCTTCGATCGCACCCTCTGAGGTGGCGGCCGAATCCAGCTGCCCCGCCCCCGCCATCGCCGTCTGCGGCGTGCGCAGCACGGCAAGACCCGCAAGCCCCAGGGCGAGCATGGCGCCGGTGGCCGAATCGGGTTCGCCAGCTTCTCGCACCCACACCAGTGGCGTCGCCAGACTTTCACCCAGCGCCAGCACAGGTGCCAAATCGGTGAATAGTGCGACCGGCTCAACGCTCCCTCGGCGGACCAGCGTAGGACCAATCTGCTCGCCGTACAGGTACGGGAGCAGCGTTTGGCCGTAGAGAATCTCCTGCGCCCGGTTCGGTCTCACCGGCGCCGTGCAGTGGAACTCGAGCGGCCGACCACTGGCGTTTAGAATCAAGTAGCCACCCGTGTGACCCCAGGCTTCGTGGGCGACAACCGTAAGGAATCCAAACGCTCCGCTCGACCGGTTCTCGGGCACGCTAGGGGGTATCCTAATGGTGTGAGAATGGATCGCAGGGGCCCCATCGCGGGGCAGTCAGCCGGCCGATTCTGGCGGATGGCCGACCGCAGCCGGCCGCGATCGACCGGCGAAATGCCTGCACTGCTGGCGGCCCGTGGCCGCCGCGCGGACGGCCTAGGTTTGCATCGGGCAACGTGTATGACGACTTTAACACCCCATACCCGGCTGTCAGTCTCCGCCAGCGGGGCCCCGCCGCCGCGTAAGCCGAACGGGCGTATGGCATTGGGGAGTAGTCACGAGGGGTCGGCTAGTGTAAACTCAGAGAATTGAAATCCCTCGAGCTGCCTGCGCCATTCCGCCATGAGCCAGAATCAACGGCCGTCACCGGCACTCTTTACCCAAGTTGACATTACCGCTGGTCCTTCGGTTGCGCGTTCGTCAGACGCGCACACCGCTGCGGCCGAGCAGACTGCGATTCTCAAGGGCATTTTGGCGGCGCAAGATCGCCAGAACGAGCTACTGGAGGAAATGCTCTCGCAGATGACGCAGATGCAGAAGCAGCGCAACTCGGAATTGATGCAATGGAAGCAAGCCAATCCTCAGTTGGCCGAAGGCTGTCGGCAGGCTGCGGAGACGCTCTCCAAAGTACAAATTGAATTCCTGCACTCGCTCACCAACGAGGTCACATACAACGCTGAATCGTTGTCGGACAGCGAATTCATGCTCAATGAGTTTGTCGACCGCTTTGGCCCACGACTCGCACACCTTAATGGCGTGCTGCAGGTGCTTGCGCAGTTAGCTGGTTCGCCTCCGGCCAGCGGCGCCAATCAAAGCTGAGTCGGTGGCCCTCGCGTCGCGCCGGTCGCGGCCGCGGGCACGTTCGAGATCTGCTTGCGCGCTGCGAGGTTGCCGCCCAGCGGTCTAGTTCCGCGCCGCCGTGAGCACATCCGACCGATAGTCACTGGGTGTAGCTTGTTGCCTGGGCCTGGACAATGCGGCGTGGTCGCGCTCTGCGCGGCGAGCGAGCGCGCCC
>CALMKX010000098.1 GCA_937867335.1 uncultured Acidobacteriota bacterium
AGCACGCGTCGCCAGCCCGGGCTCGCGCCCAGCGGCTCCGGGGTCGCCTGGCTCACCCCGGAGCGCTGGCGCAGGTACTCGAGCTCGCGCTGGCGGCGCCTCCCGGCCACGGTGCGCTCCATCACCAGGGCGAGCTCCTGGGGGTCGATCGGCTTGAGCAGGTAGTCGGCGGCTCCGCGCTTGATGGCGGCCACCGCCGAGGCCACCGTGCCATAGCCGGTCAAGAGCACCACCGGCAGCTCGGGCTCGCGCTCGAGCAGGGCGTCGAGCAGCCCGGCGCCGTCCACCTCGGGCATGCGCAGGTCGGTCAACACGGCGTCGAGGCCGGCGAGGTTGCGCTCCGCGAGGGCCTCGGCCGCCGAACCGGCAGTGCGCACCTCGAAGCCCCGCCGGGCGAGCACCTCGGCCAGGGACTCGCGCACGTAGGCTTCGTCATCGACGATCAGCAGGGTACCGAGCGAGCTCATCACGCTTCCTCGAAGGTTTGCGGCCGGCGGGGCAGCCGAACTCGGAACAGAGCGCCGCCGCCGGGCGCGTTGGCCCCGGTGATGCTACCGCTGTGGGCCGCCACGATCCCATGGCAGACGGCGAGGCCGAGGCCGGTCGAGCCGCGAGTGGAGACGAAGGGCTCGAACAGTCGCGCCTGCACCTCCTCGGCGAGGCCGGGGCCGCGGTCCCGGACGGTCACCTCGGCTTCGGCTTCGCTCGCACCGAGGGTCACTTCGATCCTGCCGCCCCCGGGCTGAGCCTGGCAGGCGTTGAGCAGCAGGTTGAGAAAGAGCTGGCCGAGAGTGACCCGATGCCCCACCAGCGGCACCGGGCCGGCTGGGGCCTCCAGGTGGATCTCGATGCCGGCGAAGGCCGGGTTGCCGCGGGTGAACTCCACGGTCTCGGCAAGCAGAGCCGAAAGGTCCATGGGCTCGGCCGGGGATCGCCCGGGGGCGGCGAAGGTGAGCACGCCGCGCACCGCACCCGCGGCCCGGGCGAGGCCCTCGCGCACCCGGGCCAGATGGCGCTGGGCGTCGGCCTGGCGGCCGCCCGCGAGGTCCTCCTCGAGCAGGGTGAGGTAGTTGCCCATGCCCTCGAGCGGGTTGTTCACCTCGTGGGCCATGCCGGCGGCGAGCCGGCCCAGGCTGGACAGGCGCTCGCTGTGGTAGAGCCGGCTCTCGAGCTGGCGGCGCTCGGCCTCGAAGCTCTTCTCGGCTTCGAGCAGGGCCCGGCGCCGGGTCTGGGCGAGGGCGAAGAGGCCGAGTCCGAGGGTGAGCACCAGCACAGCGCCGCTCGCCAGGATCGACAGCCGGTAGCGGCGGCTCAGATTCTCGACGGAATCGAGCAGCCGGCTTTCTTCCTCGCGCCGCACCAGCACGCCGACCAGAGGCGGGCTCCAGCCGTTCGCCCGAAAGCTGGCGCGGGCCGAGAGCGCGGCGTCCTGGCTTTCCGGGGCGCCTTCCGGAACCAGGGCCAGGCGGCCCTCGAAGCCCGGGAAGGTGGCGGCGAGCAGAGCCTCGCGGCTCAAACGGGCTTCGAGGGTGGCGCCTCCGGCCACCGGGAAGCGACCGAGCCAGCTCCCCGGGGCAGCCGCGCCCTCGTCCTGCGGCGGCAAGAGGACCGGAGCCCCTCGGCGGCGGGCCGCGACGGCCAGGCTCCGGCCGTCGGCTGCGGCGAGGTCCAGGCGCTCGATGGCGGGCTGCGAGCTCAGGAACAGCAGCAGAGCTCCTTCGAGGTCGATCCGGGCCCAGCGGCGCGTCTGGGCGTCGGTTGCGTCCGAACTCAAGAGCGAGTGGGCGAGGAGGGGGCGCGAGCCGGCCAGGATGCCGAGCTGGCGGGAGAGGGTGTCGAGGCTGCCTTCCAGGGCTCGGGCTCGGGCCTCGGTGTCGAGCACCAGCTCGGCCTCAGCCACGCGCCGAACGTCGGAGCGAGCCGCGACGATGCCGCGGATCGACAGCACCGAAACCACCGCCACGGCGGCGAGCAGGGTCAAGGTGAGCGGCAGCTGGCGCTCGAGGGAGCGCACCAGCGCGGTGTCGGCGGCTTTCATGGTGGCGGCTCGGGTGGGCTCTGGCCCCGGCGGCAAGGGTAACCGATCTTGGCACCTGGGCAGAGCCATGGATCGATTCTTCGAGCCGGCCCGGGCAGGCTCCAGCTGGTGGAGTCGTTGACCTTCGCTCGTCGGGTCTGCTAGCCTTCCTGCCCCGCGGCTTTGATGGCGGACGAAGCAGGCCCGTAGCTCAGTTGGTTAGAGCGCTACGTTGACATCGTAGAGGTCAGCGGTTCAAGTCCGCTCGGGCCTACCAGACTCTGCCCGGCTGCGAGCTACTTGGCTTGCGAGGTCGTTGGAATGCCCAGGCGCTTAGCTCAGTTGGTTAGAGCGCTACGTTCACACCGTAGAGGTCGGCGGTTCAAGTCCGCCAGCGCCTACCACGCCCTTTCTTCCCCCACCACCACTACTCCTTAGTTCCAGGAGGGGTCTCCTATGGCCTCGTCCGTAGCACCCATCAGGCTTACTCTGCCCGACGGCTCGGTTCGTGAAGTGCCGGCGGGAACCACCCCGCTCGAAGTGGCGGCATCGATCGGCCCCCGCCTGGCCAAGGATGCGGTGGGGGCCGAGCTCGGCGGGAGGCGCATCGATCTGCGCCAGCCGCTCGGTGAGAGCGGGCCGTTCCGGCTGTTCACGGTGAAGAGCCCGGAGGCGGGGGATTTCGTGCGCCACAGCGCGGAGCATGTGCTGGCGGACGCCGTTCGCAGGCTGTGGCCGGAGGCGGAGTACGACGCCGGGCGCCAGGATCACTCGGAGAAGTTCCAGTACGACTTCCGTTTTCCTCGCGCCTTCACGCCGGAGGATCTCGAGAAAATCGAGCACAAAATGCAGGAGATCCTCGCCGAGGACAGCCCCTTCGAGCGGGTGGAGGTGTCCCGGCACGAGGCCGAGAGGATCTTCCGAGATCTCGGCTTCAGCTTGAAGCTCGAACGGCTGAAGGACATTCCGGAGGGCGAGACGATCACGCTCTTCAAGCATGGCCGTTTCACCGACCTCTGCCGCGGCCCCCACGTGCAGCGGGCCGGGCAGATCGGTGCGGTGAAGCTGCTCGAGGCCTCGGGGGTGTATTTCAAGGGCGACGAAGCGAACGAGCGCCTGCAGCGGATCTACGGCACGGCGTTTCTGAGCAAAGCGGATCTCGAAGCCTACCTCGAGCGGCTGGAACAGGCCCGGCAGCGGGATCACCGCAGGCTCGGCACGGAGCTGGACCTGTTCAGTTTCAGCCCACTGGCACCGGCCTCGCCGTTCTTCCACCCGCGCGGCGCGGTGGTCTACAACCAGCTGGTGGAGTACATCCGGGGGCTCTACGCCCGCTACGGCTACGGCGAGGTGCTGACGCCGCAGATCTTGGACGTGGATCTCTGGCATACCTCGGGGCATTACGCCAACTACCGGGACGCGATGTTCTTCACCGAGGTGGACGAGCGGCAGTTCGCGGTGAAGCCGATGAACTGCCCGACGCATTGCCTGATCTTCGCCACCCGGCTGCGCTCGTATCGTGATCTGCCGATCCGCTACGCGGACTTCGGCCGCCTGCATCGCTACGAGAGGAGCGGCGTGACGGCCGGCCTGACGCGGGTGCGCTCGTTCAGCCAGGACGACGGCCACATCTTCTGCCGCCCGGACCAGGTGGAGGAGGAGGTGCTGGCGGTGGTGAACATGATCCTGGAGATCTACCGCACGTTCGGCTTCGAGGATGTGGAGATCGGGGTGTCGACCCGGCCGGAGAAGCGGCTGGGTGCTGACGAGCTCTGGGACAAGGCCGAGGCGGCCCTGATGGGGGCTCTCGACCGCAACGGGATCGCCTACCTGGTGAACGCCGGGGACGGCGCCTTCTACGGACCGAAGGTCGATTTCCAGGTGCGCGACGCGCTCGGCCGGCAGTGGCAGCTGGGCACGGTGCAGTTGGACTATCAGCTGCCGGAGCGTTTCGACTTGAATTTCGTGGGGGCGGACGGCGGGGAGCACCGCCCGGTGATGATCCACCGCGCCATGCTGGGCTCGGTGGAGCGCTTCCTGGGCATTCTGCTGGAGCACACGGCGGGTGCCTTCCCGCCTTGGCTGGCGCCGGTGCAGGCGATGGTGGTGCCGGTGTCGGAGAAGCACCTGGCCTACGGCGCGAGCGTGCGGGACCGCCTGGCAGCGACGGGGCTGCGGGTGGAGCTCGACGAGCGCAACGAGAAGCTGGGCTACAAGATCCGCGAGGCGCAGCTGGCCAAGATCCCCTACATGCTGGTGGTGGGGGCCCGCGAAGAAGAGACGGGCACGCTCTCGGTACGGCTGCGCACCGGCGAAGACCTGGGCTCGATGTCCCCCGAGGGCTTCGAAGCGCGTCTCCGGGAGAAAGTCGCCGGCCGCGGCGCCGAACTGTAGCGAGGAGCCGGGGAGCGGCGGAGCAGCCCCCTGCGCTGCTCGGCCTCGACCCCGTTGGGGTGCCTCCGCTCCTCGTGGTCCGCTCCGCCGCTTCCCGGGGCGGCACCGCGTTCTCCGGTGCTCGCTTCCCGGCTTGCAGCTGGAGCCAGGGCGGCGGTAGGATGCCTTCTTTGCGGACAGCGGCAGGTTCTGGCATGGCCTGTGCTGTTGCTTGCGACCACCATGAGAATTCACCGTCATCTGGGAAGCCTTGCCTTATGGCTGGCCGTGCCGGCTTTGGCGCAGGCCGCCTCTTCGGCCCCTGACCCCCGTTCTCCGGGGCTTTCCCCCCGCGACCGCCTGAGCACCCTGATCGAACGGGTGAAGCTCGAGCAGCAGCAGGTCAAGACACTCGAAGCCGCCTTCGTGCAGCGCCAGGAGAGCACCTTCCTGGTCAAGCCGGAAGAATCCCACGGCGTCTTCTCCTACCAGGCGCCGGACATGATTCGCTGGGAGTACGAGTCCCCCCGGCCGATCACCATGCTGATCGACGGCAAGAGCATGAGCACCTGGTATCGGGACCTCGGCCGGGTGGATCAGATGAAGATCGGCCGCTACTCGGAGAAGATCCTCAAGTACCTGGGTGCGAGCGGCTCGATCGAGACTCTGTTGCAGTACTTCGACGTCCAGCTGGCGATGCCGAACGATCCCACCGCCCCCTACCGCCTCGACATGAAGCCCCGTTTCGACCGCGTCTCCAAGCGACTGCGGGCCCTGACCCTGTGGGTGGACGCCCGGCAGTGGGTGCCTTCGAAGCTGCGCTACGAGACCCCGGACGGCGGCGTCACGGAATTCAGCTTCCAGAACCTCAAGGTCAACCCGCAGCTGCCGGGCGGTCGCTTCCACCTGGACCTGCCCCAGGGCGTCCAGGTGCGGGTGATCGACCTCGATCGGGGGACGGGAACCAAGCCCTGAGCCTCGAACCGACCGGCCCCGACCGAGTTGCCGGAGGTCCGAGTCGAGCCCTCGAGCGGCCCGGTTTTCGCCTTGACTTCAACTGGGATCTCGGGCAGGCTATCCGGTCTGGTACGCTGAGCGAGCTGGAGTGTGGAGGTCCCGCCTCACCTCTCGCCCTGCAGTGCGGAAACCCCCTGAAACCTCGGCTCTATGAACACCTCTGGCCCTGACTTCGCGGTGGCTTCTGGGCGGGCGGCTGGGCGGAGCGAAGTGAAGGGCGGCGTGCGCTTTTCAGTGCAAAAGGAGCTTGGCTGAATGGATCTCGTGTCGATGACGACTCTCGCTCAGCAAGCAGCACCTTCCGGCCGGGAGATGCTGTTCAACATGGTCCCCCTCCTCTTGGTCTTCGTGGTCTTCTACTTCTTGCTGATCGCCCCGGCTCGAAAGCGCCAGAAGACCCTGCAAGCGATGCTCGACAACCTGAAGAGGGGTGACGACGTGATCACGGCCGGTGGCATCTACGGCGAGGTTCAGGCTGTGGAGGAGGGCCGGGTGATCCTGCGCATCGCCGACAACGTCAAGGTCAGGGTCGCCAAGTCCGCGATCACGGGCCTCCAGCAGCCGATGGAGAAAGAGAGCAACTCATGAGCAACAACCTCCTGTGGCGAGGGATTCTCTGCCTCGCTCTCGCCGCGCTGGCGATTTTCATGGTGGTTCCGCCCAGGGAGAAGATCAACCTCGGGCTCGATCTCCAAGGCGGCATGCACCTCACTCTGCGGGTGAAGACGGCCGACGCGCTGCGCGCCGAGACCGAGAAGGACATGGAGGCCCTGCGCCGGGCCGCGGAGAACGAAGGCCTCACAGGCCTCACCCTGAAGCGTACCGACGACATCCATTTCGAGCTCTCCGGCGTGCCCGCCGGGCGCGAGAGCGTGATCGACAAGGTGAAGGGCGACCTCTTCGGCGGGTCGATCGGCCAGAGCGCCCGCTGGGAGTCGAGCCGCAGCAGCGGCACCTACACCTTCACCATGAGCGACCGCAACCAGACGGATATCCGCGAGCTGGCGGTCAACCAGGCGCTCAACACCATTCGCAACCGCGTGGACGCGTTCGGCGTCTCCGAGCCGCTGATCGCCCGCCAGGGCCCCGGCTCGGAGCGCATCGTCGTCCAGCTGCCGGGCGTGGCCGATCCGGATCGCGTCCGCAACCTGATCAAGAACACCGCTTTCCTGGAGTTCCGCCTGGTCGACGCCGGTTCCGGCAACCAGGCGGCGCGCAGCCAGGAAGAGCTGGCGGCCCGTTACGGCGGCACCATCCCCGAGACCGTGGAGGTCTTGCCGCAGGACCTGCGCAACCAGGAAGGGCAGACCTCCGGGCAGATCTTCTGGGCTCTCGAGCGGCGGCAGATCATCACCGGCCGCGACCTGCGCACCGCCCACCCCAGCCAGGACCAGTTCGGCCAGCCGGTGGTGGCTTTCAGCCTGACCCCGGACGGCGCACGGCAGTTCGGCAAGGCCACCGGCGAGAACGTCGGCCGCCTGCTGGCGATCGTGCTCGACAACAAGGTGCAGTCGGCGCCGTCGATTCACGAGCGAATCACCGACAACGGTCAGATCTCCGGCGGCTTCTCCGCGCAGGAAGTGCAGGACCTGGTGACCGTGCTGCGCTCCGGCGCCCTGCCGGCCGGCATCGAGTACCTGGAAGAGCGCACCGTGGGCGCCTCGCTCGGCGCGGACTCGGTGAAGAAGGGCCTGACCTCCGGTTTGGTGGCCACCATCCTGGTGGTGCTCACCATGTTCGTGGTCTACCGCCTGACCGGTAGCAACGCGGTGGCAGCGTTGATCCTCAACCTGCTGCTGCTGTTCGGCGGCCTCGGCATGTTCCACGCCACCCTCACGCTGCCCGGCATCGCCGGCATCGTGCTCACCATCGGCATGGCCGTAGACGCCAACGTGCTGGTCTTCGAGCGCATCCGAGAAGAGCTCAAGAACGGCCGCTCGGTGAAGTCCTCGATCGAAGCCGGTTTCGGCAAGGCCTTTTCGGCGATCTTCGACTCCAACGTCACCACCATGCTGGCTGCCGTGTTCCTGATCCAGTTCGGCACCGGCCCGGTGCGCGGCTTCGCCATCACGCTGATCATCGGCCTGCTGGCCAACATGTTCGCTGCGGTGTTCTTCAGCCGCTTGCTGTTCGATTGGGCGCAGTCCCGCCGTAAGCCCAGCGACGACAAGGTGTCGATCTGGGGCTTCAGCTTCCCCGCCACCAACTTCAACTTCATGAGGTATCGGCGCTTCTGGGTGGTGATCTCGTTCCTGGTGATCATCGCCGGCGTCATCGCGCTGTCCTTCGGCAGGCTCAACTTCGGCATCGACTTCACGGGCGGCACTCAGGTGATCGCCCGTTTCACCACGGCTCCGCAGGTGGACAGTGTGCGGTCCGCCCTCGACAGCGCAGGGCTCCGCGGCGTGATCATCCAACGCTACGGTGAGACCGACTCGAACGAGATCCTGATCCGTACTCCGGTGGAGCAGGGTAACGAAGAAGGGGCCACGCAGAAGGTGCTCTCTACTCTGAGGGCCAAGTTCCCGGACCTCGACGTGCGGTCTACCGAGAACGTCGGCCCGCAGGTGGGCTCGGAGCTGCGGCGCAAGGGCACGATGGCGGTGATCCTTTCGATCATCGTGATGCTGATCTACATCTGGGTGCGCTTCGAGCTGCGCTTCGGCATCGGCGCGGTGATGGCCTTGATCCACGACGTCCTGATCACCCTGGGACTCTTCGCCGTTCTAGGCTTCTCTTTCGACCTGACGTCGGTGGCGGCCTTCCTCACTCTGATCGGTTATTCCGTCAACGATACGGTGATCATCTTCGACCGGGTACGCGAGAACATGCGCAAGATGAAGTCCACCCCGCTCGAGGAAGTGATGAACCTGAGCCTCAACCAGACGCTGTCGCGAACCACGCTGACGGTGTCGACCGTGCTGATGGCGAGCGGCTCGCTGCTGCTGTTGGGCGGCGAGGTGTTGCGCGGTTTCGCCTTCGTGCTCTTCTTCGGCACGATCATCGGCACCTACTCGTCGATCTACATCGCGAGCCCCTTCGCCTTGCTCTGGGAGAAGCACTTCGGCAAGAAGGCCCGGGCCGAGCGAGCGGCTGCGCAGGCAATGGTGAAGAAGGCCGGCTAGCGGCGGCTGACAGCGGGTCGGCGGTCAAGGGGCAGGCACGAGAGCCTGCCCCTCCGTGTTTCTGGGGTATTCACTGCACGCCGAGCCGTCCCCGGCCGGTAACAGGGGGCGGAGGCGAGGGAGGGGCAGGCCGCGCCGTGTCTCCCCTGATGCGGTCCTTCCGTTCCGCTCGCAGGCTTGCTCCTTATAATGATCCTGGCGATGGCCTCCCTGCCCATGCTCCGATCGAAGAAGCTCCCCCCGCCGGTCCCACCGCCGAAGCTCTCTCGCCTCGAGGATATCTTCGCCCTGCTCTCAAGCCACGGCAGGAGCTACGACGAAGCCTTCCTGCGTGAGGTTTACGCTTTCTCCGAGGAGATGCACAAGGACCAGGTGCGGCGCTCCGGGGAACCGTTCCTCACCCATCCGCTGGCCGTGGCCGGTCTCCTGGCCGAACTCAAATTCGACCAGACCTGCGTCGCGGTGGGCCTGCTCCACGATGTTCTCGAGGACACGTTGACCGATCTGCCGGCCCTCAAGGCCCGTTTCGGCGAGGAGATCGCCGAGCTGGTCGACGGGGTGACCAAGATCGGTCGCCACGCCTACGTCACCAAGGACGAAGCCCAGGCCGAGACCTTCCGCAAGATGATCCTGGCCTCGGCCAAAGATCTGCGGGTGATCGTGGTGAAGCTCGCCGATCGCTTGCACAACATGCTCACCCTGGTTTCGCTCTCCGAGGAGAAGCAGCGACGCATCTCGCAGGAGACCTTGGAAATCTACGCGCCCATCGCCCACCGGCTGGGGATGGCGAGGGTGCAAGGAGAGCTCGAGGACCTGGCTTTCTACTACCTCGAGCCCGAGCAATACGCCGAACTGGTGGCGCGGGTGCGGGAGAAGATGAAGGTGAGCAAGGGCCTGGTGCGCGACATCGACGAGCGGCTGCGCGAGAGCCTCGCCGAGTCGCAGATCGACGCCGAGATCAACCACCGGGTGAAGCGCTACTACTCGATCTACCGCAAGGTCCAGCGCCAGGGCATCGACATCTCGCAGCTCTACGACTATCTGGCGTTTCGAGTGGTCACCGTCTCGCTCAAGGACACCTACGCCGCCCTCGGAGTGGTGCACCAGGGCTGGCGACCGGTTCCGGGCCGCTTCAAGGACTACATCGCGATGCCCAAGCCCAACCTCTACCAGTCGCTCCACACCACGGTGGTGGGGGACACGGGCCAGCCTTTCGAAGTGCAGATCCGCACCCGGGAGATGGACCTGGTAGCCGAGGAAGGCATCGCCGCCCACTGGCGCTACAAGGAGGGGCGCACCGCCTTCCAGCAGACCGACTCGAACATCCTCTGGCTGCGCCAGCTGCTCGAGCTGCAGAAGGAAGTCCAGGACCCGCGAACCTTCCTCACCTCGCTGAAGATCGACCTCTACCCGGACGAGGTCTACGTCTTCACCCCCAAGGGCGACGTGTTCTCGTTCCCGCGGGGAGCCACCGCCCTCGACTTCGCCTACCGGGTGCACACCGAGCTCGGCCACCACTGCGTGGGTGCGCGGGTGAACGGCCGGCTGGTGCCGCTGCGCACCGAGCTCACCAACGGCGACATGGTGGAGGTGCTCACCAACCCCGGCCGGGTGCCGAGCCGGGATTGGCTCTCCTTCGTGGTGACCTCGAGGGCCCAGAGCAAGATCCGCCAGTGGCTGAACACCGAGCAGAAGGTGAGGGCCACCGAGCTGGGCCGGCGCCTCCTGGAGAAGGAGCTCCGGCGCTACAAGGTGGCCCTACGGCGGGCTCTCGAAGGGGAGGAGATGAAGGTGGTGCTGCAGCAGGAAGGCTATTCGCGGCTGGATGATCTGCTCGCCGCGGTGGGCTTCGGCAAGCTGCCCCTGCGCACCCTAGTGCCGCGGCTGGTCTCGGCCGAGCAGCTCGAAGGCGAGGCCACTGCCGAGCCCGAGGGCCGCCTGCGCCAGGTGTTCCGGCGCATCCTGCGCGACCGCGAGGGGCCGATCGAGGTCAAGGGCCACAACGACCTGCTGGCCTATCTGGCCAAGTGCTGCAACCCCTTGCCGGGTGAAGAGATCGTGGGCTACATCACCCGCGGCCACGGCGTGTCCGTGCACTCCGCCGATTGTCCCAACGTCAAGAACCTGCTCTTCCATCCCGAACGGGAGATCGAAGTGTGCTGGGCCCGGCAGGGCGACAACCTCTATCGGGTGGGCCTGGTGATCGAGACCGAGAACCGCCCGGGCATCCTCGCCCGGCTGACCGAGGCCATCGCCAAGCTGGACACCAACATCGCCCAAGTCGAGGCGGACACCTTCGAGAACGGACGGGGCGAGATCTCGGTGGTGGTGGAGCTGCGCGATCTGCGTCACCTCGAGAAGATCCAGCGCGGGATCCGGGCCATCCCCGGGGTGCGCCGCATCGACCGCCAGCGCGGGCGCAGCGGCTCGGCTTCGCGCGAGATCCCTTCCTGATCAGGCCGGAAACCAGCCATCAGCCCGGAAGCTCCGGGCCGGGCGCCAGGCGCAATTCGCACTCGCCGCCCGGCCCTCGAAGCGAGGGGGGCGGCTCGATTTCAGAACTGGAGGAGGGGGGAGGCTCAGGCTTCGGGCTGCTCGGGCTTCCAATTGCGGACCGGCGGCTTGACCACCAGGCCGCTCTTGATCGCGCTGGTGGAGACCCAGATCCGCTTCACTGCGCCGTCCACCATGGCCCGTACCCGCTTGAGGTTGGGCTCGAAGGTCCGGTTGGTAACATTGTGCGCGTGGCTGATGCGCTTGCCGGCGCGAGTTCGCTTGCCCGTGAAGAAGCACTGCTTGGCCATCTCGAAAGCCCTTTCGTAATCCTCGAAGGGGTATGGTGTCGCCGCTCTCATCCGGGACTGCCGGACCCTCACGGCTTCCACTCGAAGAACCCGGCCGGGAGTGCTCTCGCCCGGCCCTCGATGGAGTCGGGTAGTATAACGAAGCGACTGCGTCGGCGACAAGCGGAAGGGCGATCCGGCTTCATAGCTATAGATGTATCCGCTACTTGACATCGATATTTCCCGATGCTAGCCTCACGAGAAGCTTCAAGTACCTCGCTCTAAGTTGCCTTGAAGATTGAGTCTGGAGGGTCTCGACCAGATGTTGTTCTCACGCGCCAAGGGGCTTGTCGGGCTCGACATCGGCAGCTCGGCGATCAAGCTGGTAGAGCTCAAGGAGCGCAAGGCGGGTGAATATCACCTGCAGCGGCTCGGCAGCGAGCCGCTCTCTCCTGAAGCGATCGTCGACGGCTCGATCATGGACTCCTCGCTGGTCGTCGACACGATCCACCGTCTGACGCAGTCGAGTGGGGTCAAATCGGGGAGTTTCGCCACCTCGCTGTCCGGTCACTCCGTGATCATCAAGAAGATCCAGCTGCCAGCGATGGCGCCCGAGGAGCTGGCGGAGTCGATCCAGTGGGAGGCGGAGCAGTACATCCCCTTCGACATCAACGACGTCCGCCTCGACTACGTGGTGCTCTCCGAAGGCGAGCCCGGGCGCGACAACATGGAAGTGCTGCTGGTGGCGGTCAAGCGAGACAAGGTCAACGACTACGTCTCGGTGATCTCCCAGGCCGGCAAGTCTCCCGTGCTGGTCGACGTCGATGCCTTCGCTGTCCAGAACGCCTACGAGGTGAACTACGACGTCGATCCGCTGCGCTCGGTGGCGTTGGTGAACATGGGGGCGGCGGTCACCAACATCAACATCCTGGCCCGCGGCGCGACCGTCTTCTGGCGTGACCTCTCCTTCGGCGGGAACCAGTTCACCGAGGCTCTCCAGCGGGAATTCAACCTCTCCTTCGAACAGGCCGAGACGCTCAAGAAGGGCGACTCGGTGGATCGCTACTCCCCGCAGGATGCCCAGTCCATCCTCGACGCCGTTTCGGCCGAGATGGCGGAGGAGATCCGCAAGACCTTCGATTTCTTCTCGGCCACCTCGTCGGAAGGGGCGGTGGAGGAGATCGTGCTCTCCGGCGGTTGCGCCCTCACGCCCAATCTGCAACAGGTGCTCGCGGACCGCTTCAAGGTGCCCACCGAGCTGATGAACCCGCTGCGGCGGATTCGCTACAAGGAAAGCGACTTCGCCAGCGAGTGGCTGCAGTCCATCGCCCCGACGCTGGCCGTCGCCGTGGGCCTCGCGATTCGCAAAGTGGGGGATTAGCTTCCGATGATCAAGATCAACCTGGTAGCGGAAGGCAAGAAGCCGGCCGCGGTTCGGCGGGTCAAGGCCCAGTCGAGCCCCGGCGCCCGCAAAGAGGACCTGGCGCAGTGGATGTTCGCGGCGACCCTGATCGCTGCGCTGCTCGGGGTAGGGAGCTATTGGTGGTTCCTCAACAACCAGCTCAAGACCAAGGAGCGGGAGATCAGCCAGGCCCAGACCGAGGTCAAGCGGCTGGAAGAGATCATCAAGGAAGTCGAGGGCTACAAGCAGAAGAAGGGCGAGCTGGAACACAAGATCGCCGTCATCCAGGATCTCAAGGAGAACCAGCGAGGCCCGGTCCGGGTGATGGACGAGATCTCACGCTCCTTGCCGGAGCTGCTCTGGCTCACCAGCCTGGACATGAACTCCAACACCATCAAGATGAAGGGGCAGTCGTTCAACCTGAACGCCGTGGCCACCTTCCTCGACAACCTCGACCGCGTTCCCGAGTTCCAGGAACCCGAGCTCCAGGACAGCAAGCGAGAGGGCGAGGTCTATTCCTTCCAGCTCCAGATCGCCTACAAGCCCGTGCCTCCTGGCGCGCCACCGGCGGCCGGGGCGGACGGCAGTGGTGGAGGAGCCGCCCCACCAACGACCGCACCGACCGGCCAGACCTCCGGCACGCGGACCGGCGGCTGAGGGAGGGTTAGAGCGTGGCTGTCTTCGGCATCGACTTCAAGGGCAAGTCCCCTTTCTTTGGCTTGGCGCTCGGCCTGGTGCTCGGCGGAGCGGTCGCCGGCGTCTACTACTGGCAGGTCGCCACGTCGCAGCAGAAGCAGATCGCGGCCAAACAGGCAGAGCTCGACCGCCTGAACCAGAAGATCCAGGAAGGTCTCGCGGCCCAGCAGAAGCTGGACGTGTTCCGCGACGAAGTGCGCCGGCTCGAACTCGAGCTCGACAAGCTCCTGCGCATCCTGCCCGCTCGCCGCAACACGCCGGAGCTGATCCGGCGCGTGCGCACGCTGGCCGAGCAGGGCGATTTCGACCTGCAAGTGTTCAAGCCGGGCGTGCAGGTCGACAAGGAGTTCTACAGCGAGTGGCCGATCACGGTGAACCTCACCGGCAATTACCACAACCTGGCACTCTTTTTCGATCGGATCAGTCGCTTTCCTCGCATTCTGAACATCGACAACTTGAAGATCGAGCCGCTGCGTGCGCAGTCCGACGCGCGGACGATCAACGCCAGCTTCCTGGCCAAGACCTTCGTCTACAACCAGCACGAAGACGGCGAGGAGGCGCCACCGCCGCCCACGAGAAGCGGAGCCGGGGCCAAGCCGAAGGCGAAAGGAGGCTCGCCGCGATGAGAACCGCTCCTTGGGCGAGGGCAATGCTGCTGGTGGTGGGCTTGGTGCTGGCCGGTCCCGGCGTCACGACGGGTCACGCCGAGGAAACGGCGCCGCCCGCCGGCCAGGACCAGGAAGGCTCGGTCGTTTCACCGGTACCCACTCTGGGAGATATCGACGAGATCCTGGAAGGCGAGGACGAAGTTCTTTCCGGAGGCGGCTCCACCTACGATCCGGGCAATCGGCGGGATCCCTTCAAGTCCCTGATCATCGTTCCGGACAAGGTGAAGGTGAAAGGGAAGCGCCCGGAGGGTATCCCCGGGCTGCTGATCGATGAGCTGCAGCTCTCCGGGATCTTCAAGACCAGAACCGGCTACGTGGCCCAGGTTCAGGCGGCCGACCGCGAGCGGAGCTACCTGATCAAGGTGGGAGACGAGCTGTTCGACGGTGACGTGATCGCAATCAGCGCCAAAGAAGTCGTCTTCAAGCAGAACATACAAGATCCGACCGCCCTCAGGCCCTTCCGCGAGGTGGTCAAATCCCTCAACCCGTGATGCGAGGTATGAGCAGTACGGTTCGGCAGAGGGAGGCGAGTGAAATGGGTGCAGTGGATAGATGGAAACGGAGCGTTCCGATGAGAAGGTCGATCGCAGTAGTGCTGCTGTTCGCAGGGCTAGCGTTCGCCTGCTCCTCGCCTCCGAAGAAGCAGACGGCTCGGCCCGTCTCGACCTCCGAGGAGCGGCCGGTGGCACCAGCCGCCCCTCAGCCCGTGGTGGTGCAGTCCCTGGAGCTCGCTGAAGGGGCACCGGGGATGCGCATCGAGCTCGATGCCACCGGGCCCCTGGTGTGGACCAGCTTCCGCAACGACGACGGCGACCTGGTAATCGAGCTGCCCAACAGCGTGCCGGCGGCACAGCTACCGCGCAGCTTGCCCGGCCAGGGATTGGTCGCCTCTCTGGCCGTCGAGGACGACGCTTCCGGGCCGCGGCCTTTGACCCGTCTCACGGTGAAGACTCAGGGCGAAGCCGAGTCGGCGCTGTCGGCCGAGGGCAACAAGCTGCGCATCGACCTCTCTCCGGTGTCCGCTCCAGAGGTGGTCACGGCTTCCTCGCCTCAGCCCTCGCGAGCGGAGACGGCGCAGCCTGCGAGCCAGCAGGGCACCGCGAAGAGCTCGCTCAGCTACGAGCCACTGCCCTCCGAGCAAGCGGCCAAGGCCGATTCGACCGAGGCGGCCAAGCCCGCGTCGCCTGCGACCTCTTCCACGGCCGATCTCGGCACGCCAGACCGCCCGAACCGCGGTCAGGCTCCAGGCGAAGCCGCGACCCGGCTCGATGCAGTGCGCACAGGGGGCGACGGGACCTTCGTCATCGAAGGCAACGGCGGGTTCACTTACAGCTCGTTCCGTCTGGACAATCCGCCGCGGCTGGTGATCGATCTCGACGGCGTGATCAACCACTCCAGCCGCTCGAGCCAGGCGGTGGGACAGTTCGGCGTGCAGCGTGTGCGGGTCGCCCAGTTCCGCCCGGCGCCGGTACCCGTGGCCCGGGTGGTCTTCGATCTCGACGGCTCGCAATGGCCGAGCCTCGACAACACGCCCCAGGGGCTGAGTGTGCGCTTCGGGGGCGGCGGCCAGGTGGCGACCAGCGCGCCTCCCGCCGCGCAGCCGGCACGTGCGGAGCCGGCCGCCGCT
>CALMKX010000099.1 GCA_937867335.1 uncultured Acidobacteriota bacterium
TGGCCGCCCGTGGCCGCCGGGGCCGGGCTCGCGCCGGGATCTCGCAGCGTCCAGCGGAAGGCCTCGGTGGCGCCATGGTCCGGGTCCGGGAAAGGCAGTCGGTCGGTCGGGAAGCTGGCACCGGCCACCACTCTCCAGGGGCGCGCCTGCTCCCCCAGGGGCTCCACCGCGGCCATCGTGACGCCGGCCAGGCCGGCCCGAACCAGCCAGCCCGAGCGGGGGATCTCCTCCGGCGCCGGCTCGTGGAGCAGCCCCGTGCCCGCCCAGGCCTGGGCGTCCCCGAACTGATCCACCAGCAGGAGGGAGGAGCGGTCGCCCTGCTCTTCGCCGGCCAGGGCAGCCAGCCGTTCGAAGGCCCGGCGACGCTCTTCAGCGCGTGCCGGAGGCTCGCCGAGCGTGCTGCGGGCGAGCCGAGCCTGGGCTTGGAGGCGATCCCACAGCTGCTGATAAGCGAGGGTGGCGCGCGCCTGCCACTCGTCTGAGCTCAGCCGGCGAGGCAGGCTCAGCCACCATCCCAGCCCGAAGCTCGAGAGCGCGGCCAAAGCCAGGAGCATCAGCAGGGCAGCGCCCCGGGGCGGCGCTCCCAGGCCTCTTATCGGGGGCTTCTTCTGGCGCGCGAAGGCGATGCCGGCGGCCAACGCCAGAGCGAGGAGGAGAGGGCTCCAGGGGGTCTCGAACGCGGCCGCGGCAGCCACCGCCGAAAATCCGGCCGCAGCGAGCCCGATGCGGCCACGAGCCACGGGAGCTGGAGCGGTCACGAAGCCGGCCGTGGGGCGGCTACTCCATCATCGGCACGTCGACGCCGTGCTCGCGGGCGAACTCGCGGGCCTCACGGTAGCCGGCGTCCACGTGGCGCACCACGCCCATGCCCGGGTCGCCGGTGAGTACGCGCTCGAGGCGCCGGCCCGCGGCCTCCGTGCCGTCCGCCACGATCACCATGCCGGCGTGGAGCGAGTAACCGATGCCCACTCCCCCGCCGTGGTGGAAGGAAACCCAGGTGGCGCCGTTCACCGCGTTGAGCAGCGCGTTCAACACCGGCCAGTCGGCGATCGCGTCCGAGCCGTCGAGCATGCCCTCGGTCTCGCGGTTCGGCGAGGCCACGGAGCCGCAGTCCAGGTGGTCGCGGCCGATCACGATCGGCGCTTTCACCTTGCCCTCGGCCACCAGCCGATTGAACACCGCCCCGGCCCGGGCCCGCTCGCCGTAGCCCAGCCAGCAGATGCGCGCCGGCAGCCCCTGGAAGGCCACCCGCTCGCGCGCCAGGCGAATCCAGCGGGCGAGGGCGGCATCCGCCGGGAACTCGGCGAGGATCGCCTCGTCGGTGGCGGCGAGGTCCGCCTCGTCCCCCGAGAGCACGGCCCAGCGGAACGGGCCCTTGCCGGCGCAGAACAGGGGCCGGATGAAGAGCGGCACGAAGCCGCCGATCTGGAAGGCGTCGTCCACACCCTGGGTCAGGGCCTGGCCGCGCAGGTTGTTGCCGTAGTCGAAGGTCACGGCGCCGCGCTCCTGCAACGTGCGCATCGCCCGCACATGGGCGGCCATCGAGGCGAGGGAACGGCGGATCGCCTCCTCCGGGTCCCGCCGCCGCAGCTCGAGGGCCTCGGCGTAGGAGATGCCATGGGGCACGTAGCCGTTCAAGGCATCGTGGGCAGAGGTCTGGTCGGTCAGCACCTCGGGCACCACGCCCATCTCCACCAGGGCCTGGAGCAGGTCCACGGCGTTCGCCTCGACTGCGATCGAGACCGCCCGGCGGTGCTCCCGCGCGGCCAGCGCGCGCTCGATGCCGGCAGCGATCGAGGGCGCCACTTCGTCGAGATAGCGGGTGGTCAGCCGCCGTTCGATGCGGCTGCGGTCTACCTCGGCGACCAGGCAGACCCCGCCGTTCATGGTCACCGCCAGGGGTTGGGCCCCACCCATCCCGCCCAGGCCGGCGGTCACCGTGAGGCGACCGGCGAGGTCGCCCCCGAAGTGCTGGCGGGCGCACTCGGCGAGGGTTTCGAACGTGCCCTGGAGGATGCCCTGAGTGCCAATGTAGATCCACGAGCCAGCGGTCATCTGGCCGTACATGGTGAGGCCGAGCCCCTCGAGGCGCCGGAACTCGTCCGCCGTGGCCCAATGGGGCACCAGATTGGAATTGGCGATCAGCACCCGGGGAGCCTCGGCATGGGTGCGGAACACCGCCACCGGCTTGCCGGACTGCACCAGGAGCGTTTCCTCGTTGCCGAGCCGGCGCAGCGTCTCGACCAGGGCCTCGAAGCAGGCCCAGTTGCGGGCCGCCTTGCCGGAGCCGCCATACACCACCAGCTCCCCCGGCCGCTCGGCCACCTCCGGGTCGAGGTTGTTCATCAACATTCGCAGCGCCGCCTCCTGCTGCCAACCCCGGCAGGAAAGAGCGGTGCCGCGAGGGGCACGAACCAAGCGCGGCGGGGCTTCGACGGTCATAGGGAGGATCTTACGCGATCGGGAGGTCGGGGGTGAGTGGCGAGACGCCGGCTCCTCTCGGACCTGAGCGGCACCTCCTCCTCCCTGGTCCAGAAGCCCTCGAATGCCCGGACCCTCCGCCGGGTGGATTCCATCCCGAGCGGCTGTGCGAGTGCGAACCAGCGGGTCGACCCTACCCCCAGACCGGCTCGAGGTCTCCTCTTACAGACTTGCGGTAGGGCGCCCAGGCGAAAGTGAGGAGGCGGACTTCGATGTCGCCTTTCCGGGGGCGGATGGCCACGGTTTCGAGGGTGGCGGTCTGGGGGTCGAGGCGGGCGGCTACGGCATTGAGCTCGCTCTCGAGCTGGGAGTTCAGTTCGTTGGCTTCGGCCTGGAGGCTTTCGAGGCTGTCTTCGGCGCGGTCGACGTCCTGGCCCTGCTGGTAGCTGCGCGAGACTCCCTTGACCGCTGAGGCGGCCTTGCTGATGGTGGAGCGCGACAGCGCTTTCCTGCCGAACAGCACCGAGAGCGCCGCCTGGCCGAAGGAAACCAGCGTCTGGGTGCGGGCCGCCGAGGCCTGCTGCTTCTCGCGCTCGATTCGCTCCTGGGCCCGGCGCACGCGCTGGTCGATGGCGCTGAAGCGGGAGGCGTAGCGCTGGCGCAGCTTCTCCTTCTCCTCGTCTCGCCGCTCGCGGGCGAGCTCGCCGAGCTGGATGCGGAAATCCCGCTCGGACTCGCCCGGGCGGGAGACCGCGCCGAGCTCGGGCAGAGCGAAGAGCTCGAGCTGCTGGTCCCGATAGAGCACCTCGCCCAGGTCGCGCTGCCAGTCCTTGTAGCTCTTGGCCTGGGTGGCGGCGGGCGGAACCGAGCCGTAGGCCGCTCCGGCCAGGCCCTCGCGCTCGAGGTCCCGCTCGGGGTCGAAGCTCTCGTCGAGGGCCTCGGCTTTGCGCCAGTCCGGGCCGGTGGGCCCGGCCTCGAGGGGCAAACGGAGAGCCACCTGTCGAGTCTGGTCCACGCGCTGCTTCGGGTCGTAGAAGCGCACCGTGCCCACTCCCACCAAGCAGGGCTGGTAGCTGAGCTCCTCCCCGCCCACGCCGCGGGCGGCCAGGAACAGCTGGGAGACATCCGGCGGCAAGAGAGGGCGGGCCTGGCTCGCGGCGGCCGCCGGGCTGGGCGACGTGCCCGCGGCTGCGCGCGGGGAACCCTTCACCGCCGTCGCCGCGGGTTTCCTGGGGTCCATCAGGGTCTTGATCTGCTGGCGGGTGAGCGGGCCGCGCAGATAGGAGAGAGCCCAGCGGCTCTGCATCAGCTCCGGGTGGGAGTCGTGCACGTTGTGCAGCAGGAAGACCCGCTTGGCGAGGCCGGAGATCAGCTCGTCCATCTGGCCGGCGTCGAAGCTGCCGCCGGCGGCGGTAGCGGCGCCTTTCAAGCCCTCGAGCAGGCGGTTCTTGTCCTGCTCGGTCTGCAGGCGGCCGAGGAGCCAGGTGCCGGCGTTGGCCAGGGCCTTGTAGTCGATGTCTGCCGGGTTCTGGGTGGCGAGCACCACGCCGAGGCCGAAGGCGCGCGCCTGCTTCAGGAGGGTCATCAAGGGGCGCTTCGAGGGCGGCTCGGCCACCGGCGGCAGGAAGCCGAAAATCTCGTCCATGTAGAGCACGGCGCGCAGGCTCGAGGTGCCGGAGCGGCTGCGCATCCAGCCCACCACCTCGTTGAGCAGCAGCGAGGTGAAGAACATCCGCTCCGCGTCGCCCAGGTGAGCGATCGACACCACCGCCAGCCGCGGCTTGCCGGCCGGGGTGTAGAGCAGCTGGCCGATATCCAGCGGCTCGCCGGTGAGCCATTGCTGCATCGCCGGCGCGGCCAGCAGGTTGTTGAGGGCGATGGCGAGAGCGAAGCGGTCCTTGCCGGGGTAGAAGGTCTCGAGCTCCATCACGCCCACACGTGAGACCGGCGGCTCCTGGATGAGATGGATCAGGGCGGCGAGGTCGAGGTCCACACCGGCCCGCCAGCGGTCGGCCAGGATGGTGGAGAGCAGCACATGCTCGCGGCTCTTCACCGGGTCCGCTTCGATGCCCATCAGGGTGAGGATGCTGCCCGCCAGCGTCTGCACGCGGTCGCCGAAGAGGTCCGCGTCGCCCAGGACGGCCTCGCCTGGCGCCTTGAGGGAGCCCAGGATGGAGATCGGGATGCCGGCTTCGCTGCCGGGAGTGTAGATCGCCACCTCGGCCGCTGCCTGGAGCCGGCGGATGCGCTCGCCGTCTTCATCCCACTCGGCGAGGCCCTTCCGCCACAGCTCGGCCTGGCGGCTGGCGAACTCTTCGAGGGAGAGCCCGCTGCGCTGAGCCTCGCCTTCGTCCACCCAGGGCAGGAAGTCCTCCGCCTTCAGGTCCGGGAAGGTGAGCATCAGGTTGCCGAGATCTCCCTTGGGATCGAGGATCAGGGCCGGGATGCCGTCGAGGGCGGCTTCTTCGAGGAGGGAAACGCAAAGGCCGGTCTTGCCGCTGCCGGTCATGCCCACGCAGACGGCATGCGTGAGCAGATCCTGGGAATCGTAGAGCAGCGGCTCGGGGCGGGTGGCGCGGCTTTGCGGATCGTAGGGGCGGCCGAGGTAGAAGGCCCCGAGCTTTTCGTAGGCCGGCAGATCTTGCGGCATCAGAAGCGTCCTCCCTCCAGGCGAGAGCGACTAGAACACCGTGTAGATGAAAGGCGCGATGGCGCTGCCGCCCAGGATCACCAGGAGCGTGGCGAGAGCCAGCACGATCAGGATCGGCCCCAGCCACCACTTCTTGTTCTGGCGCAGGAAGCCCCACAACTCGCCGGCCAGGCCGCGGCTCGGGCGCGCGGCCTCGCGGGCGACGTCTTCCCCACGTTTCGAGGATGTTGGCATACGGATGAGCTCCTCCTCCGGAAGGGGAATCTAGCACGCCGGCGTCGGCCAGCAGCGCGGCCCTGGCCACGCTATAGTGCGATGCAATTTGAGCAGCACCTTTCTTCGCCATACGAGGGGGTCTCGACCATGATCCACGCTCGAACGAGCGCCTGGCTTGCGGCTGCGGCGCTGGCTCTTCCCTTGACCGCCAAGGCCGCGCCGGCCCCGGTGACGAGCCTCACCCTGAAGCTCGACGCCAGCTACGTCGGGCAGAAAGAGCTGCACGTGGAGGTGGAGCTGCCGGCCGCTCCCGGCCCGCTGACCCTGCTCTACCCGAAGTGGATTCCCGGCGAGCACAGCCCTACCGGGCCCCTCGCCAACCTGGTGGACCTGCATTTCCTGGCCAACGGTCAGGAGCTCGCCTGGCAGCGGGATCCGGTGGAGATGTACGCCGTCCACCTCGAAGTGCCGGCCGGAGTGCGCCAGCTCTCGGTGCGAGCCAACTTCCTCTACACCGCCGAAGGCGGCAACTTCACCTCGGGCCCGGGGGCCACCGGTAGCCTGGCGGTGATCAACTGGAACGCTGTGGCGCTCTATCCCCAGGGCCCGGCGGCCGACGCCGTGATGGTGACTCCCATGCTCCGCCTGCCTCCGGGCTGGAGCCACGCCACCTCGCTCGAGAGCCTCGGCGAGGAAGGCGGCTGGTTGCGCTTCGCACCGGTGTCCCTCACCACCCTGATCGACTCGCCCGTCCTCGCCGGCGCGCACTTCGTGGACCTCGACGTCGGCAGCCACGGCGGAGTACCCCATCACCTGGCGATCGCCGCGGACCGTGCCGCAGACCTCGCCGGAGCCGAGGAGCTCAAGGCCCCGATGTCCCGTCTCGCGGAAGAGGCCCTGGCCCTCTTCGGGGCTCGCCATTACGGCTCCTATCACTGGCTTCTGGCCCTCTCGGATCACGTCCAGCACTTCGGCCTGGAGCACCACCAATCGAGCGACAACCGGCGGGAAGAGGAGACCCTGGTGGAGGA
This sequence comes from uncultured Acidobacteriota bacterium, assembly GCA_937867335.1. Taxonomy (GTDB): domain Bacteria; phylum Acidobacteriota; class Thermoanaerobaculia; order Multivoradales; family SZUA-115; genus JAXLQX01. The sequence continues at coordinate 6,319 of CALMKX010000099.1, forward strand.
AACCTCCCGCCGCTCGCTGCCCAGCCTGCTCGCCCACGAGTTCGTGCACTCCTGGAACGGCAAGTACCGCCGGCCGGAGCCGCTGCTTTCCCCCAGCTACCTCGAGCCGATGCGAGGGGAGCTGCTGTGGGTGTACGAAGGGCTCACCCAGCACCTCGGCTGGCTGCTGCCGACCCGGGCCGGGATGTGGACGGCGGACTACTACCGCGAGCAGGTGGCGGCTTCGGCTGCCGGCCTCGACGCCGAGGACGGCCGGGGCTGGCGGCCGCTCGACGACACTGCGGTGGCCGCGCAGGTGCTCTACAGCAGCCCGCGAGACGGCCATATCCGCCGCCGCGGTACGGATTTCTACGAGGAATCCACGTTCCTCTGGCTGGACGTCGACACCTTGCTGCGCGAGCGCTCCGGCGGCAAGGTGACGCTGGACGATTTCTGCCACCGCTTCCACGGCGGCGCCAACTCGGAGGCGGCGGTGAAGCCCTATCTCCGCCAGCAAGTGATCGACACCCTGAACGCCCTGGTGCCCTACGACTGGACGGCTTTCTTCGCCGAGCGGGTGGACCGTGTGGCTCTGCGCCTCAACCTCGCCGGAGTGGAGCGTGCCGGTTGGCGACTGGTGTTCAGCAACAAGCCCAACCAGGCCATGGCCGACAACGAGGCCCGGCGAAAGAACCACGACTGGCGGTTCTCCTTGGGCTTCTCGATCAACGAGCAGGGCGAGGTGGAAGAGGTTCTGGGCCGCTCCCCCGCCGGCCGGGCCGGCATGGTGACCGGGGCGAAGCTCCTCGGTGTGGGTGGCCACGTCTACTCGCCGCGGGCGGTCGAAGCGGCCCTGGCCGAAGCCCAGGCCGCCGGTCAGGCGATCGAGGTGATCTCGGCCCTGGGCGATGCCGTGGTGCGCTACGTGCTCAACTACCAGGAGGGTCCGCGCTACCCCCACCTCGAGCGCATCGAAGGCCGCCCCGACGTGCTGGCGGACATCCTCCGCGCCCACGCCACGGCTGGGCCCTGAGCTCAGGCGCATCTAGGCCGCGAGCACCGGGCGGTTCTTGAACATGCCCGGGGTGTAGGCGGTGATGTAGCCGGCGAAAGCCGAGGCGGCGACGGTGAGCGGCGAAGCGAGGTAGAGCTTGCCGGGGCCCGAGCGGCCTTTGTAGTTGCGGTTGATCGCCGAGACCGTCACCTGCTCGGGCCGCTCCGAGACTCCCGGCCCGCAGCCGATGCAGGCGCCGCAGCCGGGCTGGATGAGGGTGATGCCGGCGGCCTCGAAGACCTCGAGCATGCCGCGCTCCCGGCAATGCTCCTCCACCGCCACCGAGCCGAACTGGATCAGAAAGCGCACGCCGGAGTGCACCTTGAGCCCAGCCTCCACGGCTTCCCGGGCCACCCGGTAGTAGAACTCCAGATCGTCGATCTTGCCCGCCGTGCAGCTGCCGCCGTAGGCGATCTCGATCGGCACGTAGCCGATCTCGTCGATGTTGGCGCCGTTGGTGGGATCGGAGGGGATGCCGTGGTCCGGGTCCCCCGGATGGGCCACCATCGGTCGGATCGCGGCGAGCTCCAGAGTGTGCACGCCGCCGGCGTACTCGGCCCCCGGGTCCGGCTCGACCGCCCGCCGGGCGAGCGCCGCCACATCCACGCCCGGCCGCCACTCCTCGAGCCAGCGATAGGTCGCTTCGTCGGCGAGCACGATGGCAGTCTTGGCGGTGCACTCGGTGGCCATGTTGGTGAGCGTGGCGCGCTCATCCATCGACAGGCTGGCGAGCCCCGGCCCGGTGAATTCCATCACCCGGTTCAAGGTGGCCTGGGGCTTGGCGTAGTGCAACAGGATGTAGAGCATCAGGTCCTTGGCCGTCACCCCCGGGCGCAGCTCGCCTTCAAGCTCGAAGCGGATCGACTCCGGAACCTCCACCTGGGTGAAGCCGGCATGGACCAGGTTGGCGTACTCGGTGGCGCCCACTCCCCAGGCCAGGGCGTTGTTCACGCCGCCCATGCAGGTGTGGCTATCGGTGGCCTGGATGAAGTCCCCCGGGTCGATCAGGTACTCGCGGGCCACTTCGTGGCAGATGCCCGGCGAGCGACCCTCCTGGGCGGCATAGTTGCCGGTGCCGGTATGGGACTGGAATTCCCTCTGCAGCTCGCGCAGGGTCTCGATCTGCGGCAGGAAACGGCGCATCGCCTGCACTTCGTCGGCGTAGATCAGGTGGTCCTCGAAGACCGCGAAGCGCTGGGGGTTCTCAATCCGATAGTCCGGCCCGTACTCCTGCTCGAGGAAGTAGTGCACCTGGGCGGTGGTGAACTCATGGGAGTAGCCGCCGTCCACCCGCACCACCACGGCGTCCCCCGGCTTGACGTAGCGGGCCTGGCCGTCCTCGGCTCCCACCAGGTGGCGGGCGAGCACTTTCTCGGCCATGGTCATCGGCCTGGGTGCCGTATCCGGCTGCGGTAGCTGGATCTCGCCGCGGGCCACCGCCTTCGAGAAGGGAAACAGCCCGCCCTCGCGGATCACCAGCTGGGTGATCGGGTCGTAGCCCTGGCAGAACTCGGCAAGCGGCACGCCTTCGCCCTGCTCGAGGCGGCGCAGCACCTCGTAGCCGCCCATCAAAAGGCCCTGGTTGATGTTGTTGCGGGCGTGGATCGGCGCGAAAGAGGCGGCGATCGCGAGGTCGATGCCGGCCCATTTCTCGGCCTGGGTGGCGGTCTCCCGCGAGCTGCCCACTCCCTTGCGCAAGCCGGAGACGATCACCTGGAAGCCGCCCTGGGCCAGAGCGTCGCGCGGGAACAGTCGCTCGCCGTCGACGATCAAACCGGCGTAGGCCTCGCGGGCGAGGTCCTCCGGGCGGTGGTGGAAGCACACCCAGGCCGGGGTCATGGCGTCGGTGTTGATGTCGTCGAGGAGGTCGTCGACCGAAAGATCCGCCATCTTGAGGTCGAGCTCGCCAGCGAGCTGGCGGCGGATGAGGTCAGGGTCCTTGGTGAGGAAAAGCACCCGTCTGCCCGGGGCGAGACGGAAGATTTCGGGCGGCTTCATCGGCGGCTCCGGCTGGGTGGCGATCCGGTTCAGGGGAAGGGCCAAGGCGGCGCTCGAGCGCTCCCGAGCGTGTCCGGATTGTAACAGTTTCGCCCTGGCCGCCACCCCGAGAGAGGGCGCGCCGCCGCTCCGCGAGGGAGAGTGCAGGAGGGGGTCGCTGCGCGGCAACCCCCTCCTCGACTCGCCTACCCTACTTGCACTTGCCGGCCGAGCCCGCGGCGTAGATCGAGCGGATCTCGTCTGCCGTCAGGGCCCGTTCGAAGATCTCCACCTCGTCGATCGTGCCGTGGAAGAGCCGGTTGCCGAAGCTGCCCATGCCGGTCACCCAGCCCGAGCCGCCCACGAAGCCGGAGGCCGAGTAGCCGGTGAAGACCGTGACCAGGTTGCCGTCGACGTAGAAGCGGATCTCGCCGGTGGCGGTCGAAGCGGTCACCGCCACGTGCGTCCAGGTGCCCGGGGCGATATTGGCGCCGGAGGAGATCGGGGCGAAGGAGACCGGGAAGGGCTGGATCACCAGCCGCAGCTCGCTGCCCTCGAGGATCAGGGCATAGACGAAGCTGCCGTACTCGATCACGGTCATCCCCGCCGCGCTCAGAGCCTCGGGGCGGATCCAGGCGTCCACGGTCAAGTTCATGTAGTTGTGGCCGCCGAAGAGAGGCGCCACTACGCGGTCGTCGACGCCGTCGAAGAACAGGCCGCCGGCCACCTTGCCGGGTTGCGGGGTCGGCCCGCCCTGGTGGACGCCGTTGTTGCCACCCACGATGTCGCTCGCGCCGGGGCCCACCGGCTCATCGTAGGGCCACCAGGCGCGCATGCCCGGCGGCGGCGTGGCGCACTGCAGCTCGCAGTTGCAGTCCAGCGACCCGCCCTGGCACATCACCAGCGAGATGAAGTAGTCCGGCGCGTAGCACACCGGCGCCGGGCAATGGCCGGCCTCGCAGTAAGCACCGTTGGGCAGGCATTCGCCGAAGCCGCAGGAGGGGTCGAGCCGATGGCAACGACAGGCCAGCTGGGAGATCGGCGCTGAGGGCGCATAGCAGAGGCAGTCGTCGCAGAAGCTGTCGCCCACGCAGTAACCGGGGCCGCAGTCCCGGTGCAAATTGCAGCGGTCGTCCAGGTGGAAGCCCTGGCACATCACCTGGGAGATCGGAGCGGTATCGATGTAGCAGAGCGAATTGGTGCAGTAGGGCCCGGTGCAGTAGTTCGGCCCCACGCATTCGCCGAGGCCGCAACTCGGGTCCGCCAGTCGGCATTGGCAGAAGGCCCGGGAGATGTCCGTGGTGGGGCTGTAGCAGCGGCAGCTGTCGCAGAAACTGCCGCCGATGCACTGTCCCGACCCGCAGGCGCCGAACTTCTGGCCCAGCTGGTTGCCGAACTCCCAGCCGCGCTGGGCCTCGAGGAACGAGGCGTCCAGGGGCTTGCGGCCGTCGTTCGGGTAGCCTCGCAGAGGAGGAAGGGCTCCAGCCAAGCCCGGAACCAGGAGTGCGAAGAGGGCCCAGAGCGAGATGGAGCGACCGAGTCGAAGCCTAGTCATAGCGAGCTCCTCCATAGTTCATTAGTATTTTTAATTCCGGCTCTCGCCTTACGGACTTTTGTCGATGATTATAGCTCTTCTCTCGAGTCCGACTGCGAGTCGCACGGGCCAACGGCTAGAATCCCCTCGAACCTCCTCCTCCGAACAGGACCGAACATGGACTCGAATCCGCAGAAGAAGAGCTTCTGGGCCAATCCCTGGGTGTGGGCGGGCTGCGGCTGCGCCGTGGGCTGCCTGGCCATCCCGCTTCTGATCTTCACCCTGGTAGGAGGCGGCGCCTTCTGGGCTTTCGCTCAAACCGATGTCAAGGCGCAGGCCCTCGAGCAGGTGCGCCACAACGCCGAGGCCGTCGCCGCCCTGGGCGAGCCGATCGATTCAGGGTGGCTCTTCAGTGGCAACGTCAACCTCCAGAACGGCAAAGGCCGAGCCGACATCCGCTTCCCGGTCCACGGCCCCAAGGGCGAGGGAACCGTTTCGGCCAGGGCCACCAAGGACCAGGGGAAATGGACCTTCGAGCGGCTCACTCTCGAGGTGGCTGGGCGCGGCGAAGAGATCGTGATCGTCGGCGGGCCGTCCGGCGAGCCCCCGCGGCCCGAAGCCGAGCCGGCCGAGCCTGCGTCGAGCGAAACCTGAGCCCCTGGCCGGCGATTTGACGGCGGCGGATGGCTCTGGTCTGATAGCTGGCAATATCCACTCAGAACCTCGATGCTTCGAGCCGGGCGGCGCCGGAGCACCGAGAGGTGCCGGCCATGCGGGTGTCTTTCCTGAAGCCTCCGATCGGCGGCATCCTCGGCCTCGAGATGATCACCTTCGTCGAGCCCCTGGGGCTCGAGTGTGTGGCCGGCGCGCTCGAAGAGGCCGGCCACGACTGCCAGATCGTCGACCTCCGCCTCACCGGGCTCGACCGCGGCCTCGCCCAGGCCCGAGCTTTCCAGCCCCAGGTGGTCGGCCTGCAGTGCAACTTCACCACCGAGCGCTTCCGCATGCTCCGAGTGGCTCGCCGGGTGCGCGAGGAGCTGTCCGAGGCCTTGATCGTGGTCGGTGGCCACGACGCCTCGCGAGACCCCGACTGGTTCGCGCGGCCGGGGATCGACGTCGTGGCCTTGGGCGACGGCGAGGAAGTGATGCCGCGGCTGGTGACGGCCCTGGAGCAGAATCAGCCGCTCGACCGGGTTCCCGGCCTGCGCCTCACGACCCCGTCGGGGCCCGTCGACACCGGCCAGCCGCCGGCCCGGCGCAACGTCGACGAGCTCCCCTTCCCCGCCCGCCACCTGATCGCCGAATACGCCAGCGAGTACTACATCAACTTCCGGCGCCCTCTGGCCTTGCTGGAGACCGCCCGCGGCTGCCCCTTCCAGTGCAACTTCTGCTCCGTCTGGAAGTTCCACGAGAGCACCTTCCGCGAGAAGTCGCCCGAGCGGGTGGTCGCCGAACTGGCCCAGATCTCAGCGCCCAACGTGTTCATCACCGACGACATCTTCTGGATGAACGTCAAACGCGGGCGCGAGCTGGCGGCAGCGCTCAAGGCCTCGGGAATCCGCAAGCACTACACTCTGCAGACCCGCAGCGACATCATCTGCAAGTTCCCCGAACTGGTCGAGATGTGGCGAGACTGCGGCCGGATGACCGTCTTCCTCGGGCTCGAGAAGGTCGACGACGAGGGCCTGTCCTCGGTCAACAAGCGCAACAGCGCCGCCAACAACAACCGAGCGATCGCCATCCTCCAGGACCTCGGAGTTGGCTACACGCCCAACTTCATCGTCGATCCCGGCTGGGAGCGCCAGGATTTCGCCAAGCTGCGCCGGTGGATCGACCAGACGGGCGCCTACAACAGCGGCTTCTCCGTGCTCACCCCGCTGCCCGGCACAGACCTCTGGGACGAGGTCAAAGACGAAGTGAACACCACCGATTGGGAGCTCTTCGACATCGCCCACGCGGTCTTGCCCACTCGCCTGCCGCTCGATGAGTTCTACCGCGAGTACGCCGGCCTGTGGCAGCACGCCACGGAGGTGCGCTACCGCCTGCACGGCCGTCTGCGCACCCAGCTCGAGCTGCTGGCCGCGCTGGCCACCGGCCGAGTCACCTTCACCGCCCTGCGCAAAGGCATGCGGATGGGCAGCGTGCTCGCCCGGCCTCGCTCCTTCCTCAAGGCCCACCGGAGCAGCCCAGCCCGGCTGGCTGCTGCGAGCCAGCTACTGAACGTCGCCGCCGGCTGAGCCAGCATTCCGGCACCCCAGAAGGACTTGCTGCCGCGCCTGGCGGCAACGGCTACTCCAGCCACCGAAGAGTCTGTCAGCCGACATCACTGCACCTGGATGGCCCGTGGCTGGCCCCCCTAGCTAAAGGGCAGTGAGGACCCCGGCTAGCAACGCTGGAGCCTCGAGTCGAGCCCGGACTCTGAATCTGCTCTAATCTCGAGCTAAAATTGAAGCGTATCAAGATGTGTTGCGCCTCGTTGCATAATCTCACTTAGGTAAGATCATACTCAGCAATTACGCTGATCTGGGAAGGTGGCGAATGAAACTGCGAACACGTCTGGTGGCTCTGTGCCAGCCGGCCCTCGCCTCTCTCGGCCGTTCGCTCCCCTCGGACGTCGGTGGCGTCCTTGGCTAGCGCCCTACGAGAACGAGACAACCTACCTCTAGCTCCGCTGGATGCTTTCTCGTAACTTGGGCCTCTCCTAACGCCGATGGCGCATCGACCGCACCTCGAAAGAACCATCTTTGAGCTCGAGGAGCTCTATACCGAGGCGGAGCGCAACCCAGCCCTTCTCAGAGAACTTCTGGCTGAGTTGACTCACCGAAACACTCCGAGGGCTATTAAGCTTAAGATTAAAGTCGAAAGTAGCCTCAAGTCCTCTGAAAGGGCAGCGCCGAGGTCGGCCAAACCAACTTGCCCCCTGGCTTCTCAGCAGCCGCCACCCCCCCTAGCTAGGCCGCCAGCTACTGAGGTTCCACACGTGAAACCCGCTGCGCCTCAGGGTCTGAGCCATGGCCAGGACACTTGGGTGCAGCTCAAACCAAGCGAACTAGCACCCGAGCTGGCCCTCGAAGCGAACCACGAGGATCGGCTGCTAGCCGCCTGGATCACCCTCGAGGTGCTCAGTCCAAGGCCGCTGCCGAGCCCGTCGGACCTCCGAGACCAACATCGCCAGTTGGTTCGTTGGCAGGATTTCCCTGAGCCCTGGCTGGAGCCAAGCTTCCGCCAGCGGGGCGGCGAGACTGCGCTCTACTGGTTTCTGGGCTTGGCAGAACTCGACCTGGCGCAGTCAACGCGTTCCCTACTTCACCTCTTTCCTGAAGAGCAAGAAGAAGAGCGAGAGGATGTTCGCGGCTCGACCAGCCTGGCAGTCGTTGTCGTCGACAGCAATGGCTACCTCGTGGAGGGGAAGACCTACTTGTCGAGTTTCGCCTGGGGCTATGGGCAGGTGCGAGCGGGCAACCTCTCGGGGCTGCCAGGGTTCTTGTCCGCCGAACAGACTCTCCGGAGCGAGATCGAGCGCCGGCTGGCCCGGCAAGGCCCTGACGGAGAGATCTTGCCGATTTCGTGCGCGGACGTTGAGAACCTAATCCCGTGGCTTGTTTCAATCCTGAACCTTCCAGAAGAAGAGGTTCGACTCCAGCCCTTTGCAGTTCGAGCTCCGTCCAGGGCTCGGAACTCAAGGGAAAGCCCGGAGCCGGACTTACTCAATAGCTTCTTACTCGAGGATCTCTTGCGGGTCCGACGTGCCTGCAAGCTAGGGATTCGGAGTAAGGCACTTCAAGGCTACCTTTCAGGCAAGGCTTCTCGCGACCTTTGCGACGTCACTCGCGATCGAGCTTTGCTGCAGGCCACCATGGCCCCGTCGCGCCTCCCATTCGCTTCCTGGCCTGCACCCGGCCGACGGTCCCTGGCGCTGATGCAACAGGCCGCGGTCAACCACGTCATGGCCGACCTCCGGGAAGGCGGCCTGGCGGGCATCAATGGCCCGCCCGGCACAGGCAAGACCACCTTGATCCGAGACTTGGTAGCTTGTGTGGTAGCGCAGCGGGCAGCCGTACTCGCAGAGTTTGAAGACCCCAACGACGCCTTCGGCCACCTCGCTTCGCTGCGACTCGGCTCGGGCTACTTGCATCTCTACCGGCTTGACGAGCGACTGCTCGGCTTTGAAATCGTTGTAGCCTCTTCGAACAACCGGGCAGTGGAGAACATCAGCCGGGAGATCCCTGCCGTCAAGGCCGTCAACCTGCAGCTGGACCCACCTCCCTCCTACCTGGCGTCGATCGCTGACTGCGTTGCCAGCCCAGGTCCAACCCATGCGATTCCAGACGGCAGCTCTTGGGGGCTCGCTGCGGCTGTGCTAGGCAACGCAGCCAACCGCGCCGCCTTCGCTCAGGCATTCTGGTGGCACGACACCAGGAGCCTTGGCTCCTATCTGAAGCACTTGTTAGACACCTGGGATCTCAAAGAAGTAGGGAATGAATCCCCTCCGGAGGTTGCTCGACTCGAGAACGCACCGTCGTCTGAGGCTGAAGCTAAGAGGCGCTGGCTAGAGGCGAGGACCCACTTCACCGCTTGCCTGGAAGAGGTTCGCAAGCTCGAGAGGGCCCTTGAGGAGGCTCGAGTCGCGCTTGAGAACCAGCCAGAACTCGCCCGGAAGTTCCAGAGGTTGACCGAGCAGCACCTTGCTCTCCAAGCAAGCACTGCGGCTTCTGAGCTGAGCCTGAGAGAGGCGCTAGCGCAGCTCAGCCGCCGCGAGGAGTCTGAGTGCAAGTGCGAACTTGACCGAGCTGCGGTAATGGCGCTCAAACCGGGGTTCCTCGCCCGCTTCTTTTCTAGCGGCCAATGGAAAGCCTGGTCGGAGAGACTCTCGGTGGCCCAGGAGAAGGTGGCTCAGGCTCGAGCTGAATCTGAGAGCTGCCGGGCCGAGACGGACAGACAGAACAAGCACCACGGAACTCTGGCCTTGTCGGTTGCCCAGGTGAAGACCGAACTGGCTCGCCTTGATGCCAGTCGGAAGGACGCCCAGGCTGCGATCGATCGCGGCAACCAACTGCTTGGAAACGAACTCCCGAACGCTGACTTCTGGCTGCGGCCGGAGCCAGAGCTCCAACTCTCGTCTCCTTGGCTCGCTAATGAGTTCAAGGATGCCCGTGACCGGCTCTTCGTGGCCGCCTTCGATCTGCACCGCGCCTTCCTCGATGGCGCTGCTCGGAAGATCCGCCACAACCTCAGCGTCGCTATCGCACTTCTGAAAGGCCGACGCCTGAGCGAAAAGCAGGAGCCAGCGCGGCGATCGCTGTGGGCAACCCTCTTTCTGGTGGTCCCAGTGATCTCGACCACTTTCGCATCTGCGGGTCGCCTTTTCGGCCCGCTTGGCGAAGGCCAGCTTGGCTGGCTGGTGGTCGACGAAGCGGGTCAGGCACCCCCGCAAGCTGCAGTGGGTCTAATGTGGCGCTGCGCTCGAGCCGTGGTTATGGGCGATCCTATGCAACTCGAACCGGTGATAGCCACTCCTATCAAGCTGATCATGGCCGCCTTCGATCACGTCTCAGTACCGGCGGACGACTGGGCCGCGCCTTTCGTGTCGGCTCAAACTTTGGCGGATCGGGCCAGCTGGGCCGGAACCGAGCTACATCTAGCCGATCGCGATCTGTGGATCGGCTCACCCCTGCGCGTTCATCGCCGGTGCCAAGAGCCGATGTTCTCGATTTGTAACCAGGTAGCTTATGGCCATCTAATGGTCAAGGCTACACCAGACCGCTCAAGCGCAATCGGCGATCAGATCGGCAGCAGCTGCTGGATTGACGTCCAGGAAACGGCAGAGGGCAAGTGGTCGCCGGCCGAAGGGCACGTGGCTGTTACGATGATTGAGAGGCTTTTTGGTGGTGGCCTTGGACGCCCGGATGTCTTCGTGATCACTCCATTCCGTACCATCGCTCAGCGCCTGCGAGAGGCTGTCGCCGGCTCCCCGGTGGTGAGCTCATACCTCGGAAGTGAGTTGTGGCCGTGGGTCAACGAGCGGGTGGGCACGATCCACACTTTCCAAGGTAAAGAGGCTGAAGCGGTGATCTTGGTACTCGGAGCTTCTGCCGATCAGAGTGCCGGTGCACGGCGCTGGGCAGGGGCACGCCCGAATCTCCTCAACGTGGCGGTCAGTCGCGCTCAGTGTCGCCTCTATGTAATTGGAAACCACAGCTCCTGGCGCGAAGCTGGGTATTTCCGGCACCTAGCGAACCGACTAGAGCAGCGCTGTCCTGGAGACCTGGCCTAGATTCCGACCCGCCTGGAAGCCGCGCTACAACGGCCATTCGCCTTCTCAGCGTTAGTCGAGTTCTGAAAAGGCAAGAGCAGCGAACATCTCGTTGGCTAGCGCTACAGGTTGGCCGACTGAGAACCAGGCTGGCCTTCCCAATGCGCTCCACCGCATCGACCCAACTCCGGGAGAGGGCCGGGCCGCGGAGGCTGGGGGGCTCCGCGACCCGGCTGTTGGGAGGGGAGGTCCGTCAGTCCGCCACGACAGCGACGGCTTCGCAGGTGATCCACACCTGCGTGCAGTGCATGTGGGAGCTGCTGCAACCCGAGCCCGGATCGTGCGGATCCCAGGTGGAAGGATCCGGGTTGCAGTGACAGGTGGTGTACGGGCAGAGGCGCTGGATGGGGCGGATGTTGTCGTACTGCTGCCAGGCGTGGGCGCTCTCGCTGTAGTAGTAGGTGGCAGTCTGGTCCAGGCTGGCGGAATCGCTGGAGTAGGAGGCTGCCGGCTCGACGCCGGCCAGGAAGTTCGAAGCCGGCGGCAGGATGGTGTCTGCTTTGCCGTCGCCGTTGGTGTCCACCAGCAGTCGGCCGGTATAGCGGTCTTCCTGGGCGTAGCTCCACACCGAGCGAGTGCCCGGGCCGAGGCTGATCTGCCGGGAAACTTCGCGCACCAGCTTGGCATCGCCGTTGACCGGCTCGAAGCGCACCTTGACGTTCAAGGCCAGGGGCGAAACATAGAAGCCGCCGTAGCGGGTGGTGCGCACGATCTTCATGTCGGTGGTCGGCTGTGCGCCGTCCAGACGCACGGCCACGTTGAAGAGGCCGCAGCCGGTGTCCACCGGCTCGACCGAGGCGAGCGACAGGGCCAGCAGACGGATGCGGCTGTAGCCCACGCCGTCCTTGTCGAGGCGGGCGTCGTCCATGCGCTCGACGATGGTGTCGATCGCCGGCAGCGCGCTCGCCGGCTCGGTCGCCAGCTTGGCGCCGCGGAAGGCCACCTTGCCGGTGAAGGGTTTGCTGCCCGGGCAGAAAAAGTCGGCCGGTAGCGGGTCTTGGTTGAAGCTGGTGAAGGTCATGCCGCTCGAAACGGTGGTCCAGGTATCGACTCCGTGGCGGATCACATCGTCCGAGGCTTGGGCCGCCGGCACGGCGACCAGAGCCAATCCCAGCATCAGAACCCAGAGCGTCTTTCTCATACCGTGTCTCCTTGGTTGTTGGTCAAAGCGGCCGGGTCCCTGCAGGAAATGCACTGCGCCGCCATGCGGCACGGCGCGTCAAGGGAAGGGCGAGAGTCGACTCTGGAGAACAAGGAGTCCGCTGGCGAGCGTTTTTCCCCGGCTCCTCGGCCGTAGCTCCTCAGCGCGAAAATGCGGCAGCCCTTTCGGCGACTTGAGCTATCCTAGAGCGTGCCTATAGAAGGATGTCTCTACATTCGTCCGCCTGCGCCGGCGGCCAGGAATCGCTGCGAGGACCTCGGCATGGCGACCCACCGGTTTTCTGCTCCCACACGCTTCTTCCCCTAGTCGCGCCATGATCCCTCCCTCCCGCTGGCCCTTCCTGCTCTCTCGCGCCGCGATCCGCAACCCGATCCAGGCGATCGTGCTGATGTCGGCCCTCGCGCTCCTGGCGGCCCCGGGCGTGCTGCGGCTCAAGATCCGCACGGACGGCCATGCCCTGGTGCCCCCGGACGATCCGGTGGTGGCGATCGACGCCGAGGTTCGCCGGCACTTCGGGCTCGAGGATCCGATCGTGGTGATCGTCGAGAGCCGACGGCCGGAAGGGATCTACAACCCCGCCACCCTGGGCATCGTGGCGCGGGTGACCGAGCTCGCCCAGGCGCTGCCGGGAGTGAAGAAGGAAGACGTGGTGAGCCTGGCGACCGAGCACCGGGACCGCGTCTACCCCGGCACGCTCAACTTCCGGCCCTACCTCGACCCCCTCCCCAGGAGCGGCGATCCCGAAACGCCCCAGGAGCTGGCGACGCTCAAGGGCGACCTCGACGCCGCGCAGATCCTTTACGGCACGCTGGTCTCGGGCGACGCCAAGTCCGCCGCCATCCTGATCGGCGTGCCCAACGAGCCGGACTTCGACCGCAGCGGGCTCTACCGCCGCATCCTGGAGCAGGTTCGGCCCCTGGAAGATGCCGACAACCACCTCTCGGTGGTGGGAGCCCCGGTGGCCGAAGCGCTGCTGGGCGACCACATCTTCGAGGACCTGCTGCTGCTCTTGCCGCTCTCCTTCGCGGTGATCGCCGTGGTGATCTGGCTGGGCTGCCGCCGCGTCACGCCGCTTCTTCTCGCCAGCTTCGAGATCACCGCCTGCCAGCTCTTCACCGTGGGCGTGATGGGCTGGGCCGGCAGCCCGGTCTACCTCACCACGGCCATCTTGCCGGTGATCATGACCACCATCTGCCTGGCGGACGAGATCCACATCTACTGGCGCTACCAGCAGAAGCTCGCCGAAGCCGGCACCGGCACCGCGCCCCGCCAGCTGGTGGAAGACACGCTCGAGGAGATCGCCCGGCCGATCGCCCTCACCTCGCTCACCACGGCAGTCGGCTTCTTCTCCTTCCTCGGCTCGTCGATCCACGCAGTGCAGGGCTTCGGCGTGTTCGCTGCGCTCGGCATCCTGTTCTCGATGGTCTGGACCATGACGGTGGTACCGGCCTTCCTGGTGCTCATCTCGCCCCAGCGCTTCCGCCACCCGAGGCCCCAGAGGCAGCACTTCCGGCCCTGGATCACACCGCTGATGCGCCTGCCGGTGCGCCGGCCAGGCGCCACCCTGGGCGCCGTGGCGGCGCTCACCCTGCTCCTCGGCGTGGCCCTGCCGAGGCTGGTGATCCAGGACAGTTGGATCGACGGCTTCGCCCCGGCGAGCGAATTCCGCCGGGCGACCGACCATGCCAACCAGACCTTCAACGGCACGCACCTGCTGCTCCTGGCCTTGACCTTCGACCCGCCCGCTTCGGAGGTTCCGGAGGTCAACGGCCTGAAGGGGCCGTTCTTCAACCCCAAGCTGCTCGAGACGATCGGCGAGCTCGAGGCCTTCGTTCGCGCCCAGCCGGGTGTGGGCGGTGTGCTCGGCCCGCACAGCCAGGTGACCACCGTTTCCTACCTCTGGCTCGCTCGCCGGCCGGATAGCCGAGCGATTCCCAAGAACCCCGAGCGAGTGGCGCTGGTGTTCGACCGTTTCGAGACCGGCCGCGGCATCGAACGCCGCCGCGAGGTGGTGGACGACGACTTCCGGCGCGGCGTGGTGACGGTTTTCCTGAAGGACGCCAACTACCAGGACACCGCCCGGCTGATGGGCGCCGTTCGCGCCTTCGCAGCGGCGAAGCTCGGCTCGCTCGGCGGCCGGCTGGACTTCGCCGGCGACGTGGCGGTGTCCCAGGCGATGATCCCGGCGATCGTGCGCACCCAGGTGGCGAGCATCCTCCTCGCTCCGCTCACTTGCTGGCTCACCATCTCGCTGCTCTTCCGCTCGGCCAAGACCGGCCTCCTGGCGGTGCTGCCGGCGAGCCTGGCGGTGGTGTGGATATTCGGCCTCATGGGCTGGCTCGCGATCCCCCTGGGAGTGGCGACTTCGATGTTCTGCGCCATCGCGATCGGTATCGGGGTGGACTACGGCATCCACTTCCTGGAGCGCTACAGCGTGGAGAAGCGAGCGGCCGGTGGCTCGGCGGTGGCGGCCGCCCTCGAGGAGACCGGCCCGCCGATCCTCTCGGACACCCTGGCCATCACCCTGGGCTTCGCCGTGCTCGCCCTCTCCCAGGTGCCCGCCAACGCCCGCTTCGGCCTCCTGGTGGGAGCCTCCCTGGTCGCCGGCTCGGTGCTCACCCTCTTCGGCCTGGGCGCCTGCCTGGAGCTGGTAGAGCGGCGAGAGCGCCACAAGGTGCCAGCACCGGCGGGGGTGGCGCAGGAAGCTCCGGCCGCCTCAGGCGGCTCGCAGTAGGAATTCCACCTTGACGGCGTCGGAGGGGTCCTTGTCGCCGCTACGGGCACGTCTCGAAGGCGTTGGTGTCCTGGATCGGTAGGGCCGTGTTGTTGAGCTCGTTGAAGTAGGTCTTGGTGGTGGTGTTGTCGGTGTCGGTGACGCGCAGGGTGAATTCCACGTTGGTGGTGGCGGCGAAGAACACCCAGAAGCGGTTGTTGAGGCCGCAGGCGTCGATCACCTTCACCAGCATCTCGAGGTTGTCCGGGTTGAAGAAGGAGAAAGCGCCGGAGAAGTCGCGGATCGGGACCGCCATACCCTCCCCCACCTGGCCCTGGTTGGTGCGCCACTGCACCTGGAGGCGGAAGCGGCCCTGGAGCAAGCAGAGGGTGTGCTCGTCCGGGCTGCAGGGGCCGGAGGGGGCGTTGTCGTCGTCCAGGATGGTGAGGGTGGCCGTGGCCGGCGAGCCCAGAGTCGCGCCGCCCACGGGGTTGCTGAGGCTCAGGGTGACGGTTTCGTTCTGCTCGTCGAAGCCGTCGTTGTTGATCGGGATGCTGAAGCTCTTGGGGGCATCGTCGTGGTCCGCCCAGGAGAGAGTGGTATTCACCGGCGTGTAGTCCGTGCCGGGAGTGGCCGAGCCGGTGCCGGTGGAGACTTGCACGGAAACGGCGCCGTCATCGCCGCCCGTGCGCAGCACCGAAACCGACACGCTGCCAATGTTTTCCTGCACGGCGAGGCTGCCCGTAACGAAGCGCAGCTGGCCCGGCACAGCACCGGCCGCCGCAGCCCAGAAGCTGCCGAGAGCGAAGCCGAGGACGATCGTTCGCTGGATCATGGTTCCTCCTTGAGCAAGCCCCCAGGCCAACGTCCAGCCGGAGCGCTTCCCCATCCTCCCACGCTTATCGAGATCTCTCAATCGGCAGTCCGGCGAATCCGTGTCCATGCCAAGGAGAGGCGTTGACCATAGTCAGGACCATGGTCAATAATGAGGCAGGAGCGGGACGATGCGAACCATACGAGCTTCGGAGTTCAAGGCACGGTGCCTCCAGCTGATGGAGGAAGTCACGGCAACGGGAGAAGCTCTCTTGATCACCAAGAGGGGGCGGCCCGTCTCTGTCCTCTCTGCGTACGTAGACCGACCGGCCTCGCTTTTCGGTTGCTACCGGGATTCCATCCAGATTCGAGGTGACTTGCTGGCACCGATCGACGTCGAGTGGGACGTCGAGCGTTGATTCTCCTCGACACTCATACCCTTGTGTGGCTCGCCAAAGGAGACCCGAGCCTGGGCGAGAAGGCCCTCAAGGCCATCGACGCGGCCCAGGTGGCGGGAGAATTGGCTGTCTCGGCGATCACCTTCTGGGAACTGGCTATGCTGACGGAACGGGGCCGTCTCGACCTCGCGGTGCCCCCGCTGGCCTGGCGCCAGGGCCTCATCTCCAAGGGTCTCCGAGAAATTGCCGTCGACGGCGACGTAGGGATCACAGCGGCTGGCCTCCAGGGTTTTCATGGCGACCCGGCCGACCGGTTGATCGCCGCCACGGCGTTGGTCATGGGAGGCATTCTCGCCACAGCTGATCGACAGATTCTCGAGTGGAAGAGCACTCTCCAGAGGCTTGACGCTCGGCGTTGAGCCTGGCAGCACGACAACGGGCGGCCTTCGGGCAGACGCCCCTCGGCTAGCAACAGGTTCCGCTTCTGAATGTTCTTCCCCGCCCTGGTCCTCAGGTGAGCGGCTGTGCCACAATTCGCGGGTTTGACTCTTGACGCTCCCGGGGAGGAGCCTGTGTTTGCCGAAAAGCTCGGACTGAACCGCCAAGGTCAGGTGATCGTCACCGGCTCGATCGCCTTCGATAACATCATGGATTACCCGGGCTCGTTTCGGGACCATATCCTGGCCGACAAGGCCCACGTGATCAACATCTCGTTCCTGGTGGAACGCTTCAAGCGCCAGCGGGGCGGCTGCGCGCCGAACATCGCCTACACCCTCGCCTTGCTGGGCTCCTCGCCGCGCATCGTGGCAGCTGCGGGCTCGGACTTCTCCGACTACCGCGAATGGCTGGCGGAGCAAGGCGTGGACGTAGGCGGCATCCGCACCATCCACGGCGAGATGACCGCCACCTGCTTCATCACCACCGACCGCGCGGACTGCCAGATCACCGGCTTCTTCCCGGGCGCCATGCGCGAGGCTCGGAACCTCTCTTTGGCAGAGCTCGCCGGCTCGAGGGCGGCGCTCGCCATCATCGCCCCGGACGACCCCGAGGCCATGATGCGCCACTGTGCCGAGGCCCGCTCCCAGGCCTTGCCGTTCTTCTTCGATGCCTCCTTCCAGGTGACCGCCCTCGATGGCGAAGCCCTCGCCTGCGCCGCGGACGGGGCCATGGGGCTGTTCCTGAACGACTACGAGTTCGCCGTGTTCCAGCAGAAGACCGGCAAGACGGCCGACCAGATCCGCGCCGAGCACGAGCTGGTGGTGATCACCTACGGCGCCGAGGGCAGCGAGATCCTGCTCTCGGACGGCGGCACGGTGAAGGTGCCGGCGGCGCAGGTGACCCGGGTCGTGGACCCCACCGGTGCCGGCGACGCCTTCCGCGGCGGCTTCCTGGCCGGCCTGATGCGGGGTCACGACCTCGCCGCCTGCGGCCGCATGGGCAGCCTGGCGGCGGTGTTCTGCATCGAGGAGTACGGCACCACCAGCCACTGCTACACCGAACAGCAGTTCCTCACCCGCTACCGCCATTCCTTCGGCGACGCTCCGGCGTAGCGGCCAACGGGCCGGCGCGCCGCTGCGCGCAGGAGGACGATCCGGCTAGCCCCGCAGGGTCCGCACCAGGCGGGAGCCCACCTCGAGGGTGGTGAGATTGCCGCCGAGGTCCTCGGTGGTGCGGCCGGCGCGGATCTCCTCCCGCACCGCGGCCTCGATGGCCTGGGCCGCTTCCTCGTGGCCGAGGTACTCGAGCATCAGCGCCGCGGAGAGGATGGAGCCCATCGGGTTGGCCTTGCCGGTGCCCACCAGGTTGGGCGCCGAGCCGTGCACCGGCTCGAACATGGAAGTCTGGCCCGGGTGGAGATTCGCCGAGGCCGCCACCCCCAGGCCGCCGGCCAGGGCCGCGCCGAGGTCGGTCAGGATGTCACCGAAGAGGTTGTTGGTGACGACCACGTCGAAGTGCTCCGGAGTCTTCACCATCAGCATCGCCAGGGCGTCGACGAAGAGGGATTCGGTGGCGATCTCCGGGTAGTCCCGAGCCACTTCGGCGAAGGTCCGCCGCCACAGGCCGTGGCCGTGCTGCATCACGTTGGCCTTGTCGGCCATGGTCACTTTGCGGCGCTTGCGACTGCGGGCGAACTCGAAGGCCGCGCGCAGGATGCGCTCCACGCCCTTGCGGGTGTTGATCTCCTCCTGGACCGCGATCTCGTCCGGGGTGCCCTGCTTGAACACCCCCCCCACTCCGACGTAGGCGCCCTCGGTGTTCTCCCGGAAGATCACCATGTCGACATTGGTTTCGTCCTTGTCCTTGAGCGGGCAGACCGTGGGGTGGTAGAGAGTGACCGGCCGCAGATTGATGTAGAGGTCGAGCTTGAAGCGGGTGCCGAGCAGGATGTCCGCGGCGTGCTGATTGCTCGGTACCCGGGGGTCGCCGAAGGCGCCCATCAGGATGGCCGAGAAGTTGTCCCGGAAGTCGTCGTAGGCGCCGGGCGGTAAGGTCTCGCCGGTCGCCAGATAGTGGTCCGCCCCCCAGCCGAAGGGCTCCAGTTCAAGGGGTAGAGAGAAGCGCGAGGCGACCGTCTCCAGCACCTTGACCGCCTCGGCGGTCACGTCCTGGCCGATGCCGTCCCCGGGCAAGACCGCAATGCGCTGCGGCCGTCGATCCTTGGGATGAACGGGATTCATGGCGGCGGATCCTATCGCAAGGGGAAAGGCCAGCCACCCGCCGTTGACAGCTCCCCGGAGCGCAAAATAGATTAGGTCGTGCCCCCTTTCTCGGCCCACTCCGAAACCAGCCCCCTGCCGACCCCTCGAATCGTCGCCGCCATCCCGGCTCGCTATGGCTCCACGCGCCTGCCGGCCAAGCCCCTGGCTACCATCGCCGGCAAGCCCTTGATCGAGCATGTCTACCGGCGGGTCGAGCCGGTGCCGGGCCTCGCCCGGACCGTCGTGCTCACCGACGACGAGCGCATCGCCGAGGTGGTGCGGGCCTTCGGCGGCGACTGCCAGCTCACGCCGGCCGACTGCGCCTCCGGCACCGACCGCATCGCCTGGGCCGCCCGCAGCTGGGACGCCGAGGCGGTGATCAACGTCCAGGGCGATTGGATTCTCGACCCGGAGGCCGTGGCCACCCTGGCGCGGCATCTCATCGCCTGCCCGGCCGATCCGATGGCCACTCTGGCGGTGCCGGCGAGCCCCGGCGACCTCGACAACCCGGCCTCCGTGAAGGTGGTTTGCTGCCTGAAAGGCTATGCTCTGTACTTCAGCCGCTCGGCGATCCCCTATCGGCGGGCCGAGGGCGGTCCAACGACTCTCAAGCATTGGGGCATCTACGGCTACCGGCGGGACACCCTGCTCGCGCTCGCCGCCCTGCCCCAGAGCCCGCTCGAGCGGGCCGAGTCCCTCGAGCAGCTGAGGGCGCTCGAAAACGGCATCAAGATTCGCGTGCTCACCATCCGCGGTGAGGCGCTTGGGGTGGACACGCCGGAGGACCTGGAACGGGCCCGCACGGCGTTGGGGAACTCGGGATGATGGGAGAAAAAGCCATGGCCACCAAATACATCTTCGTCACCGGCGGAGTGGTTTCCTCCCTCGGCAAGGGTGTGGCAGCCGCCTCCGTAGGCGCCCTGCTCGAGGCTCGCGGCTTCAAGGTCACGCTGATGAAGCTCGACCCCTACATCAACGTCGATCCAGGCACCATGTCGCCCTACCAGCACGGCGAGGTCTACGTCACCGACGACGGCGCCGAGACCGACCTCGACCTCGGCCACTACGAACGCTTCACCTCCGCTCGCACCAGCAAGCTCCACAACTACACCACCGGCAAGATCTACGAGGCGGTGATCAACCGCGAGCGCCGGGGCGACTACCTGGGCAAGACGGTGCAGGTGATCCCCCACATCACCGACGAGATCAAGGCCGCCATGAAGCGGCTGGCCGACCACGTCGATGTGGTGATCGTGGAGATCGGCGGCACGGTGGGCGACATCGAATCCCTGCCCTTCCTCGAGGCGATCCGCCAGTTCCGCCAGGAACTCGGCCGGGGCAACGCGGTCAACATCCACCTCACCCTGGTGCCCTACGTGGCCGCTGCCGACGAGCTCAAGACCAAGCCTACCCAGCATTCCGTCAAGGAGCTGCGCGAGATCGGCATCCAGCCGGATCTGCTGCTCTGCCGAGTGGACCGCCCCCTGCCGGACGAGATGAAGCAGAAAATCGCCCTCTTCTGCAACGTCGCTCCCAACCAGGTGATCGCCGCCCTCGACGTCTCCACCATCTACGAGGTACCCCTCGAGCTCTGCCGCGAGGGCCTGGACCAGATCCTCCTCGAGCTCTTGAATCTGCCCCACTACGAGCGGGACCTCTCGCGCTGGGAGGCGCTGGTTTCGCGCATCAAGCACCCACACCACCACGTGCGGATCGGCCTGGTGGGCAAGTACACCGAGTTCCCGGACGCCTACAAGAGCCTGAACGAGGCCTTGCTCCATGGCGGCATCGCCAACGACGCCCGGGTGGAGATCGTCTACATCAACGCCGAGGAGCTCGAAGCCGGCAGCAACTGGCCTCGCGACATCCACGAGGTGGACGCCGTGCTGGTGCCGATCGGCTTCGGCGTCCGGGGCGCCGAGGGCAAGATCCGGGCGATCCGCTTCGCCCGCGAGCACCGGGTGCCCTTCTTCGGCATCTGCCTGGGCATGCAATGCCTGGTGATCGAATTCGCCCGCAACGTCTGCGGACTCGGCGAGGCCAACTCCACCGAATTCGAGGCCGATACCGAGCAGAACCTGATCTACAAGCTGCGCGACCTGCTGGGTGTCGAGGAGATGGGCGGCACCATGCGCCTGGGCGCCTACCCGGCCAAGCTCAAAGAAGGCAGCCTCGCCCACCGGGTCTACGGCACCACCACCATCTCCGAGCGCCATCGCCACCGCTACGAGGTGAACCAGAAGTACCTGCAGACGCTCTCGGACCACGGCCTGGTGATCTCCGGCCTGTCGCCGGACGGCAAATTCGTCGAGATGGTGGAGCTGCCGTCGCACCCCTGGTTCCTCGGCTGCCAGTTCCACCCCGAATACAAATCCAAGCCCACCAGCCCCCACCCGCTCTTCGTCTCGTTCATCCAGGCGGCGCTCGAGCACAAGGCGGTGAGGCAGCGCTCGGAAGGCGCCCTGCGCTTCCCCGAGCCTGCGCAGGCAGCGGCCCCGCCGCGCCCGGCCCTGGCCCGGACGGTGAGCGAGGGCAAGTCCACCCCCAACCTGCCGCCGGTTCTGGTGAGCCAGGAGTGAGCTCTGCCGACATGAGAAGGCGGGTTTCGAGCTTCGAGCTCGCCCCCGGCGTGGAGCTCGGCGGCGAGGGCTTTCCCGTGCTCGCCGGCCCCTGCGTGCTGGAAAGCCGAGAGCTCGCCCTGGAAGTGGCCGCCACCCTGGCGGCCCTCGCCCGCCGGCTGGGCCTCGCGGTGGTCTACAAAGCCTCCTTCGACAAAGCCAACCGCAGCTCGATCGGCAGCTACCGGGGCCCGGGCCTCGAGGAAGGGCTCCGGATCCTCGCCGAGGTCAAGGCGGCAACCGGCCTGCCCCTCCTCACCGACGTCCACGAGCCGGGCCAATGCGCGAGGGCGGCGGAAGTCTGCGAGGTGCTGCAGATCCCGGCCTTCCTCTGCCGCCAGACGGACCTGGTGCTCGCCGCGGCGGCCACCGGCCGGGCGCTCAACATCAAGAAGGGCCAGTTCATGGCCCCGGACGACATGCTGAAGATCGTCGACAAGGCCCGCTCCGTGGGCTGCGAGCGGGTGAGCGTCACCGAGCGCGGCGCGAGCTTCGGCTACCACAACCTGGTGGTGGACATGAGGAGCTTCGCCCGGCTCCACGCGGACGGCATACCGGCGATCTACGACATCACCCACTCCCTGCAGCTGCCCGGCGGCGGCGCCGAGACCGGCGGCGCCCGCGAGTACGCCGAGCCGCTCGCCCGCGCGGCCGTGGCGGCCGGAGCGGATGGGCTCTTCCTCGAGGTGCATCCGAGGCCCGAGCAGGCGCTCTCGGACTCGACTACCCAGCTTCCCCCCGAGCGGGCCGAGTCCCTCCTCGCCTCGGCCCTCGCCGTGCGCAAGGCCCTCGCGCCCTTTCGGCAGGTGGCCGCATGAGCGCTTCGCGCCCTGCCGTACGGCCCGAGGCGCCGGCCCGTTCGCCCCGGGAAGTGGCCCGGCAGGTGATCGAGATCGAAGCCGCCGCCGTGGCCGGCCTCCTGCCCCAGCTCGATGGCTCTTTCGACCGCGCGGTGGCCCTACTGCTCGGCGCGTCCGGGCGAGTGGTATGCACCGGCATGGGCAAGAGCGGCCTGGTGCTGCAGAAGATCGCCGCCACCCTCTCCTCCACCGGCACGCCGGCCTTCTTTCTCCATCCGGCCGAGGCCGTGCACGGCGACCTGGGGGCGATCGTGCCGGGCGACGTGGTGCTCGCCGCTTCCTTCTCCGGCACCACCGAAGAGCTGCTCCGCCTGGTCTCCACTCTGAAGCGGCTGGGCACTCCGCTGGTGGCCATCACCGGCAGCCCGAAAAGCCCCCTCGCCCGCCACGCCGAGGTGCACCTGACGGCGGCGATCGACCAGGAGGCCTGCCCGCTGAACCTCGCCCCCACCGCCTCGACCACCGCCACCCTGGCCCTGGGCGACGCCCTGGCCATGGCCCTGCTCGAGGCCCGCGGCTTCACCCAGGAGGATTTCGCCCTGCTCCATCCGGCGGGGCGTCTGGGCAAGAGGCTGCTCACCGCCGAGCAGGTGATGCACGGCGGCGACGCCCTGCCGGCAGTGACGCTCGAGACGCCGATGCGCGAGGCGATCTACGAGATGACCCGCAAGGGCCTCGGTATCACTGCGGTGGTGGACGACGGCGGCAAGCTCGCCGGCTGCATTTCGGACGGCGACCTTAGGCGCCTGCTGGCCGAGGACGAGGGCCTACTCTCCCGTACTGCCGGCCAATGCATGAAGGCGGCCCCTCGAACCATCGCGCCCGGCGAGCTGGCGCCGGCCGCGCTGCAGAAGATGGAGCAGCACCGCATCACTTCTTTGTTCGTTTGCGAGGCCTCGGGCAAATTGCTGGGTATCGTTCACCTTCACGACCTCTGGGGCCTGGAGTTGTTCTAGTGAGCAAACCCGAACCGTACCGTTGCCGCCTGGCGGCCGGAGAGCTGGCAGGGCGGGCCCGGCGGGTGCGCTGGGTGCTCTTGGACGTCGACGGCGTGCTGACCGACGGCCGCCTGTACTACACCGCCGAAGGCAGCGTGATGAAGGCTTTCCACATCCGCGACGGCCTGGGCATCCGCTTGGCGCGGGAGGCCGGCCTCAAGGTGGGCAGCCTCTCGGCGCGGGCCGACGCCGCCTTCGCCCGGCGAGCCGCCGAGCTGGGCTTCGACGCCGTGGTGGCCGGAGCCCGCGACAAGCTCGCCGCCTTCGAGGCCTTCCTCAAAGACCGCAGCCTCGAGCCGGCCGAGGTGGCCTACGCCGGCGACGACCTGCCGGACATACCGATCATCCGCCGAGTGGGGCTGTCCTTCGCTCCGGCCGACGCCGCCCGCGAGGTGGCCGAGATGGTCGACGTGCTGCTCGGCGAGAGCGGCGGCCAGGGGGCAGTGCGGGCGCTGGTGGAGTTGCTGCTCTCGGCGCGCTCCCGGGGCTAGGCTGTGGCCGGCGCCCCGGATGCCGTCCTCGCAAGCCCCACCCGACGGCGCCGCCTGCCGGGCGACCGACCTGCCGAACTGGGGCGCCGACGCCATCTTCGACATCGTC
>CALMKX010000100.1 GCA_937867335.1 uncultured Acidobacteriota bacterium
ACCCGCCGCGGCCCCCCCGAGGCAACCCCCACCGACCCCGGCAGCGCGACCGGTCCAGCCCCTGGTGGAGGCGGCCTCGATGCCCGAGCCCACCCGGGAAGCTCCGCCCGAGCCCGGGCTGCCGGCTCGACCTCGCCGCCTCGAGGGGGGTGATCGCCGGGGAGAGAACGGCCGGCCTCGCCTCCAGGGCCCGCTCGCCCGCCGCCAGGGGCCCGGCGCGCCGGTGGCCGAGTTGCTCCGAGGTCCCCATCCCTTCGACCGGCAGACCTTCGAGGCCCTCGCCACCGAGGCCCAGCGCCTGGGGCAGGAGCGCCCGGGAGAGCCGGCGAGCATGGCCCTGGAAACCTACGCCCGGGGCGGCCAGGCCTACCTCGAGGGCGACGAGAAGGCAGCGCTGGAAGCCCTGGGCTCGCTCGCCGAGGCGACGCGGAGGGACCAGCTGCCACCGATGCTCACGCTCGCAGGACCGCTCTGGGTCTTGAGGGATCGCGACTCTCGAGCGGACTTCGCCCCCTGGGAAGTCGCGGTGGCTTACGGCGATGGCCGGGACCTCGGCCGGCCGGCTGTGACGAGTTGGCTGGCGAGCCATCCGGACGACCTGCGGGCGGCTTTCGCCCGGGCCTTCCTCGAGCGCCTGCACGGCAGCCACAGCTCCGCCCTCGAGCAAGCCACCGCCCTCTACCCGCAGCTGAGTGCGCGGGAGCCGGCTCGGGCGGTCGACCTGGCGCGCTTCCTGGGCGCCGAATGCGCCGCCCTGGGCCGCTATCGGGAGGCCCTCGGCTGGTGGCAGAAGGCAGCAGCGGCGGGTGGCAAGCCGGGGCTCGCCGCCGCCCTCGAGGGAGCGCGCATCGCCGAGGAGGAGCTCGGGGATCGCGCTGCGGCCCTCGAGCTTCTCGAGGTCGCCTGCCGGGGCGGCAACCCACCGGCCTGCCGGCGGGCCCAGCTGCTCAAGTCCCGGGGCTAGCAGCGGCCGCGGAAGCCGGAAACAGCCGCCGCAGCACCTGGTGGCTGGGCCAGAACAGCAGAGCCGGATAGGCCGCCATGCAGAACAGCAGGTAGAGAGTCGGCGGCAGCCACGGTTGAGGCTGCTCGAAGGGGCGGTAGAGCCAGTTCAGGTTGGCGGCCGGCTCGCCCAGCCAGAAGGAGAGGGGCAGCACCACCCAGGCGATCGCCGTCTGGAGTCGGAAGGCTCCCGGGTTGTAACCCAGCCGCTTGAGCCCCCACAGGAGCAGCACCGGCATCACCACGTGGAAGAGCGAGAACAGGCGCACGAAGAGCGGCGTGTCGAGCTCGAACATGTAGCGGGTGGCGCCCAACGGATGACGGCCGAAAAGCAAGCGGCCGGCGAAGTCGAAGACCCACACCACCTGGATCAGCAACACCCCGACCGCCTGCGAGGAGAGCAGCAGCGAGCTCTCGAGGACCAGCCCCAGGCCCACCAGGAAGTTCGCCAGGTCGCAGAACCAGAGGAAATTCACCACGCCGTTGTGCTGCCAGTAGACCGGCACCCACACGGCGAGCCACAGAAGGTAGAGCACCTTGACGACGACTGGAATCCGGGACACCGGGGCGCAGCATATCAGCCTCGAATACCGCCCGATTTACGCCACCTGGAGTACACTCGGGCCATGGATCGCACCACCTCGCCGAAGGGCCCGAGAGCGCCGCGAGGCCGAGCTGCGGCCGAGAACCCGGCCAACCGATTCACCCGTCTCTCGCTCGAGCTCGAGGAGCCAGGACCGGAAGTGGCTCCCACGCTCTACTTCGACGACACCTCGAAGAGCATCCTCGCCACCAACGACAGCCCGGACCTGCCTTTCGACGCCTCGCTCAACCCCTACCGGGGCTGCGAGCACGGCTGCATCTATTGCTATGCCCGGCCCACCCACGAATACCTGGGGCTTTCGGCCGGGCTGGACTTCGAAACCCGGATCTTCGTCAAGCGCCAGGCGGCCGAGCTGCTGCGTGCCGAGCTCATGAGCCCACGCTGGCGGCCGCAGGTGCTGTCGATCTCCGGCGTCACGGACCCCTATCAGCCGATCGAGCGCAAGCTCGGCCTGGTGCGCGGCTGCCTCGAGGTGCTGCTCGACTTCCGCAATCCGGTGGGCATCGTCACCAAGAACCATCTGGTCTGCCGCGACGCCGATCTGCTCGGCGAGCTGGCGGGCTTCCAGGCCTCGGCGGTCTACCTCTCGATCACCACCCTCGACGCCGAGCTGGCACGCCGGCTGGAGCCGCGGGCGAGCCATCCCGAGGAGCGCTTGGGAGCCCTTGCCGAGCTCTCCTCCCGCGGCGTTCCGGTGGGCGTGCTGGTGGCTCCGGTGCTGCCCGCCCTCACCGATCACGAGCTGCCGGCGATCCTCGAAGCCGCTGCCAGGGCCGGGGCGAAGAGCGCCGCCTTCATCCCCCTGCGCTTGCCCGGGGCTGTCGCCGGGCTCTTCGAGGCCTGGCTCGAGCGCCATTTCCCGGAGCGCAAGGACAAGGTGCTCAACCGGCTGCGCTCGATGCGCGGCGGCCGGCTCAACGACCCGCGCTTCGGCCACCGCATGCGCGGAGAGGGGGTTTTCGCCGAACAGCTGCGCTCGCTGTTCCACACCAGCTGCCGCCGCCACGGCCTCGCGGGCCGCAGCGACAAGCTCTCGGTGGCCGCCTTCCGGCGACCAGGCAGCGCCCTGCAGCTAGATCTTTTCGGCTGAAGCTCCCGAAGGCCGCGGCCAGGGGAGGAGGGCGGGCACCCGGGCGGCGTAACGGCGGTAGCTGTCCCCGAACGCCTCGAGCAAGAGACCTTCCTCGAGATGGGTGCGCAGCCGGGTGCCGAGCCAGTAGACCAGCACTCCCACCAGGATTCCCAGCGGTCGCGCACTGGCCAGGCCGGCGGCCACCAGCATGGCGAGCAGGCCGGTATAGATGGGGTGGCGCACCAGTCGGAACGGCCCCTCGGTGACCAGCTCGTGGCCCTCGAGGATGCGGGCGGTCAAGCTCCACTGGCGGCCGAGGGCGCGGAGCGCGCCGGCGATCATCGCCAGCCCACCCGCCAACAGCAGCAGCACCACCACCGTCAGCGCCCACTGGACCGACTCCGGACCGGGAACCAGCGGCGTGCCTTCCGGCCTCCTCCAACCCCAGGCCAGGCCCATCCCCAAGGCCTGGAGGGCCATGCCCAGCAGCGAAAGCGGCTCCCGGCGCCGGCTGGGGCCATCGGCGAAGCGACGCCGCAGCAGGAGGAAGATCGGCAGCAGCAGCAACCAGGCGAGGCCCACGGCCGCGAGAGCCAGGCCGTGCGCGGTGCTCAAGGGCTGGTCGAAAGTAGCGGCTAAGGCCACGAAAGCAAAAGCGCGAGCAAGCGTGGGCATGTGACCGGCAACTCTAGCGCAATCCTGGGAGCTCAATCTCGGGAGCGACATCTCGGCTAGAGTGAGAGGCACCCACGCCCGTGACCACCGAGACCCTCGAGAGCCCGCGCCGCCCCCTCTGGCCCTGGTTTGCCGGGCTGCCGGCGGCCGCTCTGGTCGGCTTCCTGCTCTATGAAGTGGTCAGCTGGCCGGATGTGGCGGCGCTCGCCAAGAACAACCCCGAGAGCACCGCCTTCATCGACCGCTACCAGCGCCAGCGGGGGCCGGATGGCAAGCCGCTTCGCGCCGACTGGCGCTTGGTGCCCTACGCCGCCATCTCGGACCACCTCAAGCACGCCGTGGTGGTGGCCGAGGACATCGACTTCTTCTCCCACCAGGGTTTCGACTGGGAGGAGATGAAGAAGGCCTGGGAGAAATCCCGCAAGGAGGACGTGCCCTTGCGTGGAGCTTCCACGCTCTCCCAGCAGCTGGTCAAGAACCTCTGGCTCTCGCCCTCGAGGAACCCCTGGCGCAAGCTCAAGGAAGCGCTCCTGACCCGCGACCTCGAGGAGGCCCTGGCCAAGCGGCGCATCCTCGAGCTCTACCTCAACGTGGTGGAGTTCGGGCCGGGCATCTACGGTGCCGAGGCGGCTTCCCGGCGCTATTTCGGCAAGCCCGCCGCAGCCCTCTCCGAGTACGAAGCGGCCTCGCTCGCCGCCTCCCTGCCCCGGCCCTCGAGCTGGCATCCCGGCGCGAGCGGCCGGGGCTATCGGCGCTACGTGGAGCGGATCGTCGAGCGGATGGAGAAGACAGCCTGGGTGAGAAAGGAGCTCTGAGCCCGGAGCCGCTCAGTCGCCGGTGCGCAGTCGCTCCAGGAGCTCGATCAGCTGGCTCTGTTGGGCCCCATCGAGGGGCGAGGTGAGCGCGGAGAGGAATTCGTGGATCGGCTCGTCGAGCCGTGCCAGCAACTCGAGGCCGGCCCCTTCGAGGCGGGCCCGGACCACCCGGCGATCGGTATTCTCCCGGCTGCGGCGAATCAGGCCCCGGCTCTCCAGGCGGTCCAACAGGCGGGTGACGTCCGGCTCGGGGGTGACCATCCGCGTACCCACTTCGCCCGAAGGCAGGCTGCCCGGCAGCGCCCCGCGCAGGATGCGCAGCACGTTGTACTGGGTGGGGGTGAGATCGAAGGGCTTGAGGAACCGCGCCAGGGACTGGAACTGCAGCCCGGCCGTGCGCTGGAGGTTGAGAAAGGCCTCCTCGCCCGCGGAGAGAAAGGGGCGGGTCTGCTGGATCTCTGCTTTCAGCCGGTTCGCCATCGGACCTTTCGAGGACGGCCAAATGGTAGCTCGCTTCCAGCCCCCACGGCCAGCTCTATCTTCCCCGCTCGACCGGTTGGTACACTGGCCGCGGCTTCGGAACCCAGCGCAGAAGGAGACGGCCATGAGCCAGATCGAGCTGTTCTACTCCCGCCCCTCATGAACCAGCTGCGCGCGCACCCGTGAGGTGCTCGAGCGCACCGGTGCCGAGGTGGCCACCGAACGTTCCTCCCGCAGTCGGCCCTTGACCGACACCGACGCCCAGGCGTTGCTCGACCGCGCCGAGAAGGTGCTGGTGGCCCGGGGCAAGCAGATCGAGACGTTCAAGGCCGGCGAGGCCACCCTCGAGAGTCTCAAGGGCCCGACCGGCGGCTACCGGGCGCCGATCCTGCTCCAGGGCCGAACGCTTCTGGTGGGTTTCAACGAAGAGGCGCTGCGCTCGCTGCTCTAGCGGCCCAGGACTGGCACATGGCTTGCTCGCTCCCCCCTGCCCGGGAGCCTGGGCGCTGGTTTTCTCGAGCCCTCAGGTTGTTCGGGCGCCATTTCGGCGCTTGCTTCCCGGAAACCAGGATGAGAGCCCGATGAGCTCGCCGATCGTCGAGGTCGAAGCCGAGGTCCGATCCCACGCCCAGCTTCTCGAGCGGGTGCGCCAGGAGGTGGGCAAGGCCATCGTCGGCCAGAGGTACCTGGTGGATCGCCTGCTGCTCGCCCTGATCGCCGACGGCCACATCCTGGTCGAAGGCCTGCCGGGCCTGGCCAAGACCACCGCCGTCAAGTCGATCGCCCAGGCCCTCCACACCGGCTTCACCCGCATCCAGTTCACCCCCGATCTGCTCCCTGGCGATTTGCTGGGCACCGAGATCTACCGCCCCCAGTTCCACGACTTCCAGATCAAGAAGGGCCCGATCTTCACCAATCTGCTCCTGGCCGACGAGATCAACCGCGCGCCGGCCAAGGTGCAGAGCGCCCTTCTCGAGGCGATGCAAGAGCGGCAGGTTTCCCTGGGTGGCGAGACCTTCGCCCTGCCGGATCCTTTCCTGGTGCTCGCCACCCAGAACCCGATCGAGCAGGAGGGCACCTACCCTCTGCCCGAGGCCCAGGTGGACCGCTTCATGCTCAAGCTCAAGGTGGCCTACCCCACTCGCGAGCAAGAGAAAGAGATCCTGAGGCGCATGGCCCACCGCCACCGCCCCCAGGTGGAGCCGGTGCTCTCGCCCCTCGAGATCCGCCGCATGCGGGAAGTGGCCGACAATCTCTATCTCGACCCCCGGGTGGAGGACTACATCGTGGACGTGGTCTTCGCCACCCGCGAGCCGGGGCGCTACAAGCTCGCCGAGCTCGAGCCGCTGATCGAGTTCGGTGCCTCGCCCCGGGCCACGCTCTACCTCGCCCAGGCCGCCAAGGTGCAGGCTTTCCTCTGCGGCCGGGGCTTCGTGACGCCCCAGGACATCAAGACCGTAGGCCCGGACGTGTTGCGCCATCGCCTGCTGCTCTCCTACGAGGCCCAGGCCCGCGAGCTTGACCCGGACGCCCTGATCGCCCGCATCTTCAACACTCTCGACGTTCCCTAGGAGCCGCCATGGGCCTCCCCGGCGAGCTCGCGCCCGAGCTCTACGACGAGATCAAGGCCCTCGAGATCCGCGCCCAGCGGCTGGTCGACGAAGGCCTGGTGGGGCGCTACGAGAGCGCCTTCAAGGGCCGGGGCATGGAGCTCTTGGACGTACGCCCCTACCACCCAGGCGACAGCGTGCGCTTCATCGACTGGCACGTGACCGCCCGCACCGGACAGCCCCACGTGCAGCGCCACCGCGAGGAGCGGGAGCTGCGGGTGCATTTCCTGGTGGACCTCTCGGGCTCCGGCAGCTTCGGCTCGGTCGAGAAGAGCAAGCGGGAGGTGGCGGCAGAGGTGACGGCTCTGCTCGCCTGGGCAGCCACGGCCAGCAACGATCCCGTGGGCCTGGTGGCGTTCACGGACAAGATCGAGTTCACCCTGCCACCGCGCAAGGGGCCGGCGCAGGTCTGGAGGCTGATCCGCACCATCCTGGCCCTCGAGCCGGCCGGAACCGGCACCGACCTCGCGGGCGCTCTCGACTACCTGGGCCGGCTGGCCCGGCGCCGCTCGGTGGTCTTCGTGGTGTCTGACTTCCTTACCCGCGGCTACCGGGCCGAGCTCAGCCACCTGGCCAGCCGCCACGACGTCACCGCCCTGGTGATCGTCGACCCCCACGAGGAGAACCTGCCGCCCCTGGGCCTGGTCGAGATCGAGGACGCGGAGACCGGCGAGCGGCGGCTGATCGATAGCTCGAGCCCGGCACTCGCGGCCGCTGCGAAGGCCCAGGCGGCAAGCCGGGCGCGGCACCGCAGCGAGCTCTTCCGCTCGCTGGGCGTGGACGAGCTCATTCTCTCGACCGACCGCCCCTACATCGAGACCCTGCTCGCCTTCTTCCGCGCTCGGGAGCGCCGGCTCCGGCGATGAAGGCGGTGGGCACGTTGTCACGGACCCTGGTACTGGCCGGGGCCGTGGCGGCCAGCGGCCTTCTCGCCGGCTGCCGCTCCGAGAGCCCTTCGGCCGCCCGGAAGGATCTCCACGTGCAGGCCGCCGTCGAGCCGGCCGAGCTCGCCCAGGGCGAGATGGTGACCGTGCGGATCGCGGTCGAGGCCGAGCCGGGCTTCTCCCTCGCCCTGCCCCTCAAGCCTCCGGAGCTACCGGGCCTGAAGCTGGTGGCCCTGGGAACCGAGCCCGGCGGGAAAGGGGTGGGCGGCGCGCGTGGCGTGTGGTGGCGCTTTCTCGCCCTCGAGCCCGGCAGCTATCGGATTCCACCCCAGACCCTGGCCCCAGTGAGAGGCAACAGCCGGCCCCTCGAGAGCCCCGCTCTGTTCGTCGAGGTCCGCCCCGCCGGCGCTCCGGCTCCCGCGGCCGAGCTCCGGCCGGTGCGCATGCCCG
>CALMKX010000101.1 GCA_937867335.1 uncultured Acidobacteriota bacterium
GGCGAGACACGGTCAAGCGGTACGAGGCCAACCCATCCCGCGGAGTCGCCACCGCTTCGAGCCGGAGCGCCAGCTGCGTGGCCTCGTCCAGCCGCTCCGTCGAAAGGATCCGCCCCGGCCCGAGCTCCAAGCCCACCTCCGCCACCCGCCCGGGCTCATCCAGCCTCGAAACCTGAGCCCAGGCCCGATACGTGCCAGGCTGAGCGGCCGCCGGAACCACCACCACCGAAACCCGAAACCGAGGCACCACCGCCGCGGGCCGCGTAGCACTCCCGGCTGCGACCCACGCCGAGACCAGCCCCACTGCCAAGAGACCGAAGACCATCCGAACACCCATCCCAAGCTCCTTTTCCCAAGATCCAGCCGGGGCCGCCAGGCCCCGCAACCGGAACCCGGAACCGACTGGGAGGGGGGGTGGTGGGAAGACGCAGCC
The DNA here is from genome assembly GCA_937867335.1 of uncultured Acidobacteriota bacterium. GTDB lineage: Bacteria > Acidobacteriota > Thermoanaerobaculia > Multivoradales > SZUA-115 > JAXLQX01. The sequence continues at coordinate 434 of CALMKX010000101.1, forward strand.
TTACTCGACCTTGACAGAGAGCGAGTTGTGTTGGATACGGTTACCTCAGACCTCGTAGGGTAGCCGCTGGAGAACATGAGGCGTAGTCCCGCTCCTGCAAGCCGAGCTCGGAGCCCTCGCCCTCACGGTCACCCCCCAGTGCTCTCACCGCCTACACGCCTCCGCCCGAGCCAGGTTCGTCAAGCCCTCCAGCTGCTTCCCGACTGGCAGATGGCGACCGGTCTTCGCGGTCTGGAAGGAACTTGGCGAGCAACCTCCTCTGAGCAAGCCGTCTTGTTCACGGCGTCCGTGTTGTTGGTCAGCCTGGCAACCGGACGTCAGCCCACCGTGTCCCTTCAAGATCGGCGAGTCAACGTGCTGGTGCCCGGGCCCCGGAGAGGAGTGCTCACCACCTCAGAGCTCGACCTAGCTGAGCTCTTCTCCACCCTCTGGCGCGTGGGGGCGAGGAAGTTCGAGACGATGCAACGGAGCAACCCCGCAACCTGAGCGCACCATCCTCTCTCGCCCCCCGGGACAAGGGCGCCTGAGCTCAGGGTTCACGCAGTGGTAGGCCGAGGCTCCTCCTCGCTTAGCTGCCGTTCCAGGTCCTCGGCTGCCTGAGCCAGGAGGCGCTCTGCTTCCTCGAGAACTTCCGTGGGGCGGAGCTGCTCGACTACGGACAGGTTCACGCAGAAGAGCTCGGCGAAGAAAAGGCCGGGACTCGTCTCGATGGCGCGGAGGGCCCCGAATACCTGCCAGAAGAGGAGCGCCGAGTACCCCCGCATGGCTTGCCCGAGCGCAGCAGCGGGGAGGCCAAGGCCGAGACTCACTTCGCGCTGGGTTTTGCCGCTGTCCCGAATCTTGTCGATGAGCAGCGAGCCAAGCCTCTCGGTCCAGTCAGCCGGCCCAAGGAGAGCGTTCCCACTCCGGACCTGCGCTTGGCGGATCAACCGTCCAAGCTCTCTGAAGTTCCCGTTGGCCTCCTGATCGCTCTCCGCGCGGAAGCGTTTCACCAGATTGCCGCCGAGTGGGAAGTAGGTGTCGAAGAAATCCTCGGGAGCAACCTTCCAGATCTCGAGCAAAGCGAACACCTCAACGACCTTCAAGGAGAGCTGGCCGCGCAACACTCGTGTGAGGTACTTGGGGTGCCTCTCGAGCAGAGCGCTGGCTTCGGCAATGCCGATTCCGGAGCCTCTCTGGATCGCTTGGAGGCCTTCAAGGAGCTGGAGAAGCTCGGAGGGAGGTTTCATGACCCATCCATCCTAGATCCAGTGTGGCGTCCTGCCAACCAGGAACTGCAGGAACTGGAGTTTCGCTGAATACGGATACCTGCTCCTTGCTAGCTTGCATTGCATCGAGGCGAGCGACGGAACGGTTGAGAGTGGTGGGGCCACAAGCATCAAGGGCGTCGTCAGATTGTGGGTTCGATCTCGCCAGAATACTGACGCGGTGATCGAATTTAATTGCGTGCAACTATTGAGATGACGTACGAAATGGAGTTGACGAGGCAATCCGAGCGCCCTGCGAGCCGAAGGCTCCGCCAGGTGTTGCTGACCCACTCGAGAGCTGGAGCGCGAGAGATCGGGCGCGAGGCCGAGGCGGACTTCCGCCGGCTGGGCAAAACCCGCAAGAAGCACGAGCGAGCGCTAGCCTCCTACGAGCCCGCCCCTTCGAGCTCGGACCTCGTCGTGCCGGGCCCTCTTGGCTCTGAGCTCGGCCCACAACACCTTTTCGGAGCCCCGGCTGGGCCGCATGGCTGTTCCCACATCCTCCCCGGCCTGGTCGGGGCTCCGCTTCTTCTCGCTAGGTCCTCCCCGTACGGCTCTGCCTGTAACTCTTCAACCCCTTCAGCCCTTGCCCCCTCGACTCTCCTACCAGCTTTCGGGCTGGTGGCGAGGCCTCAGCCACTCGTTGGTTTCCCGGCCGGGCCGGTTCCTCCTTCCGCCGTGCCCGGCCGGGCCTTTTTCACCCTGCGCACCTACGGGAGGCCGAGTTGAGCGACACGCCCTCCCGCTCCCCCGGCGCCGGCTGGCAGCAGTATCCGGAGGACGGCCACCTGGGGACTTGCTTCGAGCTGCCCACCGAGCGACTGGCCCAGGAGTGGGCTGGGCTGGTGCTTCTGTGGGGGGCCAGCTTCCACCTGGCCATCGACTTGAGCTGCCAAGGGCGGTGCGTCTACGCCAAGTTGGGCCTGGCCGGGCGGCGGGCCACGGTCCGGGAGCTGGAGGCCGCCGCCTCGCTGGGGCTGATCTACGCCCAGTTTGCGCGCAGCCTCGAGCTTCATCTCTCTGAAGTGGAGGAGGAGCTCGAGCGGGAGGAGCGGCAGACCGGGCAACCCTTGAACTTGCCCTCTCCGGAGGAGGCATGAGCATCCATTTCGACCCCCGTCTCGAGCTGGCCGCCGAGGACGGCGAGCCCGCTTCGGCGCTCGAGCTGGCACCTGGCTGGCAGCTGCCCTGGCAGGGGGATCGGCTGCTGCGCACCTTCACCTTCCCGGACTCGGCCGCCTGCAACCGCTTCGGCGTGGCGGCTCTGGCTGCGAGTCGAGAGCGGGATGTGGCCTTCACCACCTACCAGCAGCGCTGGCGCATGCGCGTGGCGGTCGTGCTGGCGGGAGAGGTTCCCTCGCAGCGGGAGATGGACTTGGCCCGCGAGCTCGAGCGGCTGGCCGAGCAGGAGGGAGCATGAGGCCCCGGGGTTCGAGGATGCGGCCCGCGGGCCGGTCTGCTTCTAGCGCGAGCTTCCGTTCCGGCCAGCTCTCCACGCTGGCGGGCCTGAGGGTTTTCGACGACCCGGACGGGCCCGGCTTCGTGGGCGCTCCCGAGCTGCCCTCGCCGCGCCTGGCCGAGGCAGCCTGGCTCGAGGCTCTCGAGCACGCGAGCGAGGAGTTCTGCCAGAGGTGCCGGGAGCGGCTTGCCGCGCGAGGGCCGAGGAGAGAGGCATGCGCTCCCTAAACGAAAGGCCGCTCGAGTTCCGGTTGGCGGAGTCGGAGCTTCTCTGGGAGCTCACCACGGTGCACCACTGGGTGGGCACGACGACGGGCCCCGGCCTCGAGCGCTTCTTCGTCCAGCCGGACGAGATCACCCACCAGTTCTGGCAGATCTTCGCCCAGAGCCTGGCTTACTCGGCGGGCATCGCCGTGGAGCTGCGGCACGAGGAGACCGGGGTCTGGCTGGTGATCCTGCCTTCGGCGCAAGAGGCGGGCCTCACTCGACTGGATCTGCTCTACGCCCTGGCACTGTCGCGTTTCGCCTACGACTTCGAGCAGCTCTTCGACGAGGCCGTGCTCGTGGAAATGGACCGGCAAGAAGCCGCCTCGGGCCGGGCAGGCCGCCGCGAGGTGAACTGAGCGTGAGCCTGCGACCTTCTCGTGAGCCCAGCTTCTGGGCAAGTGGCAGGAGGCGCCGAGAGCCGCGCCCGCCACGGACCTTGCGCGGCCGGCTCGAGGAGCTCGGCTGGCAGCTGGCGCCCCTGGCGGCCATCGCGAGCCGGCTCGCTCGGAACGCCTCCGGCCCGGGCGAGCTCTCCTGGCAGACGGCCGTGGAGGAGCTGCGCGAGCTGCTGGGCCCGCAGCGCCCCGAACGGCTTCGGGCCCGGCAGCTGCGAGCCGTCTTGCCCCTGCTGGCCCCCTGGAGCTGCGACGCCCGGCGGCCCGGGCTCCAGCTGCGGTTGGAGCTCGAAGAGCCGAGCCGCACGGGCCGGGCGCTGTTTTACTTGCTGGTACTGCGCGAGGCGGCCGAGGCCTGCCTGGAAGCCCGGGCCGAAGGTTCGGTCCTGGTGGCGCGGCTGTGGGCCGGGCGCCCCGAAAGGCCGGGGACGACGGAGGTCATCCTGCGGGCGGCTCGGGTGTTCTGCAGTCTGCTTCCGGGGCTCGAGCCGGAAGAGCCTGAGCTTTCCTCGCCGGGAGCTTGCAGGCGATGAGCCGTCCCCTGGCGGTGTTGCCGTTTCCGGTCTCGGCGGTGGGCCGCCTGCTGGCGAGCCTGCCGGCGAGCTCCAACCAGGCCGAGCTTGAGCGCCTGCTCGCCCTCTCACCCGCCGAGCGCTGGCGCCGGGTGGGCTCGGGTGCCGTGGCGGATTGCCGCTTGGCCGCCGGCCTGGGGGCCCTGGCTCGGCGGGC
>CALMKX010000102.1 GCA_937867335.1 uncultured Acidobacteriota bacterium
ACCTATCAGTGGCTCACCACCGATCACCTGGGAACGCCGATCGCTTTGACCAACAACACCGGAGCGCTCCTCTGGCAAGGTGGCTTCGAGCCCTATGGCAAGGATTACGCGGGCGCCGCGGCGCAGAACCTGTTCCTGAGACTGCCAGGGCAGTGGGAGGAAGAGACCTGGAGTGAAGCGGGGCTGGGGGTGGGGGCTTTCTATAATGTTCATCGGTGGTACGAGAGTGGGGCTGGTCGGTATGGGGAGGTGGATCCGATCTACTCTAGGCGTGAACACAACTTCTATCCGTACACGAAGGGCAACCCCACAACAACCCGTGACCCTCTTGGCCTGTACTCGATCCACGAGAACTGCGGCCCGTTCGCAAGGTGCGGCCCATCCCTGGATACCTGCAACCGAGCTCCAGTAGCTAGCTGCGCACTGCGCGCCATCAATGACATGCGCCGTCGAGTGCTGAGCACCTCATGCAAGCAAGCCCTGCTCGACAACGGCGTATCTAACTTCCTCGACTTACTGTTTCCCGACAACTCAGCTCCGCTAATCAGCTGCGATCAGACACGATGTGCTGAAGCTCCAACCGGAGGAATTGTCGAACCGCTTCCATTCAGCCCATCCAGGGGGAGAGTCCTCCTCTGCGCCAAGCTCTTTGTCTTCTCTTGGGAGCAAGCCGCTCAGACTCTCTTCCACGAGTTCCTTCACGTCGCAGGAGTCTCGCACGGCCCTCAGGATGACGCAGTTCTTCGCGCCTGCTATCCAGGAATCGAGCCATGACAGAGTTCTCCAGATGGGCCAGACGACTTGCACGCGTTGCTGTTCACTTGACCCTCCTGAACTCAAGTCAAGCGCTTGCCTGCAGCTGCGGAGAGATGACTTCCCTCGCGGCTCGCAGAGAGAACGCAGAGTTCGTGTTCACGGGTCAAGTCCTAGAGACTTGGCCCGTCGCACTCAGGACGCCAGACGGCGAAATTCCGGCCCTCCGCTACAGGGTGGGAGTTCTCGCTACGTGGAAGGGCGATCTTGAAGCTGAGCTCTCGCTTCTGAGCGCGGGGAGCGACTGCGACTATCGGCTACGCCAGTACACCGAATATCTTCTCCTCGTGACCCGCGGTCCCTTTGGCTCATGGACCGCGTCCAGATGCTCTGGTACGAGGGAGCTCGAGGGGCTCTCCGCAGCAGACTACGAAGCTCTTGGACCGGCTCGAATCGTTTGGCCCAGGCAGCCAGCAGCGCCGGAATCTCTGTCTCGGATTGCAGTTCGCCGCCTTCGCCTTGCCTCGTTGGCCTCGTCGTTCTCCTTCAAGTCATTGAGTGCCCACTCGAAGGGTGATGCAGTTGCTTGGCTCTCGTTGGCCTACCGGGTAGCTTTTTTGTCATGGTTCGCTGCCGTGGGAATCCTCTTTGTCAGGCGACGCTGGCGGTTGGCAGCGATCCTCGTAGCTTCTTCGTTCTTGTTAGGCGCATTGGCTTGGTTCGGTTGGGGCTACCACTATGTGCTCTCGGATCCCTGGCTGCGCTATATGGCGGAGTAACATCTCCTTATCGAAGCCTCGATGGCCTTGCCCCGGATGAGTGGACAGTTTAGCGTTGCGGCGAGGATCTCGCCTTGGCCTCGCCCCGTTTCAGTGGACAATTGCCGGCCTGGACCTACCCTCCTGACGCAAACCCGAACCCCCGCTGAGAGATAATGCCCTGCCATTGGGCTTCGCCCGGGTTGCCTGGATGCCTCCTCGCCGAATTCTTCGCATCGCCTCCTGGAACGTGAACGGCCTGCGCTCGTGCGGGGGGAAGGGGTTCGCCGCCTGGCTGGAGGGCTCCGGGGCGGAGATCGTGGGTTTGCAGGAGGTGCGGTCGCGGCTGGAGCAGCTGCCCGAGGAGCTCGCTTCCCGCCCGGGTTGGAGCTTCCACCTCCACGCCGGTGAGCGGCCCGGCTACAGCGGTGTGGGGCTTTACGCCCGCCGTCCCCCCGACCAGGTGCAGGACCGCTTCGGCCGCCCGGAGTTCGACTCCGAGGGGCGGCTGCAGCTGGCGCGCTTCGGCGAGCTGCTGGTGGTGAACGGCTACTTCCCCAACGGCAACGGCAAAGAGCGGGACCTCTCTCGCATCCCCTACAAGCTGGATTTCTACCGCTGGCTGTTCGACCACCTCGAGGCCGAGCGCAGCGGGGGCCGGCCGATCTTGGTGATGGGGGACTTCAACACCGCCCACCGCGAGATCGACCTCGCCCGGCCCCGGGAGAACCGCGAGACCAGTGGCTTCCGGCCCGAGGAGCGCGAAGAGCTCGACCGCTGGCTGCGCAGCGGCTGGACGGACACCTTCCGCCACTTCGTTGCCGAAGGCGGCCACTACTCCTGGTGGAGCCAGCGCTTCGGCGTGCGCGAGAAGAACGTGGGCTGGCGGCTGGACTACGTGCTCGCCTCGCCGGGGGCGATGGAGTTCCTGCGCGGGGCGGCGATCCACTCGCAGGTGACCGGCTCCGATCACTGCCCCGTGAGCGTGGACCTGGACCCCGCCGTGCTCGGGCCGGCGCCCGATCGCACCAGGAGGCCGACACTACATACGACGGGA
>CALMKX010000103.1 GCA_937867335.1 uncultured Acidobacteriota bacterium
CTTCTTGGTCACGATGTTCATCGTGCCGCCGGGCTCGCTGCGGCCGTAGAGCGCCTGCAGCAGGTCCGCCCGCCCGGGCTGGCAGCGCAGCGAGGCCGGCCGGGGGCGGGGCTTCACGGCCCGGCGAGCTCCGGATGCTTGCGCAGGGCGAAGCGGGAGATCTCCTCGAGCCAGCTGAGCTGCTCGCCTTCCTGCCCCGGGAAGCGCTCCGCCAGGGCGCGCAGGAGGTCCAGGTACTCGGCGCCGCCGGGAGGGTTGAGGTCCAGTCGGCGAGCGGCCTCGCGGTCTCGAGCCAGGAGCTCGGCCGCCCTCTCGAGCACCGCCTCCCCGAGCTTGCCCCCGTGGTGGGCCCGGCCCCAGCGCATCAGGGCGCGGCGCAGCTCGGCCTCCTCGCTCGGCCAGCCGAGGTGGTGCACCAGGCAGCGGCGCAGAAAAGCGTCCGGCAGGGCGCGCTCCTCGTTGGTGGTGACCAGGATCAACGGCCCGCGGCTCGCCCGGGCCGCCACCGTGTTGCCGCCCGGGGCGCGGAAGAAGCCCTGGGCCAGGCACTCCAGGAGGCCGTTGGGCACCGAGGAATCCGCCTTGTCGATCTCGTCGATCAACAGCACCACCCCGTCGCCGGGCTGCCAGCCGTCCGGCCGGGGCGGCTCCGGCGTGCCGTGAGGCTTGGGGTGCTGGCGGGCCTCGTTCCAGTCGAACGCCCACCACAGGGGGCCCGGGGCGAGGAAGCGTTCCTCCGCCAGGCTGACGCGCACGGCCTCCGAGTCCCGAGCTCCCAGGGCGCCCTGGATCTGCGCCTCGGCGAGGCGGGCCACGGTGTCGAAGGTGTACTGGAGATCCTGCGCCTCGGTGCGGGCATCCACCACCTGGGACACGAACGGCCGCTCCAGCCGCTCGGCCGCGGCGCGGGCGAGCTGGCTCTTGCCGGTTCCCGGCTCGCCCCGCAGCAGGAGCGGCCGGCCGGAAGCGAGGGCGGCGTTCACGGCATGCACCGAGGGCGCGTCGAACACGTGGTAGCTGCGCTCCAGCGCTCCCCGCGGCGGCAGCTCGCAGACGGCCTGGGCTTCGTCCCAATCAAGAAACTCCGGCATGGGCCTCCTTCCACTGGCGGGCGCGCCACAGCAGGCGAACCAGGGGCGCGCAGAGGTCGCTCTCGGCCGCGAAGTCCTGGCCGGTTCGACGAACGATCTTGAGCAGCGGCAGGTGTGCCTTCACCTGCTCGGCGAAGTCCTGATCCGCCTCCTCGTGAGGCTCGAGCAGCACGTAGTAGTGCCGGGGGTGGGTGGGGTGGTTGGCCTGTCGCTCGAAGAAGTGGCTGAGGCGAGCGACCAGGTTGTCCAACCGGGTAGCTAGGGCGATCCTCTGGTTCTGGAGGTAAGCCTTGTCAATCGCGGGCAGGAGGGCCTCGACGGCGTCCGCCACCAGCCTGGCGAAGGTGCCCCTGCCGAGGAGGTCGATTCCCCGGACAACCGGCGGTGGCAGAGCGCCTTCCGCGGGAGGGTGGTCGTCCTCGGAATCCGGGGGTCTGAAGCGAGCCGGCAACTGGTCCCGCCCGGAGAGCAAGAACTCCGCGATCGTAGGGCTGTAAACCTCCAGGCCGATGATGCTCGAGCCGTCCACGGCCTCCACCTGAACAGAGACGGCCTGCTGAAGAATGGGGATCAGCAGGCTGGCCAGCTCCTCGAGAGTCCTGGCCGTGGCCACCTCGAGCGCGGGTAGGGCAACGGCCTCGAGGCTGTAGAGCTCCACCCCGAGCAGGCTCTCGTGGGCTTTGTCCAGCGCTAGAAGCACCTGGTCCAGCCGGCTCTCGCGGGTGAGCAGCCGGCAGAGGGCACCCACTCCGTCCTTCTCCTCCGAGAAAGCCCGCTGCCAGGCTGCCGAGCCCTCGGGTTCCGGCAGGTTGGCCAGGAGCGAGGCCGCGGCGCCGTTGCTGTGGCGGAGCAACCGCTCGATCTGCACCAGCAGCTTCTCCCGGCGCTGGGCCCGCTCCGCCGCCATGCCCTCCGGCAGGGCCAGAGCGTCCCGGAACCCCGGAGCCCCGAGCAGGGCCGCGGAGGTGACCAGGTAGAGCCGTTCGCCGTCCCAGCTCTCGGCGGACTCCTTGACCACCCCCACCCACTCCCCCGCTACGAAGGCGGCGGCGCCGGAGATGCCCCACCATTCCTCCGCCGTCTTGGGCGCACCCTCCACATAGACCTCCAGGGTCTCGCGGTCCCCTTGCAGAGCGCCGGTGATGCCCCGGAGGTCCGCCCAGTCGTAAGGCTCCGGAACCGCCACGGGCCAGCCTTTGGAGCGCCACTCCTGGCCCGGGCCCAGGAGTGTGCTGCGAAGGCGCGGATGGCTGAGAAGGCGATCGGCTCCTTCCTCGAGGCGCAGAAGCGCCGCGTCCAGGCCGTTCTCCCCAGGCGGCTCAAGCGGCCAGAGGACGCGGGCCGGAAGAGGGTCCTCCGCTCGCCCGTCCGGGAGCACTCCGAGAGCTCGGCGGGCCTTATGGGCCTTCTCCACCACGTGCCAGGCGGTGAGCACGAGATCCGGCGCCAGCCAGAAGCCGGTGCCGGCGCCCTTCCAGGTCTCGCCGGCCTCCTCGAAGATCCGCACGAAGCGCCGGGCCAGGGCAGGCTCGAGTTCGTAGCTCATCCCTTCGCCTCAAGCCTGGCGGCGCAGCCGCAGGGGGCGATTCGGCTCCGAGGCCTTCTCCGCCCGCAGCACCAGCTTCAACCGCTGCACCCGGCTCTCCTCCTCGCGGTCCCCGAGGCCCCCCTCGAGGAAGCCGAGCACGCTGAAGCCCAGCTTGCCGTTGCCTTCGCGGGCCACCACCATCTGCAGCTCGAGCTCGATGTCCCCCAGCTCGAACTGGATCTCCTGCCCCTTGCCCTCGCGGACGGCCTCGGCGAGCTCCTCCCGCAACTGCTGCACCACGGTGGCCAGCCGGATCCTCGAATCCGCCATGTCGACCCCCCTTGCGCTTTCGCGCGAGCCGGTGTGTTACGAAATCCGGGAGGAATGATAACGGAAGGGCTGACAGGAATGAAGAAACCAGGCGTAACGCAGACCGAACCCGGGCGCAGCCTGCTGCGCCCCTACGCCGGGCTTTCTACCGCCCGGCGTCGGCGTCGGCACATTCCAGCGGCAGGAGCTCCGGGCTGGCCCAGCCGGCTGTTGCAACCCAGGGCGTAGGGGCGCGGTCTCCGCGCCCTCCGGGCTTGGCGGCCGCCCTCGTGTAAACTGCCCGGGAGGGCAAGCCATGGAACCCGCGGCCATCCTGAAGCTCGACTACGAGGACTACCGCGAACTGCCGAACGATGGGCGGCGGTACGAGATCATCGAGGGAGAGCTCTTCATGAGCCCAGCGCCCACGCCTCGGCACCAACTCGCCATTCTCGAGCTGGCCGGAAGCCTTCACGCCTTCGCCCGCGACCACGCCCTGGGTGTCGTTCTCATGGCACCCATTGATGTCGTCCTCTCGAGCCACGACATCGTGCAGCCGGATGTTCTCTTCGTCACCGAGGCACGGCGCAGCATCGTCTCGAGCCAGAACATCCAGGGCGCGCCGGATCTGGTGGTGGAGGTGCTCTCCCCCACATCCCGCCGCACCGACGAGCGCACCAAGCGCCTGCTCTACGCCCAGTTCGGCATTCCCGAGTACTGGCTCCTCGACCCGGACCTCGAGCTCGCCAAGGTGTTCCGCCTCGAGGGCCGCGCCTACCCCGAGCCCCGCGTGCTCGAAGCCGAACGGAGCGAAGAGCTCACCACCGAACTCCTCCCCGGCTTCCGCCTCGCCGTGGCCCGGGTGTTCGGGCGGTAGGCGCAGGCTCTCGCCCATCTCTCACCCTCGAAAACACCGCGCGGAGGTCGTAGGGGCGCAGCATGCTGCGCCCAGGGTCCGGTGACCTCGGCATCCCGGGCGCAGCATGCTGCGCCCCTACGAGTGGTGGGCAAGCTGGGCGGGGTCGGTGCAGGCGAATCCCCCCATCGACCCGCTCGTAATCCGGCTCGTAACGCTGGCGTTGTATCGTAAACTTGCAATAGGCAAAATATTCCAATCGAATCTTCAAACTCCGATCGGTGCATGTCGAAATCCCAGTATGAAGAGAGCGGGAGGCGACGGCATGGCTGAGAAACGGTCCACGGTGATCCTCGCCGACGACCATCCCATGGTGCTTGCTGGCCTTCAGGCCCTGCTCGCGCCCACTCTCGAGGTGCTCGGGACCGTCGCGGATGGCCAGGCCTTGCTCGAAGCCGCGGAAAGCCGCCAGCCTGATCTCGTGATTGCTGACATAGCCATGCCGGCCCTGGACGGACTCGAGGCCACCCGCCGCCTGGCTTCCCTCGCTCCGCGAACCCGGGTGGTGATCCTCAGCTGCCATGCCGAAGCCTCCTGGGCGCGGGCCGCCTTCGAGGCCGGGGCTTCGGCCTACCTCACCAAGTCCGCGGCCCCGGCAGACATCGAGACCGCCGTGCGCGAGGTGCTGGCCGGCAACTGCTACGTGAGCCCCAGCCTCACCCGGGCGATGCTCTCGCTGCTGCCGGCGCGCTGCCAGAAGGCCCCGCCCGCCGAGCCCGAGGAGGTGCTCACCCCTCGCGAGCAGGCCATCTCCCGGCTGGTGGGCCAGGGGCTCCATAACAAGGAGATCGCCCGCCGGCTCGGGGTGTCGGTGACCACGGTGCGCACTCACCTGAGCAACGTCTACTCCAAGCTCGGGGGCCTGAGCCGGATTGAGCTGGCGTTGCAGACGGCGCGCACCGCCGCGCTCGCCGACTGAGATGGGCGACCCCCTCGGTCGGCTGGCGAGCGAGGAGGAGATCCGCCGGCGCCTCGCCCGGGGCCTCCACGACGACCACTGCCAGCGGCTCGCGGCCCTGGGCTTCGAGCTACGGGCCGTGCGCAACCGCCTCGACGAAGGGGACCCGCGGCGGGGCGAGCTCGACGGCCTGGGCGAGAGGCTGGGCGAGTTGGGCGAGGACCTGCGTCAGCTCAGCCACGACCTCCACCCGGCCATCCTCGAGCGCCGTGGGCTGGTGGTGGCCCTGCGAGACCAGGTGGCGGAAGTGGCCGAGCGCCAGGGGCTGCGGGTGGAGCTCGAGCTGCCGGAGGCCGAGCCGGCCCTGCCGCCGGAGGTGGCCCTGGCCCTCTACCGGATCGCCCAGGAGGGGCTCGCGAACATCCTCCGCCACGCCGGCGTGCCCAGGGCGCGGCTCTCGCTCGAGGCCAGCCGCAGCGCCGTGCAACTCACCCTGAGCGACGAAGGAGCCGGGTTCGAGCCGGAAGCCGCCCGCCGGGCCGACGGCCT
>CALMKX010000104.1 GCA_937867335.1 uncultured Acidobacteriota bacterium
GGCCTTGCGGGCGAGGGCGACGAGCAGGTTGCCGCCCTCACGCAGGGGCACGGTGCCGGAGAAGGAGCCGCCGGCGAGCTGGGCCGGCACGCCGTTCACCTCCACGGCGCTCACCCCGAGGCCGACGCTGCCTTGAACTTCCAGGCTGGCGTCCCGCGTCACCGAGCCGGTGGCCGGGGCGGTGATCGCCAGGATCACACCGGTGGTGTCCACGGTGAAGCGAGTGGAGGCCGTGGCCACGTTGCCGGCCAGGTCCCGGGCCATGGCCACCAGTTCCACCGGCCCCTCGGGCAAGGGGCTCTGGGGCAGGCAGTGGCGCAGGCTGCCGTCCGCCTCGCAGTGGACGGAGAGCGCCGCGCCGTTGGCGGTGAACAGGAGATCTCCGGCGGCGAGGCCGGCGTCGTCGCTCACCCGGGCCTCGAGGGGCGTGAGCGGATCCCCCAGGAAACTCCCGGCGGCCGGGCTCAGGATCGCCAGGCGCGGAGCCTGGTGATCCTCCACCAGGGTGAGCGGCAGGTCCACTTCGGCGTGGTTGCCGGCCACATCGAGGGCCTCCACGCGCACGGTGTTCTCCCCCGCCGAGAGGCTCACGGTGCAGCTGAAGCTCGCGCCGCTCAGGGTGGCGGGGCTGCCGTTGCAGGTGGTGGCTGCGAGGCCGGAGAGGGCGTCCGCCGCCACTCCGATCACCAGCACCTGGCTCTGGTTGAAGAGGATGGCGTGGGTGGGCGGCGAGGTGGTCTGAAGGCGCGGCGGGGTCTTGTCGAGGTTGACGGTCACCGAGGTGAAGGCCTGGTTGCCGGCGAAGTCCGTGACGGTGCCGTTGATCAAGGCCCCTTGCACGTCCTCGCGGAGCAGCACCGGCGCGGGGCAGCTGGCCACGCCGCTGCCCACGTCCTGGCAGGTGAAGGACACGGTGACGTCCGTGTTCTGCCAGCCGGCGGCGTTGGCCGGCGGAGCGACGCTGGCGGAGATCGTGGGCGGGTCGAAGTCCCCGGGGCCGCCCGGGTCGGGCAGCTCGAAGATCAGGGTGAGCCGCGGCCCGGCCCCGGCCGTGCCTTCCCGCGAGGCGTACTCGGCGGCGCCGCCGCGGCCGTCGTCCGCCTTTTTGAGCAGCCAGCCGTAGTTGGGTTCGCCAGCGGCGAGAGCCGCCACGTCCGCGGTGACGTCGAAGCCGATGAGCCCCACGAGCTGGCTGGTGTGAAGCACCGAAGCGGTGGGAGCGGCGATGAAGCTGCCGCCGTTCCAGGGCGCCGGGCAATCCGCCTGGTTGTTGTTCAAGTTGGTGTCGCGCGGGCAGCTCCAGGTCACCTGGCTCTCGCTCCAGTCGGCCGTGAGGCGATGGAGGCCCACCAGGCGCCCGTTGCGGCCCCAGCCGCGGCGGTTGCGCTCGAGTGTGATCTCCACCCGGGCCGAGCGCAGCGTGGCATTGGCCAGCACGGCGGCCACCTGGGTGGCGTCGAAGCGCAGCAGGGCCCGCGAGGGGCCACCACCCGAGAGCTCGAGCCGCGGCTCGGCGCCGAAGTTGCGGTTCTTCTGGCTGCGGCGCAGGCTGCTGTCCGCCGTGGCCGGGAAGCTCGCGCTGCGCAGGCCCGGGCCGAGCAGCAGATTGAAGCTGCGGCTGGCGTTGGCGCGGTTGCCGGCGTGGTCCGCCACACTCGCCGAGAGGGTGTAGAGGCCCTCGGCGAGCGAAGCCGTGGGGCAGGAGGCCGCCTGGCTGCCCACCGTGCAGCCGGCGAGGGGCAGGCCGTTGAGCTGGGCGGAGAAAGTACCGGGGTCGATCCCCGAGCCGCCGTCCGAGTAGGAGAACAGCAGGGTGGGCGAGGACTGGTTCACCAGGTAGCCCTCGGCCGGGGCGTCGATGGCGAGCCGGGGCGGGACCGGGTCGGCGGTGGGGCTCTCGGCCAGGATCACCAGCCGCGGCGCTCGGCTCGCCACACCGTTGCGCGAGGCGAAGTCGATCGTGCCGCCCTGCTCCTCGTCCTCGTGACGGAGCAACCAGCCCTCGAACGGCTGGCCGGTCAGCAACGCGGCGATATCGGCCGTGACGTCGAAGGAAACCCAGCCTTCGAGGTCGTCGTCCACCAGCAGCGAGTCCGTGGGCTCGGGGTCGTAGTCCCCGCCGGCCCAGGTCTGGGCGCAGTCCGGCCGCGAATTGGTCGGCTGGAAGTCGGCCGGGCAGTTCCAGGTCACCCCCCGCTCGGTCCAGGCCGTCAGCAGGCGGTAGAGGTCGAGGGAGCGGCCGCTCCGGCCCCAGCCGTGGCTGTTCTGGTCGATGTAGAGCTCGAGCCGGGCGGAAGCGAGGTGGGCGCCCTCGAGAGCGCTCGCGATCGCCGCCGCATCGAAACCCAGCAAGGCGCGGTTCTGGCCACCGCCGCGCACCCGCAGCGTGGAGTCCGAACCGAGGTTCTTGTTGGGGTTGCCGGCGCGGATGGTGGCGTCCGCGGCGGCGGTGAAGGTGGAGGATTGGGCCGAGGAGGCCCATGGAGTCAAGAGCGGCAGCGCCAGCAGGCACAGCCCGAGAATGAAGCCACGTGGTGGTCGCACGGCAAGGTCCCTCGTCGCGGGTAGCAGATTGGCGTCTCGAACAACCTGCCTACGACGCCGCGCGAGGGGCGGATGAAGAAAGGGGGCCGCAGCGGGGCGGCCGGGGGATCAGCTCGTGGGGCGCTCCCTGGCTCGCAGGGCGAGGGCGGTGGCGATCGCCGCGCCGGCCGAGGTCAGGGTGGGGGCGAGGAAGAAGTAGCGCAGGCAGAGCAGGGCGATGGCCAGCTGCAGGAGGAGCAACGGCCAGCCCAGCCTGCGGGCGAGAGCCGGCTCGGTCTCGGAGAGGTTGCCGAGCTGCCAGGAGAGCACGCCCAGGAAGAGAAGGCTCGCCGTCAGCAGCAGCCCGAAGCCAAACAGGTAGTCCCAGTAGCTGCGCGAGCTGCCCATCACCACGAAGTGGAAGCTCTTCATGCTCGCCACCAGGGCATCCTCCTCCGGGCTGCCGTGGCTGGGCGAGAACATGCCCGCGGTGTGGGCCAGGCCGAAGAAGAGGGTCAGCCCGGAGGCGATACGCCAGGCGATCTTCGCTTTCATGCCAGCTCCTCCTGGAAGGTCGAGGCGGAGCTTATCGAGAAAGCGGCGGCCGAGTTCGAATCGATCTTTTGTAGAATGGAACGTACGGGAACTTCCCAGAATCCACTTGCGACAACCTTCAAGGAGTCCATCATGAGCAAGCCTGTCGGTTTCTCGCCCACCCTCGCCTTCGTCGCTTTGTTCCTGGCAGTGCTTGTCGCCACCAGCCTGGCGGCGCCCGCCCATGCCGCAGAGACAAGCCTGGCCGCTGGCCCGGCGGTCGGGGCCGGCCTGCTGCTACCTCCTGCGCCCGAGCTGCGCAGCGGTTCGAGCTGCGATTGGTCGCTCTACGACTCGGGCTACGGCCAGGCCGGCTGCAGCGGGGGCAACATCGGCGACTACCCCTCCTACGCCTGCACTCCGGCCACCGAAGGCGCCCAGGAGTGGTTCTCCGGCTGCGCTCAGTTCATCGACTGGTACCAGACCTACCTCTGCGTCTGCTCCTAGTAGCCCAAACTAGAAGCGGCCGGGGGCGAGAAGAGAATGAGCCATGCTTGGCAATTTCTAGATGGAGACAGGGAGAATTCGGTAACAAAAGAAACGAGCGATCGCCTGCTCGGGTAGAGAGATTTCCCTCTCGACGGACATCAGGAGGATCGCCGTGAGCAATCCATCTGCGTTCCCCAAGGCGGCTCGGTTCGACATCCACTCCGTCCCCATGTTCCTGCTGCAGGCCGGAGACCGCTCGGAGCTCTTGATCTGCAAGGCCAAGATGCAGGTGAACACGTCCGAGCCCAAGAGAGACGCCCAGCGTCGCCGGCAGATCGATGTCGAGGTGCTCGACTGGGTGGCGACCGGCAAGTCGCGAATGCTCGGCGGGCGAGTGGAATTCCGGATGACGCCGAGTCGAGGGCACAAGAGCTGGGTTCGGGCAGGTCGTGAAGGGGACCTTCCCGGCGTGGCCCGCTTCGCCATGCGGTACCAGGTGACCACGCCCCAGGGCACGGTGACCGGCCTCACCGGCATTGCCAGTGGCCCGATCTCGGCCTTCCCGCCCCGGGGCGACCTGTTCAAGATCACCAAGAAGCTCAAGATCGGGGAGCTGTCGGTGATTCCGGTCGCCTGCATGTGCCCGGCGGACTTCCTGGTTTCGATCGAGGAGGGAATCGTCGTCGGCTGAGCTGCCCGGGAGTCCCTCCCGCCCCCGACCTAGCGCACCCGGATCACCCCGGAGAGCATGCGGTCCATGCCGCAGCCGAAGCTCAGGTCTCCGGCCTTGTCCGGCGTGAAGCTCAGGGTCACCGGCTGGTTCAGGGGCAGCTCGGCGTGGAGGCCGAGGGCGTCGAGGTAGATCTCCTTGGCGCAGGTATCGTCGGTCTTGCGGGTGACGACCAGGGTCACCGGCTGGCCCTGGTAGACCTCGAAGCGGGTGGGCTCGAAGCCCTCGTCGGTGACGGCGAGTTCGAGCCTCGCCGGCCCGCTCGGGCGGCTGCAGGCGGCGACCCACAGGGCGGCCACCAGGAGGAAGCGGCCAGGGTGGAGCGTTCGATTCTTCATGGCGGCAGTATCTCAAGCTCAGGCTTCGGCAGGAAAGGCCAGCGCCGCCGCCGGGCGCCGCGCGAAGGCATAGCAGGCCGTGCCGCCCAGAAGCGCCAGGCCGGAGGCAACGAGCGCGGCGGGCAAAGACCAGGACGGCAACGCGAGATAGAGCGCCGCCACCAGCGAGGCCACCAGGGCCACGCCGCCTGCGCCGACCAGCCCGGCCCAGGCCCGCAGGCGCCGGAGACGCGCAGGGTCGAGCTCGGCCAGCCGCTCCCACAGCAGCTCTTCGTAGCGCCAGTAGGTGTAGACCACCGGGATGATCTCCAGGGTGAGGAAGGCCGAGGTCAGAAGACCTCCCACCATGGGCGCGGCGATCCGTTTCATCACATCGGCGCCGGAGCCGCTCGCCCACAGCAGCGGCACCAGGCCAGCGAGCATGGTGGCCACGGTCATCAGCTTGGGCCGCACGCGCTGCACGGTGCCTTCCATGTGGGCCCAGATGATGTCGTCCAGGTTGCGGATCTTGCCGGCCCGCTTGCGTCGTTCGTAGGCGTGATCGATGTAGACGATCATCACGATGCCGGTCTGGGCTGCGAGGCCCACCAGGGCGATCAACCCCACCCAGACCGCGGTCGAGAGCCGGTAGTCCAGCCACCACAGCAGCCACACGCTGCCCACCAGGGCGAAAGGGATGGACAGCAGCACGATCAGCACTTCGAGGAAGTTCCGGAAGTGCAGGTAGAGCAGCAGCACTACCAGGGCCAGGGTGAGCGGAATCACCACCTTGAGCCGAGCCGTGGTCTGCTCGAAGAGCTCGTATTGGCCGGTCCAGCGCAGGAACGTCCCCGCCGGCAGGCTGAGGCTCCCCGCTTCCACGGCATGGGCCACCGCGGCCTTGGCGTCCCGTACGTAGCCGCCGAGATCACGGCGCGCGTTGTCGAGGTCCACATAGACGTAGCCCACCAGCAGGCCGTCCTCGTCGCGCACCATGGGCGGCCCCTGGGTGATCTCCACCCTGGCCAGCTGCCCCAAGGTGAGCTGGGCGGCCGGGTTGTCGGGCAGCGTGAGGGGCAGGCGGCGGAGGGCCTCGAGGTCGCTGCGCAGCTCCTGGGGATAGCGCAGGTTCACGCTGTAGCGGGCCCGGCCCTCGAGGGTGTTGGTGAGGGTGGCGCCGCCGATCGCGGTTTCGATCACCTCCTGCAGGGCGGCGAGCGAGGTGCCGTAGCGGGCCAGGGCCTCGCGGTCCGGCACGATGTCCAGATAGATCCCCCCGGAGTTGCGCTCGTAGAACACGCTCCGGGTGCCGGGCACGGCGGCGAGCACGCTCTCGAGATGCGTGCCCACTCGCTCGATCTCCTCCAGGCTGTGGCCGAGCACCTTGACGCCCACCGGCGTGCGCACACCGGTGGTGAGCATATCCACCCGGGTCTTGATCGGCAGGGTCCAGGCGTTGGTCCAGCCGGGGAACTGCATGCGGGCGTTCATCTCGGAGGTGAGCTCCTCCCAGCTGAGCGGCCGCTGGTCCGGCCAGAGCGGGCGCAGCAGCCCGGCCAGCCAGTCCGGCGCCCAGCTCGAGTACCAGCGGGGCTGCCGCACCCGCCGCCAGGCCGCCCGGGGCTTCAGGCGCACCGTGGTTTCCACCATCGAGAGGGGAGCGGGGTCCGTCGCGCTCTCGGCGCGGCCGATCTTGCCGAACACCGATTCCACCTCCGGGAAGCTCGCAAGCAAGCGGTCCTGGGCCTGGAGTTGGCGCCGGGCTTCCTCGATCGACAGCCCGGGCTGGGTGATCGGCATGTAGAGCAGATCGCCCTCGTCGAGGGGCGGCATGAATTCGTGGCCCAGGGAGAGGGCGAGGGGCACCGCCGAGAGTACGGCGGCAAGGCCGATCGCCACCGTGGAGCGCGGCCGGCGCAGGGCGACGAAGACGAACGGGCGGTAGACCCGCTGGATCAGCCGCGAGATCGGATGCTGGCTCTCCGGGAAGATGCGGCCGCGGATCAACAGGTCCCGCAGGGCCGGCGCGAAGGTGATCGACAGCACCGCCGAGGTGAGCATCACGACCGTCTTGGTGAAGGCGAGAGGCACGAACAGCCGCCCCGCCTGGCCGGTGAGCGTGAAGACGGGCAAGAAGGCCACGGCGATGATCAGGAGCGAGAAGAAGATCGCCGGGGTCACCTCGTGGGCCGCCTCGGCCAGCAGCCGATGCCTCTCGGCTCCGGGCGGTGCTTGCTCGAGCTTCTTGTGGCAGGCCTCGATCATCACGATCTCGGCATCGACCGTGGCGCCGAGGGCGATGGCGATGCCGCCCAGGCTCATGATGGTGGCCGGCATGCCGAAGAAGGCCATCGGGATGAGCGAGAGCAGCACGGCGATCGGCAGCGAGAGGATCGGCAGCAGCGAGCTGCGCAGATGGAGCAGGAAGAGGATGATCACCAGGCTCACCACGGTGATCTCTTCGAACAGGGCGCTCTTCAAGGTGCCGATCGAGCGCTCGATCAGGCCGGAGCGATCGTAGGCCAGGCGCACTTCGACCCCGGGAGGGAAGCTCGGCTGGAGCTCGGCCAAGCGCTGCTTGACCGCGCGGATCACCTGGAGAGCGTTGCTGCCGTAGCGCATCACCACGATGCCGCCCACCGCCTCGCCCTCGCCGTTCCATTCGAGCAGGCCGCGGCGCAGCTCGGGGCCGAGCTGCACCCGGCCGAGGTCGCCGAGGCGGACCGGCGCACCGCCCGGCCCGCTGCCACCCACTAGGATCTGCTCGAGGTCCCGCTTCGAGGCGAGATAGCCCCGGCCGCGCACGTAGAGCTCCCGGCCGGCCATCTCCACCACCCGCCCGCCCACCTCGCCGCTTGCGCCGCGCACGGCGGCCAGCACTTCCGGCAGGCCGAGGCGGAAAGCGGCGAGTTTCTGGGGGTCGATCGTCACCTGGTATTGCTGCTGGTAGCCGCCCAGGCTCGCCACCTCGGCCACTCCCGAAACGCTCGCCAGGGCGTAGCGCAGGGTGAAGTCCTGGAAGGTGCGTAGCTCGGCGAGGTCATGCCGGCCGGAGGAATCCACCAGGCTGTACTGCAGCACCCAGCCAATGCCGGTAGCGTCCGGGCCGAGGGTGGGCTCCACGCCCTCGGGCAGGCGGGCCGAGAGGCTGCTCAGGTACTCGAGCACCCGGCTCCTGGCCCAGTAGACGTCCGTGCCCTCCTCGAACAGCACGTACAGGAAGGACATACCGAACATCGAGTAGCCCCGCACGTCGGTGACCCGCGGAGCGGCGGTCAAGGCGGAGACCAGGGGGTAGGTGATCTGGTCCTCGACCAGCGTGGGGCTCCGGCCGCTCCATTCGGTGAAGACGATCACCTGCGGGTCCGAGAGGTCGGGGATGGCGTCCAGCTGGAGATGGCCGAGGGCCCACACCGAGCCGGCCAGGCCGAAGAGCACGCCCACCAGCACTAGCAGGCGGTTGCGAGCGCAGAAATTCACCACGCGTGCGACCATGGCTCTTTTCTCCTCTACCGCCAGGGCCTGGCGATGGCGTTCTTGCAGTCCGCCACCATCGAGCCCATGCCCCGGTGCTGGACTTCGCAAGCTCGGCACTGGCGATAGGCCTCCGGGTAGCGAGCGGCGTCGAAGGCGGTGGCGCAGTCCGGGCCGGTCTCGGCGCTCGTCGGTGCAGAGGGGCCTGGGGCGCCTTGCGCGCCGATCGCAGCGCTCAGCCGGCTCTCCGAGTCGAGCAGGAAGGCCGCCCGGCTCACCACCTTCTCGCCCTGCTCGAGGCCCGAAAGCACGCTCGCACGTTCGCCCGAGAGGCTGCCGAGGGTGATCCGCCGGGCGGTGAAGCGGCCTTGCCCCGCGGCCACGAAGACGTACTGCTCACGGCCGGTGTCGATCACCGCATCCGCGGGTACCACCAGGCTGGAAGTGGCCGGCTGGGGCAGGATCACCGTGCCGGCCAGGCCGGGCCGCAGGGCGAGATCCCGGTTCTCGAGCTCGATCTTCACGGCCAGGGTGCGGGTGGTCGCGTCGAGGGCTGGGGCCAGCCAGCGCAGGGGCCCCGAGAACCGTCGGCCGGGGAAGGCGGCCGCCTCGAACTCCGCCCGGCTTCCGAGGTGGAGCGAGCCGAGGGAGGCTTCCGGCACTTCCGCCGCCACCCACAGCCGGGAGAGGTCGCCGATCTCGAACAGCACGCTGGCGGGTTCGGCGTAGCTGCCGGGAGCGATCGCCGCCCCGGCCAGCCAGCCGTCCCGCGGCGAGCGCAGGGGCACCGCCCGGCTCGGGGTCCCCGCTTCCAGCAAGGCCTCGATGTCCGGAGCGGCGAGACCCATCAGACCGAGTCGGGAGCGGGCATCCGCCACCAGCTGGCCGGCAAGGGGCGAGCCAGAGGCCGTGGCGTGCTCGCCGTGGCCGGGGCTCTCCTCGCTCCAGCGCCGGGCGTTCAACAGCTCCTGTTGGGCCGCCACCAGCTCGGGGCTGTAGAAGGTGGCGAGCACCTCGCCCTGGCGCACCCGGCGGCCGGCCTCTGGCGCCAGCACGCGCTCCACCCAACCACTCAGCCGCGGATGGACCTGGGTGAGGGCTCCCTCCCGCCAGCTCACCACCCCGGGCACCCGCAGCTCGGCCGCCAGTTCCACCCGCTCTACCTCGGAGGTGGTGAGCCCCGCCAGGCGGATGCGCTCCGGGCTGAGCGCGAGGCCGGGCTGAGTGCCCTCGCTCGGGCTCGCGGCTGCGCCAGCTGGCTCCTGGAGCTTGGGCACCAGGGTCATGTGGCAGATCGGGCATTCGCCCGGATGGTCCTGCACCACGGTGGGGTGCATCGGGCACTGGTAGAGCATGGTCTCGGCCGGCAGAGCGGGCGAGGCGTGACGCACCCAATACGAGCCCACGGTGAAAGCAGCCAGGGCCACCATCGCCGCGAGCAGGGCCCAGCGCAGCCAGGCCATGGCGCGGACGCCGGGAGGAGCCTCTTCGCGACCCTCGGCGAGCGGCGAGGGGTCGGCTGGATCGAGCTCGGGGCGAGACTCTGTGGGGCTCATGGCTGTCCTCCGGTTGCAGTGCAGTTCTCGGCCGCGATCGGCTGCGTGCTCACCCGCTCGACCCAGGCTCGGGCGAGGTCGAGGCGGGCGCGGGCTCGAATCTGCTCGATCTCGAGGTCCAGCTTCAGCCGGGCGGATTCGAGCAGGGCGGAGAGCCCTCCTTGACCGGTGGCGAAAGCCGTGCGAGTGGCCTCGAGCCCCCAGCGAGCTTGGTCGAGCAGTCCCTGATCGAGCGCCAGGTAGCTGCGTCGCGCCGCTTCGAACGCCGCGGCGGCATCGGCGAGCTCGCCCTGGGCGTCGAGTCGGGCGGCGTCGCGCATTCCGCGCTCGGCCTCGAGCTCGGCGAGCGCCGCCCGAGCTTCGGCCTGGCGAGCGCGATTCCACCAGGGGAGGCTCACCATCACCTTGGCCGCGTAGGTGTGGCGCTCTTCGCCTCGGGGGGAGTACCAGTAGTCGGCGCCGATCTCGAGTTCCGGCCTGCGGGCTTCGCTCTCGGCGAGGCGGGCCTTCGCCTCCTGGCCCCTGAGCCGGGCCTCGGCCTGGGCGAGTTCGGGCTGGTGGGCGAGGAGCCGAGCCTCGAGCCCGGCCAGGTCGAGAGGCTCGGTAGCCGGCGGGCAGGCGAGAGGCGCACTCAGAGCGGCGTCGGGAGCGCGGCCCAGCAGCCGGTTCACTCTCGTCCGGGCACCCGCGAGCTCGGCCTCGAGGGAGGCGAGGTCGGCGTGCAGGCGCGAGAGCTCGAGCTGGCTCTGGAGCACTTCGCTCTGGCTGCCCAGCCCGCTCTGGTATCGCGCTCGCGTGGCCGCCACGATCTCCTGGAGCAAACTGGCGTGTTCGCGATGGGCCTGCTCGGCGGCCGAAGTTTCGAGCAGCGAAGCGAAGGCCACCTGGGCGCGGCGAACGAGATCCAGCCGGGCCTGGAGCAGAGCCTCGACAGCGCCCTCTCGCTCGGCCTCGGCGAGGTTCCGCCGAGCCGGCCGAGCGCCACGGGCCGGCAGGCGCTGGGCGATCCCCAGCATCAGGTTGTCGGCGCGGCCGAGATCCCAGGGAGCCTCGAGAGGCACCGCCCATTGCTCGTACTTGAGCTCGGGAATCGGCAGGGCGTCGGCGGCCGTGGCGCGCTCCTCGAGCGCGCTCGCCCGGCTCGCCAGGGCCTCGAGCTCCGGCCGGGCAGCGAGC
>CALMKX010000105.1 GCA_937867335.1 uncultured Acidobacteriota bacterium
ACTTTTGCGGCTTGGCAGCGCTATATGCAGGCCAGCCGTGCGGATGCCCTCATCATCCTCGGCGATTGGTTTGAGGTGTGGGTGGGCGACGATTGGGGGCTAGCCGATGCCTTCGCCCAAGAATGCGCGGCCGTGCTGCGCCAAGCCTGCCACCAGCGCTCTGTTTATTTCATGCCGGGCAATCGCGATTTTTTGCTGGGACAGACCTTTGCACAAAGCTGCGGCCTGCAATTGCTGGCGGACCCCTGCACGCTCACCATCGGGGTGCAGCGTTTTTTGCTCACCCACGGCGATGCGTGCCCGCGCGAACGCCCCCGCCTTGAGCGACGTCAGCGTCGCCTGCATCCACGAGGCCGAGTTGACGTAGTTGGCATACCAGCGGAGCGACCACTGCCGCGGCGGGAACTCGAGATACTGCGACGCCGAGAAGGACATCGGCACGACGATGATGGTCGGCAGCCGATCCGACCCGACGCCATCGGCGAGCTCGAGAAGCTGCGCCGGGAGACGCTCAACGCCCCTCGGGGCAGCGAGCCCAAGTCCGGAGTGCGCGGCGTCGCCGATCTGAGCCAGGGGAGCTCCTCGAACGGTGGCGGCCAGCTCTATCGCGACATCCACTTGAGCCTCAAGCGAGCCGATTTCAAACGCGCTCGCCGGTTCTCCGTCACGCTCCTGGTGGAGGATGAGAACCACACCGTGGTGGATGCCGTGCGCAGCCTCGAGGTGGATATCGACGATCCTCAGCAGTTGGATCGCGTATTGCTCAAGCTAAATATCGCCCTCCACTCGAAGGATTGACCCCCTCGCTCAGCCGCCAAGCGGTGCGACCAGGCCGACGGAGCCGGCCTCTGCTTCCATTACAATAGTGCGCGATGCGTTGTCCTTTTTGCGGCAAGAATGACGATCGAGTGGTGGATTCTCGCGAAAGCCGTGACGGGGCCACCATCCGCCGCCGCCGGGAATGCCTGGACTGTGGCCGTCGCTTCACCTCCTACGAGCAACTCGAAGACATTCCGTCCATGGTGATCAAGAGCGATGGCTCGCGCCAGGAGTTCTCGCGCAAGAAGCTCTTGGGAGGCCTGCTCAAGGCCTGCGAGAAGCGACCGGTGGGCACTCGCCAGCTGGAAGACATCGTCGACGCCACCGAGGCACTGCTCAACCGCAGCGAAGATCGGGAGATCTCCACACGCGAGATCGGCGAGTTCGTGATGATGCGGTTGCGAGAGATCGATCCCGTCGCCTATGTTCGCTTCGCTTCGGTTTACCGTCGCTTCGAAGACATCGGTGCGTTCATGGATGAAGTCCAGGCACTGGTCGGAGACCGGTCGAGCCGCTGAGCGATGAGAACTCGCGTAGCTCCATGAGCCGCCAGCGCAACGGTGATCGCGACGAGGAGGCGGTGTCGATCCCCGACGTCCTGCCGGTTCTACCGCTCAAGGACGCGGTGCTCTTTCCCTACATCATCCTGCCGTTGTCGGTTTCGCGGGAGAAGAGCCTGCAGGCGGTGGACCGCGCCCTTTCCGGCAACCGCATCGTGGCGATCGCCACCCAGCGGGATCCGGCGGACGAGGACCCCGGCGCGGGCGGCTTCCACCCCGTGGCCACCGCGGCCTCCGTGACCCGCATGCTCAAGCTGCCGGACGGCCGGATCCGCGTCCTCGTCCAAGGCCTCTCGCGGATCCGGCTGCTGCACCTCGGCCAGACGGAGCCCTTCCTGCAGGCCCGCGTGGAGAGGCTCGACGATCTCTCGGCCGCCGCAGGGCCCGGGATCCTCGAGGCCGAAGCTCTGCTCCGGGCCGTCAAGGACAATCTCGACAAGGCCGCCAGCCTCGGCCGGGGGATCTCCTCGGAGGTGCTGGTCATCGCCTCGAACCTGCAGCACGCCGGGAGGCTGGCCGATCTCGCCGCTTCGAACCTCGAGCTGCCGGTAGAGGAGGCGCAGGGGCTGCTCGAGCAGCTCGACCCCCTGGCACGGCTCGCCCAGGTGAACGAGCTGCTCGCCCGAGAGGTGACGGTGCTCACCATGCAGCAGGAGATCTCCTCCCAGGCTCGGGGCGAGATGGACAAGAGCCAGCGCGAGTACTTCCTGCGCCAGCAACTCAAGACCATCCGCGACGAGCTGGGCGAGAGCGACGACCTCGCCGAGGAGATCGCCGGCTATCGCTCGGCTGCAGAGGAGAAAGGCCTCTCCGCCGAGGCGAGAGAGGAGCTCGAGCGCCAGATCCGGCGCCTCGAGAGGAGCCACCCGGAGAGCGCCGAGACTTCGATCCTGCGCGCCTACCTGGATTGGCTGACCGGCTTGCCCTGGTCCCTGGTGTCGACGGACAACCTCGACCTCGACCATGCCCGGCAGGTCCTCGACGGCGACCATTACGGCCTCGCCAAGGTGAAAGAGCGGATTCTGGAGCATCTCGCCGTGGCCCGGCTCCGGGGCTCGGTGCGCGGGCCGATCCTCTGCTTCGTGGGCCCTCCGGGGGTGGGCAAGACCTCTCTCGGCCGCTCGATCGCCCGCGCCCTGTCTCGCGAGTTCGTGCGCATCTCGCTCGGCGGCGTGCGCGACGAGGCGGAGATCCGCGGCCACCGCCGCACCTACGTCGGGGCTCTGCCGGGGCGGATCCTCCAGGGCCTGCGCCAGGCGAAGACCTCGAACCCGGTGTTCATGCTCGACGAGATCGACAAGATCGGCGCCGACTACCGCGGGGACCCTTCCGCTGCCTTGCTCGAGGTGCTCGATGCCGAGCACAACTCGACCTTCGTCGATCACTACCTCGGCGTGGCCTACGACCTCTCGAGGGTGATGTTCATCACCACCGCGAACCTGCTCGAGCCGATCCAGCCGGCGTTCCTGGATCGTTTGGAAGTGATCTCGATCACCGGCTACACCGAGCTCGAGAAGCGCGCGATCGCTCGCCAGCACCTGATCCCCAAGCAACTCGCCGAGCACGGGCTCGAGCCGACCCAGCTGACCTTTCCGGAAGCGGGTCTGCGCCACTTGATCTCGCGCTATACCCGGGAAGCCGGGCTGCGCAACCTGGAGCGGGAGATCGCCGCCCTCTGCCGCAAGGCGGCGCTCAAGGTGGCGAGCGGTGGCGCCCGGCGGCTGGTGCTCAAAGCGGCCCAGATCGAGAAGCTGCTCGGTCCGCCGCGCCACTTCTCCGAAGGGCTCCTGGCGGCGGACCGGGTGGGCATCGCGACCGGGCTCGCCTGGACCGCGGCCGGGGGCGACTTGCTGCTGATCGAGGTGGCGGCCCTGCCGGGCAAGGGCGAGCTGATGCTCACCGGTCAGCTCGGCGAGGTGATGCGCGAGTCCGCCCAGGCGGCGCTTTCCTGCGTGAAAAGCTACGCGGCCCGGCTGGGAGTTCCGGCGTCGTTTTTCGCCCAGCACGACCTGCACATCCACGTGCCGGCGGGTTCCGTGCCCAAGGATGGCCCGTCGGCGGGCATCACCATCGCGACGGCGATTCTCTCGGCGGCCACCTCCCGGAAGGTGCGGCGCCAGGTGGCGATGACCGGCGAGATCACCCTCCGGGGCGATGTGCTGCCGATCGGCGGGGTGCGCGAGAAGCTGATGGCGGCGCATCTCGCCGGCGTGGCCGAAGTGGTGCTGCCGCGCCTCAACGCCCAGGACCTGGTGGAGGTACCGGCCGAAATCCGCGAGAACCTCAAGCTGCACTTCGCCGAGACCCTCGACGACGCGTTGGCCGCCGCCCTGCTGGCCGAAGCGGCGCCCGAGCGCAGCCAGGAATGAGCCATCGGGAGCAGGAGCTCCTGCGCTGGCTGCGCCGCGAGGGGCGAGGCTGGGGCGGCGAGCTCCTCGGCGACGACGCCGCCTTGCTCCCGGCCGGCGGCCCCTGGGCCGTCACCGTCGACACCCAGATCGAAGGCGTGCACTTTCTGCCGGGAACCAGCGAGGCCCGGGTGGCGCGCCGTCTGTTGGCCGTCAACCTCTCGGACCTGGCCGCCGTGGGAGCCCTTCCCCGCTATGCCTTTCTCTCGCTCTCGGCGCCTGCGGGCTTTGAACATCGGCGCTTCTTCCGAGCCCTGGGAGAGGCCTGCCAGGCTTCGGGGGTGAAGCTCGCGGGAGGGGATCTTTCGTCGAGCCGTCAGTGTGTTTTCGTGCTCACCCTGGTGGGCAGCCGGCGGCCCGGGAGTCGATGGCTGGAGCGCCGCCTCGCCCGGCCCGGGGACCGCCTCTGGTGCGGCGGCACCGTGGGGGAATCTGCCCTGGGGCGCCTCCTGCTGGCGGCGGGAGCCACTTTGAGCGAGGGCGGCAGGATGCGCCTGCCGCCGGACTTCCCGGCACACACCGAGCTCCGCCGGGCCGCCCGCCGGGCCCTCGAGCGGCATCTGGCGCCCCAGGCCCAGCTCGCCCTCTCCGCCTGGCTCGCCCGGCGGCGGCGGGTAGCGGCGATCGATCTATCGGATGGCCTCGCGATCGATCTCGCTCGGCTCACGGAAGAAAGCGCTGTAGGTGCGCGGCTTCATAGCTTGCCGGTCGAGGCGGAACTGGGCTCGCTCGCGCAGTGGCTGGGAAGGAGCCCCGAGGAGCTCGCCCTTCACGGTGGCGAGGACTACGTGCTGCTCTTCACTTTGCCTCCGGGGCAAAGGCCCCCTGGCGAATTCGGCTGTCGCGAGATCGGCGAGATCACTCGGGCTCGAGAACTCTTGCTGCTTCGCGATGGCAAGCAAGAGAAGCTCGCAGCGGAGGGTTGGGATCATCTTGCCCTGCAGCAGCCTGGCGGCGAAAACAGAAAGCCCCCTCCGAGAGGATCGGAGAGGGCTTTCGTGACGAGAAGGAAGCCGGCCGGCTAGCGAACGCGCAGCGACTTCGAAAGCCGAGAAACCAGGCTCTCGAGCTTCTTCTCGAGGTTCCGCACCGCCTTCTCCAGGCTCACGACACGCGCGCTCGCCTCGCTCGAAGCCTTGGCACCGCGCGCCGGCGCCGCCTTGGCGCTGCGAGTCTTCGGCGCCGCCTTGGCTGCGGCCTTGCGACCACCGCGAGGGCTTTCGCTGCGGAGCCGTTTGAAGATGTCGATGGCTTCGGGATGAAAACGCCGGCGCCGGCCCTTGCCTTCGTGCGGCAAGCTGCGGCCATGCATCTTCACGTAACGAACCAGGGTCGGATAGGAAATACCGGTCTTTTCGCTGATCTGAGTGAGGGTGAGCAATCCGGTCGCCAGCTTCACGGCAGCCTTGCCCACCATCGTTTGAGGCTTGTCCTTGCGGGACCCACGGCGAGTCGCGGTCTTGGCAGCGGCCTTGGTCGGCTTGGCCACGGCCTTGGCCGCACGAGCGGGCTTGGCGGCGACCTTTGCAGCGACCTTGGCCGCCGGTCGGGTGGACTTGCTCACGGCTTTCGCCGCTTTCGGTGCAGCCTTCGCGGCCTGCCGCTTCTTGGGCGGTTTCGCCGCCGCACTGCCAGAAGCAGACTTCTTCGGACGCCCGCGCTTGCCGATGTTCTCCGTCTTGATCTGCTCGAACACGGCCAGGGCATCACCGGTGTAGCGCTGTTTGCGACCCTTGCCCACCGAAGGGAGCCGGCCTTGATAGAGCTTCTTGTAGCGCTGCAGCGTGGGCATCGAGATCGAGGTGATCTTGGAGACTTCCGACAAAGTGTAGAGCTTGCCAGCCGTTTGCTCGCCACCCTCCGCCGGCTGTGATTCGGGCATTCCTTCTCTCCTTTTTGACGTCCAATAGATGTCCCAGCTTCGAAGGCCGGGAATTTCCAGGCAGAACTCTACTCATTATCGAGAACCATTACAAGGCTGTCAACATCGAGGTGATCTCTCGACGAGTCGATCGATCGGGCACCCCAACGCGTAACCGCGCGGTGTGGCGGAGCGCTCAGTCGGCCTTGATCGACAAGCGATCCGCCAGGGCGTCGCCCAGCAAGTTGAGGCCGGCCACCACGACGAAGATCGCCAGGCCCGGGAAAAAAGCCACATGCGGCGCATCGAGCAGATGGCTGCGGCCGGCATTGATCATCGCTCCCCAGGACGGCGAGCCGGTTGCAACGCCCAGCCCGAGAAAGGAAAGGCCGGCTTCGGCGAGAATCGCTCCGGCGACTCCCAGAGTGGATTGGACCACCAGAGTCGGCGCGACTTGCGGCAAGACATGACGCAGCAGGATGCGCCAGGTCGGCAGGCCGGCGCTCACCGCGGCTTCGATGAAGGGCCGCTTGCGCAAGGAAAGCACCTGGGCCCGCACCAGTCGGGCGTAGCCAACCCAGCCGACTGCGGCGAGAGCGATGATCAGATTGAGCAAAGCCGGCCCGAGAACGGCAACCATGGCGATCGCGAGCAGGGTTCCCGGGAAGGCGAGGAAGACTTCGCACAGTCGCATCAGCCAGGTATCCCAGGCGCCGCCCCAGTAGCCGGCGATCGAGCCGATCAGAGTTCCCACCAGTGCCGCCAGGGCCACCACGGAAAGCCCCACCGTGACCGAAACTCGCGTGCCGTAGATCAGCCGTGAGAGCACGTCTCGGCCCAATTCGTCGAGGCCCAGCCAATGGCTCGCAGACGGGCCTTCGAGCCGCCGCTCGAGCAATTGCTCGGAAGGCGAGAAAGGGACGAGCCAGGGCGCAGCCAAAGCCACCAGCAACAATGCCAGCAAGAGCAGGGCCGGAGCCGCCAGCGGATGTTTCATTGCGACCTCAGCCGCGGGTCGAGCCCGGCGTTGGCGAGATCGGTCAAGAAATTCACGGCCACGTAGGTGACGGCGATCAACAGCACACCACCGAGGACCAGGGGATAGTCGCGCAGGCGGATCGCCTGGATCAGCTGGCTGCCGAGGCCAGGCCACGAGAAGATCGTTTCGGTGATGATCGATCCGGTGAGCAGCGAGCCGAACTGCAAGCCGAGCACGGTGATGACCGGCAGCAGCGCGTTCCTGAGGCCATGACGCAGAACCGCCAGGAAGACGGACAGTCCCTTGGCGCGGGCCGTGCGCAAGTACGGTCGAGCGAGCTCGGCGGCGAGCGCGGTTCGGATCATCCGTGTCAGCAGCGCTGCCACCTGAGTCCCGAGGGTTGCCGCCGGCAGAATCAGGCTGATCACTCCTTGCCTTCCCGAAACCGGAACCAGGTCCCACCGGATGGCGAAGAGCAAGATCAACAACGGGCCCAGCCAGAAACTGGGCATGGAAACGCCCAGCAGCGCCGCAAGGCGAGAGAAGCGATCCACCCAGCGACCTTGCCGGAGAGCCGCCAGCAGACCGAGCGGAACCGAGATCAACAAGGCCACGGCGAGCGCAGCGAGGGCGAGCTCCAGAGTGCGGGGAAATCGCTCGGCGAGCAGAGCCGTCACCGGCCGCTCGTAGTAGAGGGATGTGCCGAGATCCCCACGCAAGAGGCCACCGAGGAAATGCTGATACTGGGCAAAGAGAGGGCGATCGAGCCCGAGCCGCTCGCGAAGCGCCTGGATGTCGGCGGCCCTCGCTCCGTCTCCCAACATCACTTCCGCGGGATCCCCCGGGATGAGATGGATCAACGAAAAGACCAGCGTCGCCACGGCGAGCGTGATCGGGACGGCCTGCGCGAACCTTCTGAGTGCGAAACCGATCATGAAGCGCGACGAACCAGGTACGAGAGCGCCTGCCGGGTGAGACCGAGCCGGCGAGCCGCTTCCGCCTGGTTGCCTCCCGAGGCCTCCAGAGCCTGCTGGATCAGTTGCCGGCGGAAGGAATCGAGCTGAGTGTGGAAGTCGCTCGTCGAGGTTGCTCGAGCCTTGGTTTCGAGGTCGAGATGATGAGGCTCGATCCAGCCTCCCTCTCCCTCGGCCAGGGCCGCGGCCACCGCCAGCACGTTGCCCAGCTCGCGGATATTGCCCGGCCACCGGTAGCTGGCCAGGGCCTGTTCCGCGGCTTTCGACAGCGAGCCGCCGGGCAGGAGCTTGCGCAGGAAGTGGCGGCAGAGGGCCGGAAGGTCGTCCAGGCGCTCGCGCAGGGCGGGGAGCTTCACCGCGGCCACCTTGAGCCGGAAGTAGAGATCCTGGCGGAAGGTCCCCTCGCTCACCATCTGGGCGAGGTCGCGATGAGTGGCGGCGACCAGCCGCACTTTCACTTTACGCGGCAGGCTCTCGCCCAGGCGGCGCACTTCGCCTTCCTGGATCAGTCGCAGCAGCATGCCCTGGCAGCTCAAGGGCAGGTCGCCGATCTCGTCGAGGAACACCGTGCCGCCACCGGCCGCTTCGAACACCCCGAGCCGCTCGCGATCCGCACCGGTGAAAGCGCCGCGCACATGGCCGAAGAGATCCGAAAGCAGGAGATTCTCGGAGACGGCCGCGCAGTTGAACGGTACGAACGGGCGAGCCGAGCGAGAGCTTTCGCCGTGGACCAGGGCGGCCGCGAGCTCTTTGCCGGTGCCGCTTTCGCCGGTCAAGAGGATGGGCATTTCCGACCGGGAGAGCCGGCGCAGGCGGTCGAGCGCCGCGAGCAGCTTGGCGTTCGAGCCGATGATGCCCGGAGCCGCCGGCGCCTGCTCGCCGGCAGGGCGAGCGCTCTCGAGCTCGCGCAGGAGCGGCGAGCCTTCGAGCTCGTGGGCGGTGAAGGCGACCAGGGCCTCGAGCACC
>CALMKX010000106.1 GCA_937867335.1 uncultured Acidobacteriota bacterium
GCGCCAGGCCCTCGCCGGCTCGGCCCGGCCGGACCGCCTGGGCACCGTCTTCGCCGGCCAGGATCTCGAAGCCACCGCCCGCCTGCGCGGCTACATCCCCGACATCCCCCCCAGCAGCCCCTCGATGGCCCTGTTCAAGGACGGCGAGCTGGTGCACTTCGTGCCCCGGCATCGCATCGAGGGCCGGGACGCCACGCAGGTGGCCGACGAGCTGCTCACCGCCTTCGAGCAGCACTGCGCCCAGCCGGTGGGCTAGGCGGAGCGGGCTCGGGCATGGGCACCTTCCACCAGGGCAAGGACCCCCTCCACGGCATCACCGTGGTGGTGGACACCGTGGGGCCGGAGATCTACATCGGCCGCTGCGACGACATCGTCGAGGGCCATGTGTTGCTGCTCGACGCCGATGTGCACCAGGACGGCGCCGGCGGCCGCAGCAAGGAGCAGTGGGTGCGCCAGGCGGCCCGCTTCGGCGCCTGGAAGACGCTGGACTCGGTGGTGGTGCGCTCCGAGCAGGTGGCCTCCATCCGCCGCCTGGGCGAGATCGAGCCGGGCTGAGCTCTCATGCGCTGGCTCGCCGTGGGGGCTCTGGGGTGTGCGCTGGGGGTGGCGGCCGGGGCGTTCGGGGCCCATGCCCTGGCCGCTCGCCTGGAGCCGAAGGACCTCGAGCTCTGGCAGACCGCGGCTCGCTACTGGATGTACTCGAGCCTGGGCCTCGCCCTGGTGGGGCTGGGCGGCGAGCGACTCTCACCGGCGAGCGCCCGCGCCGCGGGCTGGCTGCTGCTAGCCGGGGGGCTCCTCTTCGGCCTCACGGTGGGCGGCATCGCGCTCGGCGCCCCGCGGATCCTGGGCGCCATCACACCGCTCGGCGGCATCTCGATGATCTGCGGCTTCCTGGCCCTTGCGAGAGGCGCCTGGCTCGGCCGTTCGCCGTCCGACCGAGCATAAGATTGCCCCATCAGAACGAGAACGAGCCGCCCGAGCTTCCGGGCCGGGCGGCTTGCGAGGGTTTCAAGGAGGTTTCATGGCAAACGGAGTGGTGAAGCTGCCCCATCCCGCGAACGAGCCGGTCCGAGGCTACGCTCCGGGCAGCGCCGAGAAGCGCGCGCTCAAGGCCCGGCTCGCTTCCATGCTGGCGGAAGAGGTCGAGATTCCCCTGGTGATCGGCGGCAAGGAGGTGCGCACCGGCCGCACGTTGAAGGCGATCTGTCCGCACGATCGGCACCACGTGCTGGCCACGGTGCACCTGGCCAAGGAGCCGGAGGTGGCGCAGGCGGTGGCCGCTGCGCAGGAGGCCTGGCGGAGCTGGTCCGAGCTGCCCTGGGAGGACCGCGCAGCGGTGTTCCTGCGGGCGGCCGAGCTGCTGGCCGGCCCCTGGCGCGACACGGTGAACGCCGCCACCATGCTCAACCAATCGAAGACGGCACACCAGGCGGAGATCGACTCGGCCTGCGAGCTGATCGATTTCTGGCGCTTCAACCCTCACTACATGGCCGAGCTCTACGCGGAGCAGCCGATCTCCTCGCCCGGGGTCTGGAACTACGCCGAGTACCGGGCTCTGGAGGGTTTCGTTTTCGCGGTGACGCCGTTCAATTTCAGCTCGATCGGCGGCAACTTGCCCACCGCGCCGGCGATGATGGGCAACACCGTGCTGTGGAAGCCGGCGTCGACTTCGATCGTCTCGAACTACTACATCCTGAAGGTGCTGGAGGCGGCCGGGCTGCCGCCGGGGGTGATCAACTTCCTGCCCGGCAGCGGGCCGGATGTGGGGGATCCGGTGCTCGCCCGGCCGGAGTTCGCCGGGCTCCATTTCACGGGTTCCACGGGCACGTTCAACGGCATGTGGCGAACGCTCGCCGGCAACCTGGAGCGCTACCGGGGCTATCCGCGGATCGTCGGCGAAACGGGCGGCAAGGACTTCGTGTTCGCCCATCCGAGCGCGGACGTGGAGTCGCTGGTGACGGCCCTGGTGCGAGGCGCCTTCGAGTACCAGGGGCAGAAGTGCTCGGCCGCGTCGCGGGCCTATGTGCCGAAGTCGCTCTGGGGCCGCGTGCGGCCGCTCTTGGCCGAGCAGGTGGAAGGGCTCACGATGGGCAGCCCGCTCGATTTCCGCAATTTCATGGCGGCGGTGATCGACGAGAAGTCGTTCGACAAGACTCTCGAGTACATCGATTTCGCGCGCAACTCGAGCGGCTTTGAGATCGTGGCCGGGGGCTACGGGGACAAGAGCCAGGGCTTCTTCATTCGGCCCACGGTGGTCCAGAGCGAGGATCCGCGCTCGAAGCTGATGGTGGAGGAGATCTTCGCCCCGGTGTTGACGGTGCACGTCTACGACGACGCGGACCTCGACGGCGCCGTGGCTCTCTGCGACTCGACCAGCCCTTACGCCCTGACGGGAGGGATCTTCGCGGAGGATCGCCAGGCGATCGTGGCGCTGCGCTCGGCGCTGCGCCACGCTGCGGGGAACTTCTACATCAACGACAAGCCCACGGGGGCGGTGGTGGGCCAGCAGCCCTTCGGCGGCGCCCGCGCCTCCGGCACGAACGACAAGGCCGGCTCGAAGCTGAACCTGCTGCGCTGGGCCTCGGCGAGGTCGATCAAGGAGACCTTCGTGCCGCCGAAGGACTACCGCTACCCGTTCATGGGGGAGGAGTAGGGGGGCGGGTGCCGGGCGTGGCTTCTCCAGGCCCGTAGGGGCGCGGTTTCCGCGCCCTGGTGCGGCCGCGAAGCCGGTGGCGGACGGCACAGGCCGGAGGGCGCGGAGACCGCGCCCCTACGGGTTCACCTGGATCGATGTGAGATCGCCTCGCCCAAACTCGGCCGGCCCGATGTCGCCCGCGGAGGATTCGGCCCCATGGCGGAGCCAGCTCCAGACGGTTTGATCTTGTGCGCAGAGCTGCCTCCCGGGGTGCTGGAGGCGCTGGTTGCGAGCGTTGGGGTGCGGCTGGTGGCGGTGGGCCCGGGAGCGCCGATTCCTGGCAGCTGGTTCGGGGAGCCGGAGGCGGGGCTGATCGGCGACGGGCTCTATGTGCGGCCGGACACGCCGGTGCACTCGGCGCTCCACGAGCTGTGCCACTTCTGCTGCATGGACGGCGAGCGCCGTGCGAGGCTGCACACGGACGCTGGCGGGGACTACGCGGAGGAGACGGCGGTCTGCTACCTGCAGATTCTGCTCGGCGAGGGGCTGCCAGGTTTCGGCCGGGAGCGCGCTTTCCATGACATGGACGCCTGGGGCTACAGCTTCCGGCTGGGCTCGGCGAAGGCCTGGTTCGAGCAGGACGCCGAGGACGCCCGGGACTGGCTGCTCCGGGAGGGGCTGGTCGACGCACAGGGCCGGCCGACGCTGCAGCTGCGGAGTTAGAGGGCTCTGCGGACTTCGGCCGCCCGGGAGCTCCAAGCCCGGCTCGCCTCCTTCGGGGAGGGCCTGGCGGCCCAGCCAGTCGGCTTCGCCGGGCTCGGAGCTCCCGGGCTGAGGGAGTGGTTGGGGGGGCGGCCGCCCGAGAGCCCCGAACCCGGCTCGCCTCCTTCGGGGAGGGCCGGGCGTCTCCTCGTGTGGCTCAGTGGCCGTTCTTTTCGGTCAGGCCGGGCCAGTTCTGGTCGGCTTTGGCGAGGTTGGCCTGGGGGGCCTGGTTGAAGAGTTCGTACGCCTTGGGGGTGTGCTGGAGCACCAGGCGATCGTTCAGGATCTGGAAGATCGTGGGATCGATCGGCGAGATCTTGTTGATCGAGGCGGCGTAGGCGCAGTAGCCGCCGAAGGCCGGAGCGTAGTGGGTGGGGTCGCGCTCGAAGATCTCGCGGTGCTCCTGCGAGACGAAGTGGTAGAGGGCGCCGTTGAAGGAGGCCTGGATGGTGGGGTCGCCTTTGACCGGCTTGCCGTCGGTGAAGTAGGCGACAGCGTCGTAGCCCTCAATCGCCACGCCGTTTCCGTCCACGTTCACCAGCACCTTGCCGGCGACGCCGTTCTTCTGCACCAGTCCGGGCCAGTTGGCGTCCGCCTTCTGGATGTTGCCCGGGAGGTCCTTGTTGAACAGGTCGAGGGCCTTCTGGTTGTGCTGGAGGATCAGCCGGCCTTCGATCACCTGGAAGAACTTCGGATCGATCGGCGAGAGCCGGTTCACGGAGGCGGCGTAGCCGCAGTAGCCGCCGTATTGCGGGGCGTAGTGGGGGGGATCGGCATCGAAAGTGGCTTTGTGCTCGGCGCTCGCGAAATAGTAGGTCCCGCCGCCGAATTGGCTCTGGAAGCGCTCGTTGCCCTTGGCGGGCTTGCCGTCGGTGAAGTAGGCCACCGGGTCGTAGCCCTGGAGCGCCACGTCCTTGCGGTCCTTGTTGATCAGCACGCGGGCGCTCGAGGGAGCGGCGCTCGCCGGGGCGAGGAGGGCGCTCGCGAGCCCCAGGAGCAGGGCGAGCGAGAGAGCGAGCTTCAGTTTCTTGGAGTTCATGATCGTTTCCTTTCTGCACGGCCGGGCGCCTCGAGCGCCGGCCTGGCCGATTTACCTTCCTGGGATGCTCCAACCAGCGGGCAGGTTTCCCACCCGGGAAAACCTTTCATTCAGTCCGAGCGAGCGGCCGCTACGGGCGGATTCCTGGAACGTTGAGCCGGATGCGGTAGAGGCCGGTGCGGGCGGTCCAGTAAAGGGTGCGGCCGTCGGCGTCGCCCCAGGCGAAGTTGGCGGCGAGCTCGGGTCCCACCAGGGTGCCGAGGTGCCGGCCTTCGGGGGAGAGGATCCACAGCCCTCCCGGGCCGGAGACGTAGAGGTTGCCGGCGCGGTCCACCTTGAGGCCATCGAGCGCCTCTTCGCCGGGGGCGCCGCCCATGTCGAAGAAGACCTTGCCATTCAGGAGCGAGCCGTCCGGCTGCACCTCGTAACGCATCACGACCTTCCGTTTCGGGTCCCAATCGGTGACGTAGAGGTACTTCTCGTCCGGCGAGAAGGCCAGGCCATTCGGCCCCTCGAGGTCCCGGCTCACCACGGAGAGGCGACCGTCCTTGAGGCAGAAGACGCCGGTGAAGGGCAGCTCGCGGCGCGGATCCTGGTGGAAGGCGGGCAGGCCGAAGGGCGGATCGGTGAAGTAGAGGGCGCCATCCGAGCGATAGACCAGGTCGTTCGGGCTGTTGAGACGCTTGCCCTCGAAGCGATCCGCGAGCACGGTGAGGGTGCCGTTCTTCTCCAGGCGGGTAACCCGTCGGTTGCCGTGCTCGTCGATCGTCAGCCGGCCGTCGCGGTCCAGGGTGAGGCCGTTCGAGCCGGGCTGGTGGTAGAGGCCGATGTCGTTGCCGGTGTAACCGCTCTTGGTGCGGAAGATCGACACCCCTTCCTCGGGCGACCAGCGATAGATCACGTTGGCGTTGGGGTCGCTGAACAGCAGATAGCCGTCCGTCACCCACACCGGGCCCTCGAGGAACTGGAAGCCGCCGGCGAGCTTCTCCAGGCGGGCTCCGGCCGGGACGATCGCGGCCAGAGCCGGGTCCTGAGTGACCACCTGGAACGGCACCTCCTCGCCCTCGGCCAGGCGACCGGGGCGGTAGAAGTCGAGGGTGGCCGAGCGCACCCAGATGTAGTTGCCGGGCAGGTTCGAGAACGGCCCGTTGGCGGCCAGCACGGCGAGCTCGAAGCGCTGGCCGGGACGGGCGTCGCGGGTCAGCACCAGGCGGTTGGGCGAGTTGTAGCCGGCCACCGCGGCGCCTCCCCGGCGGCCGAGCGTCAACGGCTGACGACCGTCCACCGAGACTTCGGCGTAGTCGTCCACCACCAGCTCGAAGACCACCGTGCTGCCCGCCACCGCCAATTCGCCCACGCGTTCGGGCAGGGCGAGGTGGAGGCGATACCAGTAGAAGGAGAGCTTGCCGGTGCCGCGGCGGGCTTCGAGCGAGCTTGCCGGCAGGGTTTCCCAGCTGGTGTCGTCGAAGCCCGGGGCGGCGGCCTGGGGCTGGAGCTCGTGGGTGCGCAATGGCGCCCCGGTGGGCTTGAGATCAGGGCCCGGGGCGCGGTGGTCGACTTCGACGATCTCCGCGACGTGGCCGCGCCACTGGCCGGAAACCTGGGCGAAGGTCGAGTCCTGGCGCAGGTCGATCACCGCATCGGCCACGGGCGGCGCGACGTCCACCGCCGAGCGGGCCGGCGCTGCGGCGGCGAGCAGTGAGAGAAGCAGCGGGGAAACGGTGCGGAAACGGGTTCTGAGCATGGCAGCTCCTCCTAGCGTCCGGAGTCGGCGGAGAGCACGGCGGCTCCCGCGAGGGCGATTTCTTCGTCTTGTTGGGCGCTGGCCGAGCCGCTCACGCCCACGGCGCCGAGGGTCTCGCCGTCGAACACCAGGGGCACGCCGCCTTGCAGGGGCGTGAAGTCGGGCAGGGCCACCATGGTGGTGCGGCCGCCGTTGACGGCGTCCTCGAAGACCTTGGTGGGCTTCTTGAACCAGGCCGAGGTCTGAGCCTTGCCGATCGCCACTCGAGAGGCGGCCGGGAAGGTGCCGTCGAGGCGCTCGAAGACCACCACGGCCCCTCCGGCGTCCACCACGGCGATGGCACCGCCGGGAGCGGCATGGCTGCGGGCGTACTCGAGGGCGGCGGCGATCACCTTGCGGCCGCCTTCGGTGGTCAGGGTATGAGCGGGCGCCACCGGGGCGGCGAACGCGGCGCCGGCGCCAAGGCCGGCGAGGCAGAGCGAGAGAATCGCTCGGGTCGATCGAGACATGGGAAGCTCCTTGGCGAGGCGAGGCTCGCGCCGGGCCCGCGAGGGCGGGCGGTTTCGAACTTCGATCCGATTTCGGTTAGCGGCCCGGCTTCGCTCGGGCCGAAGTCAGCTCAAAGGGCCAGGGCCGGCTCGGCGTGGGCCTCCGGGGCGAGGGCCGCTTCCAGCCAGCGCGCGATGGCCGCCGGCCAGGCGAGCGGGCTCGCCC
>CALMKX010000107.1 GCA_937867335.1 uncultured Acidobacteriota bacterium
GGTCCGGCCCCTGCATGCGTTCCATCACCGGCACCATCGCGGCGCGATCGATGCCCGGCGCCACCATCTCGACTGCGAGCAGGTGCAGCACGGCGTCGGCGGCCGAGCCCATCGCCCCGAGCAGCATCAGCGCCGCACCGACGAACGGCCAACGGCCGCGGACGGACTGCACGATCGCCAGCAGCGCCGGCGCGTAGCAGGCCGCCGACGCGAGTTGCAGATGCTGGTCGCGGAAGGCGTGGGCCACCACTCGGGCGCGGAAGCTCGGAGGCACCGGCCGCGAGGGCCCCAGGCCGATCCCGTGCCAGGCTCGCTGCCACCGCTCATGGCGGCGCCGGAGCTCCGGATCCGAGGCCAGGGTCCGCTCGAGCTCGGCAGCGCGTTCGGTCGAGAGGTTGCCGGTCTGGGCCGCCAGCAGCTCCTGATCCGTGAACGTGGGCATCCTCGAGTCTCCTTTCATGGAACCCCCCGCAGCGTCATTTCCTGTGCCTTCTCGAGGTTGCGCATGGCGCGGAAGAGTCGGCTCTCCACGGCTCCCAGGC
This sequence comes from uncultured Acidobacteriota bacterium, assembly GCA_937867335.1. GTDB lineage: Bacteria > Acidobacteriota > Thermoanaerobaculia > Multivoradales > SZUA-115 > JAXLQX01. Next base: position 543 of record CALMKX010000107.1, read on the forward strand.
TGATGCCTAGAACGTCGGCGATCTCACGATACGAGAGTTCCTCGAATCGCGCCAAGACGAGCACCGCTCGCTGGTTGGCCGGCAGGGTGGCGATCGCCTTGCGGGTCGCCCGCCAGCGGCTCCGCGCCGCGAGCTGGACGTCCGCTCCCGGCCGCGGATCGGGAGGCTCGAAGCTCGCAGCCTCGTCCTCGGCCGACGGGCGATCGAAGGGGAGAAATCGGGCGATCCTCTTGCGCCTGAGCTGGTTCAGGCAGTGGTTGACGGTGACGCGGTAGATCAAAGTGGAGAGCAGGCCGCGCGGCACGAGGCTGCCGGCGCGCCGGAACAGCTTCAGGAACACCTCCTGGGCGGCTTCCTCGGCCTCGCCGCTCGCGGCGAGCATCCGCTCGCAGAGGCGCAGCACTCGGTCCTGGTGATGCTCCACCAGCCGAGCGAACGCCAGCTCGTCTCCTTCCGCGGTGCGGGCGAGAAGGAGCCAATCGGGATCGACGTCGGCGTTGTCGGCCTTCACGGCCTGGGCGGGGCCCACGGAATAAGAAACACGGCTCCTCCCGGCTTCCTGCGGCCCGGCCGTCCGGGGGTGGCTACAGGCTCATCTCCTCGAGCTCGTCCAGCAGCTGCACGGCGCTGCCATAACGGTCGTCGGGCTGCTTGGCCAGGCATCGCAGCAGGATCGCTTCGAGGTGCTGAGGGATATCGGGGGCGATCGAAGTCGGTGCCGGCGGAGCCTCGCGGATGTGCTGGTAGGCCACCTCGACCGGAGTGGTGCCCAGGAAGGGCAGCCTGCCGGTGAACACTTCGTAAAGCAGGACGCCGGTGGAGTAGAGGTCCGCCCGGGCGTCGACCGGCTGGGCCTGCAGCTGCTCGGGGGACATGTACTGCGGCGTGCCCACCAGCCAGCCTTCCTGGGTGAGGCCCAGCCCTGAGCGGGAGATCGGGCGGGCGATGCCGAAGTCCATGAGCTTGGCGTTGCCGGTGGCGTCGAGGATCAGGTTGTCCGGCTTGATGTCGCGGTGCAGCACGCCCTGGGCATGAGCGGCGGCGAGGCCCGAGAGCAGCTGCTTGCCCACCCGCAGCCCGGCCGAGAACGGCAGTCGGCTCGACTGGTCGAGCATGTAGCGCAGGGTGACGCCGCGCACGTACTCCATCGAGATGTAGTGGATACCGTCCACCTCGCCGAAGTCGAAAGTGCGCAGCACATTGGGGTGGGTGATCTTGCGCGCGAGGCGAAGCTCGTCCTTGAGCCGCTCGAGCTGTACCGGGTCCACCCAGGCGTCCCGGTGCAGCACCTTGAGCGCTACCAGGTCGGAGAGCTCGCGATCCCGGGCCTTGAACACCATGCCCATGCCTCCCGAGCCGAGCACGGCGAGGATCTCGAACCGCGAGCCCAGGAGCTTGCCGGGGCCGAGATCCCCGGGCTGGGGCGTGACCCTGGGCACGCGAACAGCGGTGGTGGGGGTGGTGAGGCTCACGCCTGCCAGCCGAGCCGCCGCCTCCCCCTTGAGGGCGAAGAAGGGCAAGGTGGTCACCACGCCGCGATGGGGCTCCGGAGTCACGCCGCTTTCCTGGATGGCCGAGCCGAGTTCGCGCTCCACCTCGCGCGAGAGCAGCAGCTCGCCGGGCGCGGCCTCGCGCAGCAGGCTCTCGAGCTTCTGGACTGCCACTCCCACCAACGCCGAAGTGTTGGTTTCGCCGAGCGCCACCGAGCCGCTCACCACTTCGCCGGAGGTCAGCACTACCAGCGGCGCCACCGCCTCGTCGAAGGCGTCGGTTGCGGAGGTGAGGCCGGCGAGCATCTCGCTCGCGGCGGCCACCGCCCGCAGGCTCTTGCCTTCGCCCTCGAACGCGGCCAGCAGGCGATGCCCCAAGAGGGCCACCACTCGACCCTGCCGAGAGGCGACCAGGCTGGTCGCTCGCCGCAGCTCCTGCCCCAGGCGAGCCACCGTTTCCTCCGGCGCCGAATCGCCCGCCAGGCGCGCGTAGCGACGCAGCTCGAGGGCCACCAGGGTGGCGGCCGACTTGCGCGTGGGCGCCACCGGCGGCGCGGCACGGCCAGGGTCCGGCAGGCTGCGCGAGAGGTCCGTGAGGTAGGTCTCCATGTCGCGCTTCTCGCGCAGATCCGCCAGCAACTCGTTGAAGGCTCGAGCCAGCCGGCCCACCTCGTCGCCTCGCTCCACCGCCACCTTCTGGCCGAAGTCCCCGCTGCGGGCCGCCTCGGCGCTTCCGGCCAGGCGTACTACCGGCTGGAGCACCCGGCGGGAGAGCGCGTAGGAAAGCGCCAGAGCGGCGAGGAACGCCAGCAGGCCGGCTACCAGCACGGTGGTGAGCAGGCTCGAAAAAGGCGCCTGCTCGCGGTCTTCGGCGGCGAGGGCCATGGTCGCTCCCACCGGCTTGCCGGCAGCTTCGAAGAGCGGCACCAGCTGGGCGGCCCAGGGCCGGCCGCCGAGCTTGAGCTCCACCCGCCGGCTTTCCGGATTGCCCCCGCTGTTGCCGAGGGATCCGAGCCGGGCGATCGCCTCGGGCAGCTGAGCGCTCGAGGCGGCGTCGAGGGTGGAGGTGAGCACGGTCAAGCCGGTCGGGCCGGAAACCAGGAAGGCCACCTCGGTGCCGCTCATCTGGGCGAGCTCCCGAGCGACGTTTTGATCGATGGTGAAGCCCATCACCAGGTAACCCACCGGCTCGAACTGGGTCACCAGCGGCATGGCCACGGCGTGGTAGAGCGCGCCTTCTTCCCGCCAGACGCCCACGGCAGGCTGCCCTCGTTTGCGCGCTTCGGCCACCAGAGGGCGTTCCGAGAGGTCTTCGCCGGCGGAGTTGCGGCGGTCGGTCCTCGCCACGACGTGGCCGTCGGGGTCGAGCACCACAGCGAAGTTGAAGCCGAGCGCATTCTGGCGTTGCTCGAGGGCGTCCAGGATGGAGCCCTGGTCGGCGGCTCCAGCCCCTTCGGCGAGGTAGGCGGTCAGGTAGGGATCGGCGAAGGTCTGGGAGAGCTGCTCGAGCTGGCGTTTGTACTGCTGCTGGCTGCTGCCGAGGGCCACGGAGCTGCGTTTCAGGGCCTGCTCCACGGAATTCGCGGCGATCCGCCGACCCACCAGCAGGATGCTGGCCACGGCCGAGCCCACGGCCAGCACCAGCACCAGGGCCATGATCAAAAAGATCCGTGTGCCCAGCGACAGTCCGGAGCGCTTCTTCTCGGTCATGGCGAGCCGTTGTAGCGGTCGCGCGGGTCCCTGGCGTAGGCCTTGCCCGCTTTGTTGAGGTGGGGAGGAATCCTGCCCTTCGCAACTACCAGCTTGAGCTCCAACGGCCGGACCTCCCCGGGCTTGAGGTCGACGGAAATCGGCTCCCCCTGGGGATGCCAGACCGAGATGCGACCCGCCCCGACCGCTCGGGGCAAGGAGAAATAGCCCTGGGCGTCCGGAGATACGAAGACGCCGGTGTCGAGGATGACCACATAGGCCACCATCGCGTGGTGCACGTTACAGAACACCCGCACCACTCCCGGGGTGTTGAAGGTGTAGGCCTTACCGGGCCCCTTGCCGTAGAGGCCGAGGTCGAACGGATTGCCGGTGGAGACCGAGAAGACGTTGTGGAGGATCGGATCCTGGTTGGGGAAGCGCACGGTCGAGCCCTTGGGGATGGGCAGCACCCGTGGCACGAACTCCTTGCCTCGGGTGACCATCTCGTAGACCCGCCCCGCTCCGGAGACCCCCCGGGCCCCGGCAGCCTCGAACGAGACCACGGCATGGCGAGGGTCGGCCACGGTACCGGCAGGCTTGCCCTCGGCGTCCACCAGCACCACCCGGCCCGAGACCTGGGCTCCGGCAGCCAGCGGAGCCAGCAACCCGAGGGCGCAAGCCAGCTCGAGGAGTCGCCTGTGCTTTCGCATCGCTTGAAAGACGTCGGGCCGATCGTAGCATGGGTCCGTGCCCATAGAATGAGCCGGCCATGGTGAGCCAGCGCCTAGAAGCCTTCATCCTCCATCCCGAGAGCGGAGATTTTGCCGACCACGCCCGCGAGGCCTGGGCCCGCGAGCTCGAAACGAACGAGCTCGCGCGGCGATCGGCCGAGCGCGCCGGCCGAGCTCCTGGAAGCCTCTCGGGCTGGTGGGAGGTGCCCCTGGTGCCCGTCGCGCTCCTCCGCTCGCCGGTCGCATCCGTTCCGAGCGAGCTCGAGGGGCTGCGGCTCGCCGCTTTCGACGCGGCCTTTTCGGCGGCTTGCCTGCGGGCGAGCGGCTCGCAGCCGCCCATGCTCTCGCTGGTGCCCACCGGCGCCGAGGGCTCCTGGCCGTCGCTGTGGGCCGAGCGGTCGATCGCCCGCCACGGCGGGCCGGGCTCGCTCGCGGCCTGGAGCGCGCGGGGTCTGGATGGGATGGCCCTGCGTTCGTGGCTCTCCGGCCGCCAACGAGAGCACCGGCCTGCCGTGCTCCTCGCCACGGCGCAGGGCTTGGCGCTGGCCCTCGACCGTGTCGAACGCCAGGCCCTGCGCTTTCGGTTGGCAACGGGCTCGGCCCTGGTGCTGGCTCTGGAGCCCGGAAGCCACGATCTCGAGACTGCGGCGCTCGGCGAGCGACTGGAGTCCTGGCTGTCGCTGCCGGCCCGCGCTCTCGTGCGCAGCTACGGCGCCCTGGAGCTCGGCAGCGTCTACTACAGCCGGACTTTGCTGGGCGGCGATCCCGAGCTGCTGGTGCCGCCGCCTTGGGTGCGCGCGCGGGTGCTCGATCCGGCCACGCTCGCAGAAGCTCCCCAGGGCGAGCCGGGCCTCTTGGCCCTCTTCGACCTGGCGAACCTCGGTGTGGCGCTCCACGTGCTCACCGAGGAGCTGGCGCGAGCCGAAGCCGGGGGCTTCCGCTTGTTGCGCCGAGCCGGCCCCGCCGAGCTCGAGAGCAGCACGCGGCTGGCGGCCGAGCTCGCCGCGTAGGCGCCACGGCTCAGCACTTCACAGTCTTGCGCTTCTTGCCCAGGGTGCCGCGCTGGCGGACCTTCTCGATGTACTGGGGGGCGAAGGGGACCTTGCAGGCCGTGCCGCCCATCTCGACGGTGACCTGGCCGATCCGCGCGGCGGTCTCGAGGGCGAGTTCGGTCAGGGCCGGTACATAACAGCCCACGGCGATCACGAAGCCGTTCATCCCATAGCGCACCCGGTTGGCCTGGGTGTGGATCTCCGCCTCCACACGTTCGAGGAGCCGACTCAGCTCGGCGAGATCGAGCTTGCTGTCGTCCTCCAGAGCCACCAGGCTGGAGAGTGTGGCCCAGCCCGAGGTGGCGACGCTCTCCTTCGGGGAGTCGATCCAGGCCCGAGCCATCTCAGGGCCGTGGAGCCCTTCGGCAGCCACCCAGGGCACGGTGTATTCGCTCAGAGTGGGGGAATTGGCCCGCTCCACCCAGCGGCTGAGGTCGGCGGGAGTCATTCGCCGATCGTCGGCCACTAGCCCGGCCAGGTACATGGCATCGAAGACGCCGGTGTCGAAGAGGTCGAGCGCCAACTGGTAGTTCTTCTTGATCCGCTTCTGGAACTTCTTGAGATCCTCGATCTTGACGCCGAAGATGGGCTCCGAGGCGCCGTGGTTGATCAGGATCTTCTTGTAGCTCTCGCGCCCCAGCGGCCGGAGCTCTTCGAGGATCTCGGCTGCGGTCATGCAGGCTCTCCAGGAGGCCCGGACCAGAGCGGCGCCGGGCCAAGAAGCTTCATACGCAGGGACTCGGAACGGGTTCTCGACGGGCTGGCCTAGCCGCCGCCGGGCTGCATCAGGAGCCGCCGCAGCCGCCAGGCGCCGTCGTCGCCCCGATGCCACTCGGCCACGAAGCGGCCGGCATAGTGAGAGGGCGTTCCACCTTTGGGGCCGGCGGTTTGAGCGAAGGTGCCCCACTGATAGCCGATCGAGCCGTGGATGTCGGTGACCTCGGCGTGCATCTCCGAGGCGCTCACTTCGAATTGGGCCACGAGCGGGGCGAGGAAGTCGTGGATCGCCTGCCGGCCGGCGAGGCTCGCCATGCCCGCCTCGAGCAGCTCCCCGTCGGGGGTGAAGAGGTCCACCAGCCCATCCAGCGGGCCGCTCCGGGTGAGCTCGGCATAGTGGGCCAGGGCGGCCTCCACCTCCGCCTTGGCTTGGCCGGTTGAAGCCGCTCGGGAATGGGCGCAGGCGGCCAGCGACAGAAGCAGCAAGAGAGGGCACAGGCGGCGCAAGGCTGGCATCGGATCTCCTCCTAGAAGCCGCCGGCGAGCTAGTGCCCGTCCGGGCTCCACAGGCCGAGCAGGTTTCCTTCCGGGTCGCGGAAGCGCGCGAAGGAGCCGGCCTTGCCCACTTGCCGGGGCGGCTCGACGATCTCTCCACCGGCGCGGTTGATCTTGAGCAGGCAGTCCATCAGGCTGGCCCCGGAGACGTGGACCACCAACAGCGGATGCGCGGAGCCCACCACATCGTCGCGCCCGATGCCGCCGCCGATCGCCCCGGTCTGGGCTCCGGCGGGAGCCGGCTCCGGCCCCTCGGTCTTCACGGAGTAGTAGCCAGGCCCGGCCCAGGGTACGGCTTCGATCCTCCAGCCGAAGACCTTGCGGTAGAAGCGGGCCGCCCGTGCCGGGTCGAAGGCCGGGATCTCGAAGTGGCTGACCGTTGCCCGCATGAGGTGTGGCTCCTCGAGTGCGATGGTGAGCCGTATTATCGCGCCCGTCGCCCTGGAATGAGCGGCTTTTTTTCGACCTTGCAGGAAGACACGGCGATTTCGCCGGACGCCGTCCTTGCGAGCCCTCGGCCAGGCGCGTGGAAGGCCTTCGGCTTGCTAGGGCTCGGCTCGAAGCAATAGCCTACGAGGCTTCGAGGACGCCGAGCGGCCCTGAGGAGCCCGACCCCCCATGCAAGAGGTTCTTCCGCGATTCATCGAGTGGCTGCAGAGCTTTCCGCCGGAGGTGATCTGGCCGCTCATCATGCTCTGGTGCTTCGGCTCGCTGGTGGCTCTGCACCGGCTCTTCGGCCAGGCGGGCGTCTACGTCTACATCATCACCGCCATCCTTGCCGCCAACATCCAGGTCTTGAAGGCGGTGAAGTTCTCGGTCTACCCGGAGCCCGTCGCCCTCGGCACGGTGGTGTTCTCCTCCACCTACCTCGCAACCGACATCCTGACCGAATGCTACGGCCCCCAGGCAGCGCGCCGGGGGGTGATGATGGGCTTCGTCTGCTACCTCTTCTTCACCGGCGTGATGATCTTCACCCTCGGCTACCGGCCGCTCAGTCCGGCCGAAGCGGGCACCGAGATGGCCTGGGCGCTGCCCTACCACGACCACATCGCAGCCCTCTTTCTGCCCTCCCCGGGCTTCTTCATCGCCGGCATGGTGGCCTACCTGGTGAGCCAGTTCAACGATGTGCTGATCTTCCAGCGGGTGAAGAGGGCCACCCATGGCCGCTTCCTGTGGCTGCGCACCAACGTCTCCACCGCGGCTTCGGCGCTGATCGACAACACGGTGTTCTCGGTCCTGGCCTGGATGGTGCTCAACCCCAAGCCGGTGCCCTGGAAAACGGTGGTGGTGGTCTACATCTTCGGCACCTACTGGCTGCGCCTGGTGCTTTCCGTGCTCGACACGCCCTTCATGTACCTCGCCCGGCGCTGGAGGCCGGCGCATTGAGCCTCGTCTACCCGGGCTTCGGCTTCGAGGTGCTGAGCCGAGATCCCGGCTCCCGGGCCCGTCTCGGCCGGCTCACCACCCCCCATGGCATCGTCGAGACGCCGGCCTTCCTGTTCTGCGCCACCCGCGGCACGCTCAAGGCCGCCGGCCCGGAGGACCTGGAGCTCGCCGGCGCCCAGATCCTGCTCGCCAACACCTACCACCTGATGTTGCGCCCCGGGGCCGAGCGGGTGGCGCGGCTGGGTGGGCTGCACACTTTCTCCGGCTGGCAGGGGCCGATCTTCACCGACAGCGGCGGCTTCCAGGTGTTCAGCCTGGGCCACGGCTCGGTGGCGGACGAGATCAAAGGCCGGCGCTCCAATCCCGGCAACCGCTCGCTGCTCAAGATCAGCGAGGAAGGGGCGGTGTTCAAATCCTACGTGGACGGCGCCCGCGAGCTTCTGACCCCCGAGCGCTCGATGGAAGTGCAGCGCCTGCTGGGCTCGGACTTCGCCGTGGTGCTCGACGAATGCACGCCCTTCCACGTGGACCGCGGCTACACCCGTCTGTCGATGGAGCGCACCCACCGCTGGGCGGATCGCTGCCTGGCCGAGTTCGAGCGCCACCACGAGGGCCGGCAGGCGGTGTACGGCATCTCCCAGGGCGGGGTGTACCCGGACCTGCGCCAGCGCTCCGGCGAGGAGCTGTCGGCGCGGCCGTTCTTCGGCCACGCCATCGGCGGCTCGCTGGGCGCCGAGAAGTCGCAGATGTACGAGGTGGTGGAGATGGCTCAGGCGGCGCTCAGCCCGGATCGGCCGGTGCATCTGCTGGGCATCGGCGGCGTGGACGACATCTTCGAAACGGTGGCGCGCGGTATCGACACCCTGGACTGCGTGGCCCCCACGCGCATGGCCCGCCACGGCTGGGCTCTCACCCGCGACAGCCCGAACTGGCGGATCAACTTGATGAACGCCACTTTCCGGGAAGACTCCTCGCCGATCGAAGCCGGCTGCGATTGCCCCACCTGCCGCCGCTACTCGCGTGCCTTCCTCCACTATCTCTTCAAGGCCGGGGAGCTCCAGGCGATGCGCCTGGTCACCCTGGCCAACCTCCACTTCATGACCCGCCTCCTGGCCGAGATCCGCGCCGCCCTCGCCGCCGGCACCTTCGCCGAGCTCAAGCGAGCCTGGCTGGGCCGCTGAGCGGCTCGGGCGTAGCGACTGGAGAGAACGGGTATGGAGAGCCAAGCGCTAGGCCTGCTGGACCGGGTTCGCCGCGCCTGCCGCGAGGTGGTGGCGCGGGCGCGGCAGGTGGTGATTCGGGACGAGCTCTTGCGGCAGCTGGCGGAAAGCCTCTCGCCCGAGGACCTCGCCTTGCCGGAGCTCGATCCCACCTGCCATTGGCTGGGCCATGGGGCGGATACCGCTGCCTTCATGCTGATGCTGGAGGCGGTGAACTTCGGCTCCGGCTACTTCCCGGATCTGCGACCTCACCGCGGCCGGCAGGGCTATTTCGCCGTGGCCGGAGCGCTCTACGACCGCTTCGCCGACGTGGGCGTGCCCACCGCCGAGGAGCTCACCACCTGGAGCGCCGAGCACTGCGCCCAGGTTTTCGGCCAGGATCCCACCAGCCCCGCGGCTCGCGAGCTGATGGGCCTTTTCGCCGCCGCGCTGCGCGAGCTCGGGGCGCACGTGCTGCGCCGCCACGACGGCCGCTTCGTGGCGCTCGTCGAGAACGCCGGCGGGTCCGCCCAGCGGCTGGTGATGTTGCTCGCCGAGATTCCCGGCTTTGCCGACATCGCCCACTACGAGGAGCTCGAGGTGCCGTTCTTGAAGCGGGCCCAGCTCGCCGCGGCGGACCTTTCCCTCGCCTTCGACGGCCAAGGCCTCGGCTGGTTCCACGATCTCGATCGCCTGACCACCTTCGCGGACGATCAGGTTCCCCATGTGCTGCGCACCGACGGCGTGCTCGCCTACCACGACGAGTTGGCCGGCCGGATCGCCCGCGGCGAGCTGCTGGCCCCAGGAAGCCCCGAGGAGGTCGAGATCCGCGCCGCCACCGTGGTGGCCGTGGAGCGCCTCGCGGAGGAACTCGGCACTCTGGGAAGGCCGACTTGGCCGATGCGTGTGGACTATTGCCTGTGGAATCGCGGCCTCGAGGCACGGTACTCGGCCGGCCCAAGGCACCGTACCCTAGGGCGGTTCTACTGAGTCGAGGTCGAAGCCACGAGAGCCAGACCCCCCCTCCAAGGCTGCTTCTCCTCTGCGCCGAGCCCGCGGCGCGAGTAGCCGTTCGGTAGCGCCTGAAAATAACTAAGAGGACCGGCAAGTCTTGGCATGCTCTGCTTACTGTGATATGAAGCCAGATGTTTCTTTTTACGAATGTCTTCTAGTTTAGGGTTAAGACTTATCCCACGGCACAGAGCACGGAGATTCCGCATGAAGCCCTACCTGCTCCCCCTCCTCCTCTTGGGCTCGGCCCTGCCCGCCCGGGCCAACCTGGACCCCGCCACCCTCTTCGCCCGCCGCCCCGCTTCCCCCACGGTGGCGATCCTGCCGCACGCCTACGAGCCGGGAGAGGTGCTGGTGCGCTTCCGGCCCGGCACCACGGCCAAGCAGGCCGAAAACGTGCTCACTTCGGCCGGAGCCGAGAGCTTCGAGCGCCGCTTCGCACCGGGCCTCTACCGGGCTCAAACCGGCAGCGACGAAGGCGCCATGCTGCGGCTGATGCAGGCCGTGGTGGCGAGCCCGCTGGTGCTGGACACCTCCCCCAACTACCGAGGCGAGGGCGGCTACGTGCCCAACGACCCCATCTTCAGCAGCCAATGGCACCTCGAGCAGCCGAGCAACCTGGACCTGGACGCCGTGATCGCCTGGGAGATCACCCGCGGCAGCCCGAGCACTGTGATTGCCGTACTGGACTCGGGCCTCTACTTCAGCCAACCCGAATTCACTGGCCGTCTTTACGACAACCCCCTCGACCCACCCAACGGCCTGGACGACGACGGCAACGGGCTGGTGGACGATTACCACGGGTGGGACTTCTTCGAAAGGGACGCCGACCCCAACATCGACTTCCCGCGCCCCGGCCATCCGCACGGCACCTGGGTGACCTCCGCTCTCGCGGCCAACACCGGCAACGCCTTCGAGGTGGCCGGGCTGGACCACCGCGCCAAGATCTTGCCGCTGCGGGTGCTCGACCCCACCAACGGCGGCAACAGCCTGTGGCTGATGGAGGCGCTCTACTATGTAGCCCAGAGAAACGACGTGGACTTCGTGAACATGAGCCTGGTGAACTTCGCGCCCACCCCTATGCTGGCCGACGCCCTTTCGGCCGCGGCGGACCACAGCATTCTGGTGGCCTGCGCCGGCAATGACGGCCCCGGCACCGCGGACGACCGATACCCGGCCGCGCACCCGGCCGTGATTGCCGTTTCCTGGACCACCAACACCGACACGCTGGCTCCCTTCGCCTCGACCGGCCTTGCCGTGGACATCTCGGCCCCAGGCGTGAACCTCTCGGTGGCCCACGGCGCGCCGCCTTTCCTCCCCAGCCAGTTCGACGTGGTAAGCGGCTGCTCCATCGCGACCCCCCTGGTGACCGGCATCGGCGGGCTGGTGAAGTCCATCTACCCGGGGCTCAACCGGGGGCGCTTCCTGCAGATTCTCGCCGCCTCGGCCCGGGACCTCGGCCCTCCGGGCTGGGACCCGGAATTCGGCTGGGGTAGAGTGAACGCCGCGCGCGCTCTGGATACCACCATTCTCACATATCAGCTCTTTCACGATGGCTTTGAAACCGGAGATACCAGCGCATGGTCCCTCACCGTGCCTTGATCATCCTCTGCTGCCTGGCGGCTCTCCTGAGTGCCCCGGCTGGGGCTCGGGAGCCTCTGCACCTGGTGCGCTGGGTGGATTCCAACACACCGGTACCCGGCGGGCAGGGTAATTTTTTCCTGGACAATCACCGCCCGGCTTTCTGCGACCTGGGCTTGGTGTTCAGCGGCAACGAAGCAGATACTTTCGCTTCCGGCATCTACCGCGCGCGAGCTCCCTTCCAGGTGGAGCTGCTGGTGAACGAGAGTACTTTGGTGCCCAGCGTGGGCGTGCCCTTCAGCCGGGTGGGCGAGCCCGTGTGCAGTGGGCGCAAGGTGCTCTTTCATGGTGAGTGGATGGGCTTCCTTCACCAAGGCCTTTTCTTGTGGGAGGACGGCCAGCTGCGGGCCGTGGTCACCGACGCCCAACCTTCACCCCACGGCCCGTCTCACTTGACCGGCTTCGGTGGTGGCTACGACGTCGAAGACTCGAGGGTGGTGTTTGCTGCTTCGGACCAAGTAACCCAGCGGAGAGCCATGTTCCTCCAGGACGGCCTGCTCAGGCTGGCGGTGGCAGAGGGCGATCCGGTACCCTGGGCCCCGGGGGAGGCAGTTGCCGGAGTGGACTCGCCCAGCCTGGCCGGCCAGCAAGTCGTCTTCCGGGCAGGCTGGGGCCCCGTCAACGGCGGCATCGTGCGCTGGGATGGAGCTCTTCACCTGGTTGCCGACTACACCACTCCCGTCCCCGGCCAGCCCGGCGCTACTTTGGGGCCGATCCTCCCGCCCGGCACTGCCCCGGGCCGGATTGCCTTCGTGGGTGGCACCCCCGCCGGCCTCGGCCTGTACCAGCAGCGAGGAGCTGACCTCGAGGTTCTCCTGCCTCCTCGAGCTCTCTCTCCCGAGGGGGTCACCCTCTTTGCTTACGACCAGCCGCTGGTGGACGAGCGCCGGGTCGCCTTCTTCGCCGAGCCGCGGCCCGCTTTCACCACGCTCTACCTCTCCCGCGGCTTCGGCCTGGAGAAGGTGATCGCCACCGAGGAGCTCTTCGGCGGCGAAAACGTCGTACAGCTGCGCCACAGCTTGAGCCAGGGCATCCTCGCCGTCCACGTGCAGTTCGAAGGCCTCTCCCAGGCCATTTACGTGGCGGACCTGCGCGAGGCCGCCGAGGTGCCGGCGCTGGCTCCGCTGGGTCTCGCGGCTCTTGCGGCACTGGTGGCCGGTGCCGGGTGGCTCGCCCTTCGCCGGCGGCTTGCGCAAGGCCCCCCAAGTTCTCGAAAGACGTAACCGCCCACCCCCCTCCCGCCCCACCCCACCAGCCTTCTCCGCCCGCCCGCCGCCCCCCTCGCTACCCTTCTCGGCAGCGGCAGGGAAACTCCCTTGCGGGGCGCAAAGCGCGGCAAACAGGCCCTTTTGTGGCATTCTCAAGCCACGCATCCGCCACGCGCCAGCAGCCCGGCCATGGGGGTTGGAGCCGCTCGGCTCCCCGGCGGAGGGAGTAGCCATGAACTGCACTCTGAAGCGTTTAACTGTAACGTTCGCGCTGGTGCTTACCCTCGCCGCCGCCGCCCTGCCTGCCGCCGCAGCGCCCCGGGAGGGCGGCTTGTGGAGCTTGTGGAGCTGGCTCTGGGGCTGGGTGGGGGACTGGAGCGATTCGGGCGTCGGCGTTGACCCGGACGGCCGCCTCACCGCCGCCCCTCCACCGGCGGATTGGAGCGACTCGGGCAGCTATGTTGACCCTTGGGGCCTCACCGCCGCCCCTCCGCCAGCAGATTGGAGCGACTCGGGCAGCTTTGTTGACCCCGATGGCAAGTAGCGGCGCCGCTCAGCCATCTTTTCCCTCCTTTCACGAGGAGTTGCCCCTTCCCGCTCCTCGGAGGCTCTGCTATGCTCGCGCGCAAGAGCCAAAGCTCTTTTCGAGATCAATTCGAGAGCCGAAGGTCGAGCTCTCGAGGAGCTGGAGGAGTTGCCCATGCCCCGCCGCCGCCCCGCGCCGCCGCCCCTTGAGCCCTTGGCCGAAGAACCCGGGCCCGGCCGCCCGGCGCCGAAGGCGTTCGAGGGAGCGGTGGCTCGGGCCTTCTCCGCGGCTTTCGCCGGCCTGCCGGAGACCTTGCCGGCCGAGGAGCTCAGGCGGCTGGCGGCGGCCCTGGCTCGCTACCAGCCGGGCCAGCAGCGGCTCTACCTGAGGAACCGCCCGCAAGCCCGCACGGTGAGCCTGGCCAAGCACCTGCTCTCCACCGCCCGAAAAGCCGTGCACCGCGGGGCGGAGCCAGCCCGCCGGGCAGCGGAAGCGGCCCTCGCCACGGCCGAGAGCCTACCCGCGGAGGGCCCCGGCCGAGCCCTCCGGCAAGACCTCCGGGCCGAAGCCTGCGCCCAGCTGGCCAACGCCCTGCGCCTGAACGAGGAACACAGCGCCGCTGCGGAGCGCTTCGCCGAAGCCTGGCAGCTTGCCGCCACCGGCAGTGGGGACCCACTTCTCCAGGCCCGGCTGGGCAGCCTGGAGGCCTCCTTGCACCTCGAGCGCCGGGCCTTCTCGGAGGCGGAGCGGTCCTTGCGCACCGTAGCCTTTCTCTACCGCCTGCTGGGGGACGAGCCGGGCGAAGCGCAGGCCCACTCCAAGCTCGGCCGCACCTACTACCTGGCCGGCCGCCCAGAGGACTGCATCGCGGCGTTCTACCGCGTACTGGAACTGGCCGAGCCTGCTGGCGCCGGCGGGGCGCTGCACGTTGTCGCCGCCCAGGGCATAGCCCACGCCGCGGAGGACTTGGGCTTGTTCCGCCTGGCTTTCGGCATTGCGCAGGACTTGCCGCCGCTCCTGGCCCGCCACTGCGGCCCGCTTGCGGCGCTTCGCGGCCGCTGGCTGGC